>JAZSEH010000035.1:0-15894 GCA_045531585.1 Acutalibacteraceae bacterium
CGTTGCAGTTTTGTAGGGATAAATTTGTTTTCAAAGCGAAGATGAAAAACGCAGTAATACTGTCGTATTATGAGGCTTTTCAGCAAGATTTGGGGCAAATTTACCCGAAAAACCAAATTTTCACTATGGCGCGCACCCGAACTGTGCTTGTTTTATTTTTCTTCACTTGCTTTTTCAGTATAAACTTCTAATTCGTTATTGTTAAAATCAAAGGCAACATCTCCGTTAATATCAGTTCTGTAAACCTTGGCGTCAACTTTTTTAAGGCGCTGTAAGACATTATCGTTTGGATGACCGTAGGAGTTATTTGCACCGCAGAATATAACGGCGTATTCAGGTGAAGCATTTCCTAAAAAATTAGTACCCGATGAGGTACTGCTGCCGTGGTGCGCCACCTTAAGAACGTCACAATCAATATTTATTCTATCCTTTATAATTCTGTTTTCGGATTGTTCCTGGGCATCGCCTGTGAATAAAAACTTTTTATCACCTATCTTGGCCATAACAAAAATCGAGCGATTATTTTCGCCTACGGCATCAGGATAAAAGCCTATAACAGTAAGCTCAAAATCACCTACATTGATAACTGCACTGCGAACAGGATCGTACTTTGTTGTTCCATTTCTTTTACATATGTAACCAAGACTTGAAGATAAGCCTTTGTCAGCATCCTCTGCTCTATTTTTAAAATTTAGCATAAGGTTACCTATCTTGAACCGTTCAAAAAGATACTCAAACCCACCAATGTGATCAGAATGATTATGTGAGCCCAACATAAAATCTATTTTTTCCACGCCGTAGCTTCTAAGCTTGCTATAGAGTTTATGTGAATATTCACTTTCACCTGCATCAATAAGTGCCGTTTTACCATTGCTTACAATAAGAGTGCTATCTCCCTGCCCAACGTCAAGAAATACCACATAATCTTCTGCGGTGTGTGGCAACGCCCTTTCCTTAAGGCCAACACTAACAAATATATTATCCCAGGTGGGAATATTTTCATCTCTTGCAAAGGTTATTACAAGGCTGAATACTAAGACCAAGGCAACAGCTATTGTAGCCGTTGCCTTGAATATTTTTTTAAAGCTCTTTTTCAATATATTATTCCTCAATATCCGATGAATAATCGTCATCATTATCGGCGGCGGCTTCGGCCTGAGCCTGGTCAAGCTGTGCCTTAGTTATAAGAACCTGACGAGGCTTAGAGCCTTCATAAGGACCAACGATACCTCTGGTCTCCATTTCGTCAATAAGGCGTGCCGCACGGGCATAACCCAGCTTTAAACGACGCTGTAAAAGTGAAGTAGAAGCCTGTCCGTTTTCAACCACAACCTCTATTGCCTGAGTAAGCATAGGATCGCCTTCTTCGGAACCTTCCTCAGCAACTCCTGTTTTCTGCTTTTTATCCTGGGCAGCCTGACGCTCTATTTCAAACATAATATTTTCATCATATTCATTTGTATGGTCAGCCTTTACGTATTCAGCAACAGCCTCAACCTCTTCATCGCTTACGTAGCAGCCCTGTACACGCGAGGGCTTTGATGCACCATAAGGATTAAAAAGCATATCACCGCGGCCAAGAAGCTTTTCTGCGCCGGCGGAATCAAGAATTGTACGACTGTCAACCTGTGATGAAACAGCAAAAGCAATACGTGTAGGAATGTTTGCCTTAATAACACCGGTAACAACGTCAACACTGGGACGCTGTGTTGCAATAATTAGGTGCATACCCGCGGCACGGGCCTTTGCGGCTATACGGTTAATGGAATCCTCCACCTCGTTAGGGGCAGTCATCATAAGGTCAGCAAGCTCATCAATTATAATTACAATCTGCGGTAGCTTATCAAGAGTGGGATCTGTCTCAGCAATCTTATTAAAGCCTGCAAGGTCACGAACGTTATGTGCAGCAAAAAGCTGATAACGCTTTTCCATTTCTCCAACGGCCCAGCCAAGGGCACCTGCCGCCTTTCTTGGGTCGGTCACAACGGGAACAAGCAGATGGGGTATACCGTTGTATATTCCCAACTCAACAACCTTCGGGTCAATCATAAGAAGCTTTACTTCATCAGGAGCAGCTTTATAAAGCAGGCTCATAATAATAGAGTTTATACAAACCGATTTACCTGAGCCTGTAGCACCGGCAATAAGACCGTGAGGCATTTTTGCAATATCGGTTACTATAACGTTTCCACCAATGTCTCTGCCCATTGCAACGGTCAGCTTGCTTTTAGAGGACGTAAATGCAGGTGACTCAATTATTTCACGAACGCCCACAACACTGCTTGCCTTGTTAGGAACCTCAATGCCGACAGCGGCTTTATTGGGTATGGGAGCCTCTATTCGCACACCTGCGGTGGCAAGATTTAAAGCAATATCATCTGCAAGATTGGTAATACGGCTTATCTTTACTCCTGCACAGGGCTGAAGCTCATATCTTGTTACGGTAGGACCACGGCTAATATCAACAATCCTTGTTTCAACGCCAAAGCTTCTAAGGGTTTCAACAAGATGATTAGCGGTAGCATCCAGCTCGCTTCTGCTGTCAAGTCCACCTGAGCTTGCGCCCGCCTTAAGCAAGGATATGGGAGGATATTTATAACCTGTATCCTGAGAAACTGCTATACCGCTGGATATTTCCTTTTCAACCTGAGCAATTTCTTTTTGATTTTCCTCGTTGGAAAGCTTGATTTTTTCCTCATTTTTAGTGGTATCAAGTGCCGATTTCAGCTTTTCGCCGGATTCGGTTGCTGCTCTTGTCTTTTTAGAATCAGTAGTTTTTCCATCCGATCCATTTTCCTCAGCATCGTTATATATTTCAACAAGTCGCTTTTGTTTATCGCTAAGATCCTCCCTCTCAGCGGCATTGGGGCGCCTTTCGGGAATATCATCCACAGGAATATCCACGTTAACACGCTCTTTTTCCTTGGTACGACGCTGCTCAGCAAGCTCGTTAAAGCTGTTTTCAACGTGTTCCTCTATCTTCTTAACAGGCTTTGCAAGATTTTTAAATAAAGCAATAAGGGTGGTGCCGCTTATTATCATAACAAATACGAAAATTAGCAGTATTATGGTAATTATTGCACCGGTTTTATCGAAAAGACGAATAATGGGATTACCGATTAAAGCACCTAAAAAACCACCGCTTTTAAGCTCTGCGCCCTTATCAAAGGCTGTTGCAAGGTGAACCGGAAACTCAGACATTTTTTCAACGTTGGTTGAGAAAATGTCAATGGCAGCACCTATAAGCATTACAAGCACTGTACACTCAACCATTTTTGCAGTGATAGAGCCTGAAAACTTATCCATAGCATAAAAGACAGCGATTGCTCCCATAAGAATAGGATAGAAATATGCTGTTACGCCAAAAACGCCTAAGAAAAAATTATGTAAGGTAAGCCATACGTTACCGCCCGGATAAAGAAGCACGGCTCCCAAAAAAATTGCTATGGCAAACCATAAAACCGCCATCATTTGCCTGCGCCCTGCAGTGCTCTTTGTTTCCTTTACAGGCTGTGTGGCACTTGTCTTACGGGGACGTCCTTTTTTCTTTGCTGCCATTATATTTTCCTCCAAATTATTTTTCATCTATCATTTTATACAGGTGGCGCAGCACCTTATTTAAATTACCAATTTCATCAATAAGACCTTCCTCAACGGCTTTCTCTCCGTCAAGTACAGTACCAACGTCGGTAACAAGCTCACCCGTATTCATCATAAGCTGGGTAAAGCGATTTGCAGATATACCTGAGTTTTTAACTACAAAGGTTGTTATTCGTTCTTGCATTTTTTCAAAATGATGAAGCATTTGCGGAACACCGATTACAAGACCTGTTGTTCTAACAGGATGCACCGTCATAGTAGCAGAGGGTGCGATAAAAGAGTGCTTTGCACTTACTGCCAAGGGAACACCTATGGAATGACCGCCGCCAAGCACGTAGGATACGGTAGGCTTTTTCATACCCGAAATAAGCTCCGCAATGGCAAGGCCCGCCTCCACGTCGCCGCCTACGGTATTAAGAAGTATAAGCACACCGTCAATATCTTTATCCTCCTCAATGGAAACAAGAAGGGGTATAATATGCTCATATTTAGTGGTTTTACTTCCCGAAGGAGAAAGATTATGGCCCTCTATTTCTCCAATAATAGTAAGACAAAAGATGCGATGCTTTCCATCTGCCGTGGTTATACTACCCATTTCTCTGATGGTATTATCTCTTTTTTCCTCCGTATTTTTTTCGTCATCAGTATTAACCGAATCGTAACTTTTTTCATTTTTCATGCTTTTTGCCGCCTTTTATTTTTTCTTAAAAATATTATGCGGCATACATACTCAATTTATTATACTATTTTTTTTTAATAATTTCAAGTAAAATACTACTATTGATAAACTGTCTTTTTCAGCATTACTGAAAAATAACATTAAATAAGTAAAATCCCCGCTACAAAATGTAACGGGGATAATTTTACCATTTAACCTGCCAACGGTTTTTTCTAAGTTCCTCAATGTCAACTACTTTTTTTTTCGTCAGAGGTACCTTTGTATGAAGAAGACGTATCAGCAACAACTTCAACAACATTTTCCTTGCGGCGAGAGGTTTTAACACGCTTCATAAGCTCCTCATAATAGAGGTCCTCATCAAGAGGCAGTGTTACCTCCTTACCTGTCCAGGCAGAGAGATGCATAGCATTAGAAATTGTAAGACCGTTTATACCTTCCCTACCGTTTGCAACAAGAGGCTCACCACGAAGAATGGCTGCTGCAAACTTTTTTAAAACACCATTATGCTCGGGATCCAGACCATCAGTCTCAACCTCAATTTCATTAGCCTTAGGTGAACCAAAGGGGGCTGTATGTGTAGCAGAAAATTCTTGCTCGCTTTGTTCAAACTCCCAAACACGAAGCTTACCACCTTCTGCAACAAGCTTACCCTTATCCATCTGTATCTCAAATCTATTAGTTCCCAGAGCATCGCCGGTAGTGGTTATAAACACACCCGTTGCTCCGTTTTCATATGTTACAAAAGCAGAAACGTCATCCTCAACCTCAATATCATGCCATTTACCGAAAAGAAGCTTCGCGTCAACGGTTTTAGGCATACCGCATATCCACTGCCATAGATCAAGCTGATGAGGGCACTGATTCAGCAGAACGCCGCCACCTTCACCTGACCAGGTTGCACGCCAATCACCCGAATTATAATAGGACTGAGGACGGTACCAGTTGGTAATCATCCAGTTGGTACGGCGAATCTGACCAAAGCGGCCACTCTCAACAAGTTCTTTCATTTTTCTGTAAATATGATTAGTGCGCTGATTGAACATCATACCGAAAACAACGTTGCATTCATCTGCCACTGCGTTCATTTCACGCACCTGCTTTGTGTAAACACCTGCAGGCTTTTCGCACATAACGTGCAAGCCTTTTTTCATAGCCATTATACTGTACTTTGTATGACCGTAGTGAGGAACAGCAATAAGAACGGCATCAATTATACCGCTTTCAATAAGCTCCTCTGCGCTGTTAAAGGTAGCAACACCGGGGAGGTTTTCCTTAGCCCATGCAATACGCTCGGGTTTAACATCAGCAACGGCGGCAAGCACCATTTCCTCAACCTTGCCTTCAATAAGGCTTTTTGCGTGTCCGCTGCCCATATTACCAATACCGATTATACCAAGTTTTACCTTTTCCATTTATAACACTCCTTAAACTTTATTCAAGACCCATACTGCGCAGATTATTATAACTACGCTTTAAGCAATCAAAGGGATTTTCGCCGTTACAGTCATCCTGCTCAACAAGGGCGTACTCTGTGCCCGACTTTTCGCAAGCGACAATGATACGGTCAAAGTTCATATTACCCTCACCCACAACAGCCATTTTACTTTCAAAATTCATATCCTTGAAATGAACACAGGAAAGCCAGCCGTTAAGTTTTTCAATCCACCACGCAGGATCGCCTCCTGCCTTTTGAACCCAATAGGTGTCAAGAGTGATTCCCATAAGCTCCTTAGGGAATATTTCACATATCTTATCCATCAATAATTTGTCACCATCACGGCGAAATTCATGAAAATGATTATGATAATAAAGCTTACAGCCCTCTGCCTTAAAGCTTTCGGCAACGGGAAGAAATTTCTCCTTGAACTCATCAAAGCCTTTTTTTGCAAAATCATAATATCCTATACCTATACGGTGGCAATCAAAGCTTTTATGTAAATCAATAGTACCCTTAGTGTCCTCTATCATTTTATCCGGAGAATAGTGAGTAAGTACACATTTAAGGCCGTTTTTCTTTAGTTGTTCGTTGAGCCATTCACCCTCGTACTGACAGGTGCCTGAAACCTGAACGGTTTTATAACCTATGTCTGCTATTTTTTTTAATGTTTCGGCAAAATCATCAAGATTTTTTGTATACTCTCTTACGGTATACATCTGTGCGCCAAGCTGCATATTAAAAACTCCTCTTTATAAAATTCTTTTGAAGGCGGCAACTGCGGCATCAAAAGCCTCATCAGCATTGTTATAACGCTTTTTGTTTATGTTTGTTTTATCGCCCTCACGCTCAAGGCCCGCAAGACCGATAAACTCGGTGAGGTGGGGCTCAATAGTAAAGCATCTGCCACCGCGGGCAATAAATTCTTTAGCGATTGAATCTATATTACCGGCACCCTCGCCCGCAGGAACAACTGTACCGTCAGGAAGGGCATCCTTAATATGCATATATTTTATGTAATCCTTCAGCATATCCCAGGCAACGGCAGTATCCTGACCGCACTGAATGAAGTTTGCAGGGTCAAAAATGCCATAAAGACCGTCAACATTTTTAAGAATATCAAGGCAACGCTGGGCGTTATCACCGTATATTCCCTTTTCATTTTCGTGACAAAGGAGGATATCGGTTCCCTTTGCCACCTCAACAAACTGATTCAGACGGTCAAAAACCTCATCACGGTAGATTTCAGGTTCCTCATCCTTAGGCATATAAAAACTGAAAAGACGAAAGGCCTTTGCACCTAATACCTCGTTAATTTCAAGCAATCTGCGGAAGTTATCAAGATGGGGATAAAAATTATCCTTTATTCCAATTTTTCCCATAGGAGAACCTAACGACCAAATTTCAAGTCCGTTATCGTCCATGGCTTTTTTTATTTCACGGGCACGATAAAGGGAAATATCCTTGACGTTCATATTGTTTATGCTGCGTATTTCAAGACCGTGAATGTTGGTTCTGCGCATCGCGGCAATTTGAGTTTCAAGTGCTTGACCTGCTTCATCCGCAAAGGCGTATATCTTAATATTCTCCATTATAAGACTCTCCTTTCTTATTTCAATTATATTATAGAGGTCTTATAATTAAATTTCCATTGTTGCTTTAATCAAACACATTGCAAAAATGCGCATATTTAAAAAAATAAAGAGCATTCCTTTTTGTTGGAATGCTCTAAAAATTATCATAATACGTTATCGGTGGGATATGCACCTGAATCAAGGCCAAAGCTTACCGAAAGTGCATGGTCTACCCTATCCATTGAATGTACGTCAAGGCTGCCCATACGTTCCTTAAGGCGTTGCTTGTCTATGGTGCGAACCTGTTCAAGCAAAACTATTGAATCCTTAGCAAGACCGCAGCCTGTAGCATTAACCTGAATATGTGTTGGAAGCTTTGTTTTATCACGTTGACTGGTAATTGCCGCAGCAATTACGGTTGGACTATAGCGATTCCCCACATCGTTCTGGACAATAAGTACCGGCCGTATGCCGCCCTGCTCTGAGCCTACAACGGGGCTCAGGTCTGCATAGTAAATATCTCCACGCTTTATAATCATTCTCTTTCACGCTCCGAATATATTTGTAATAATATTCTTGACCCGTGACAGATATTTTAATCATCGGTTCTAAGATTTATTCCATAATATGTCCAAAGCGTTATAGGGGTGATTGACACTCACACCCATATTATAAATTATTGTTCGTTTTCTTCAGTAATATTTGAATCATCGGCCTGTATGGCATCTTTTTCTTCATTTTTCTGTTCATTAAAAAATGCTTCAAAGTCTATGCCATCATCATTTTCATCCTCTATAGGCTCTTCAAAATCGTCGCCGCCGACTACCTCGTTTTCCCAGTCAAACACAGCTTCGTTATCCCTTGAATCATATATAAGGGAAGCCTTGGCACGACTGCGTCTTACAGCCCAAACGATTATAATTGCAACTATTGCTATAAGGCTTAGTGCGGCACATCCAAGAACCACGTAGGTATCGGTATCAAAGGTGAACAGTGAAGTATTTACACTATCTGTAGCAACACTGTTTCCCGAAGAAACATATCTTTGCAGTGTACCCTCGGATATATCATAGGTATAATAACCCATTTCACCGGCAGCGTTTTGCGCGCAAACAACGGCAAAATCTGAAAGCTTTTCATCCTTATATTTATAGGCGGCCACTTCATTGCCGTTAACTGTAACGGTTGAAAGGCTGAATATTTTTTCAGTATCAAATACAATATCACTCTGGATAAAGGAATTTACCGAAAGAATTATGAACTGAGTGGCGGAATCTATAATGCACAGAGGCTCAAAGGTATCCGTTTCAGGCTTGTATAAATACAGACCTGAGCCTTGCTCACCAATAAGATATAAAGCAATTATTGTTCCTGATTTATTATTAAAGGAAGGAACGTTTATACCGTTAAACTTATACTCTCCAAGCTCAAGACCCGAAGGCTTTTTAACCTGAGATAAATCTTCGCCAACCTTTAACTCATTGCCGTTTACAACAACATTAAGCGGATCGTTTTCAGGTGTGGAGGAGGTATCTGAGGAAGTATTTGAGGAAACCTCTGATGAGGTCTGGGAGGAGGTAGCATCCTGTGCAAGACGTGTAACGGTAACATTGTATTTTTTAACCGCACCGTTTTCAGCGGTTACCGTAACGGTACGCACGGTGGTACCCACCTTAATATTGGGTCCCTTATCCCCTGAAGAATATGACACGGTAGCACCTGAATGGTTTTTAACAGCATCAATATTAAAATAATCGATATCATACGGAACCGTTACTTTATATTCTGTTACGTTAGGTGAAAATGCTGGAGTAAGAGTACCTGCACCAACCTTAAGCCTTTTTAAGGTGTTATCAGAAGATTTGGTGGGATTGGTGATGGATATTTTCTTAGATGTGCCAGTGACTTCAATAAAGTTAACCCCATCATTTGCATCAATATTATAAACTTTAAATTCCGCGGTTCCGACCTTAAGCACTTTGAAACTCAAGGTGTATGTAAGGGACTTCGTTGTAGAATTCCCTTCGTCATTTAAAATCTTTACAACACCCGCAGCAGTTGAATTACTTTTGTTGTCATTTGCGGGAATATACTGCAAATGCTCTGCACTATAACTAACATTAGCATTAAAGTTGTCCACAACACCTCTCGCAGCAGTAATCGTCACCTTAACACTTATAGTTTTTCCTGGATTTAATGTTCCACTAACTCCGATACTGCTAGTTCCCTGTGTCAGTGCAAAAGTTGAAACAGAAAACACATTCAAAATAAGTGATACTGAAATGATTAATGATAAAATTATCTTTTTCACTTTTTTTCTCCCTATTGTTTAATTAATTCGATTTCCAATATGTGTCTTTTAAGTCTTGAAAGATCCATAGAATTAACCCTATCATCTCGGCTTGGATCGCTTGCAACCAAATAACAATCTTTAAGATATTCAATTTCAAGAATATGTCTTTTTATCTTTGATATATCAAGAGAATTAATTTTTCCGTCACCGCTTAAGTCACCATAAATCACTATTTTATAAGAAAGAACTTCTTTGTTTTGGTTATCGTAAATTTTGACGGTGTCACCTGTTGCAACATTTCCTGATGTTTTACTTGCTCCTGAAGAATTAAAAAGTTTTGCGGTGCCGTTTTTTACCTTCATATTTGTTATAAAGGAAGAAACACTTGTATTAATGTTTACACCTGTTAAATATTTTCCAACTTTATATATTGTTGTCCCAATTACAGGAGTGTTTGTTGAAGAGTTTGCACTCTCACGCGTAATGGAAACTGTATAGTTTCTTTTTTGACCACTTGAAGCTGTTACTGTTATCGTAAATACGTTACTTCCCACGTTAAGGTTTTTTGTGCCGGTGCCTGAAACTGTAGCTTTGCTGTCGCTGGGTGTTGCATTTATTTTAATGCTTGTAACACTATTTTCTACAATAAGCTCATACTCTGTTGTATATTTTGAAAACTCCTGTGAAAAGGGGTGGTCCGAAACACTTAGTGAGTTTAAATAGTTGTCGTTGCTACCTGTGGTACCGGGTTCGGGAGCAAGTGTATCAGGCATATTTTTATACACAGGTATTCTGAATTCCAATGCATTTTGAAGCTCTTCCGCAGTGTATGCAGCTTTAAGCTTACTGCCCTCGGTATATGCACCCCTGATATTGGTCATATATTGGAAGTCGTAATAGGGCGCTTTTTTCACATCAAATTTTTTATAATAGAGCGTATAACCGCCGGAAGTATTAGGATTAACGTACTCATCAAAATACCATATGGCACCGCCTATTATGGCTTTTGTTCTGGTATTCCAAGGTCTTAAATAAGAGGTAGAGTTGGATGAACCGCCCTTTGCCCAATAAAGGCCGTTAAGAACCGAATCTTTGTATGGACCTCTGCCTGGTGAGGCACCTACGTTAAAGAAATTATAGTAACCTTTAATGGTAACGGTATCTACAGTAACATTGCCGGAAATACTGTTTCCCTGACCGTTTGTACCTTGCTCGGTTAATATCATTGAAGCAATAATATACGGGCTTACACCCGACTGTTTAGCTGCCTCCATAATAACATCCGCGTAGGTTGCGTATCCACTTTCGGGGAAAGAATTGGCAAGAAAAGTACCGCTGACCATTTTTTTAAGGCCTGTCAAATTTTGCAGGGACGGTATGTAGGTTTGCATAAAGAACTGAAAAACATCTCTTGAATTTAGGAAGTTTCTCGGGTCAAGGAAATATGCCACCGTGCTTTTATTTGCTGCAACCCAAGTATATCCGTCAAGTCCTATCCAATCCTTGGATTCCCAGTCATATGCGCCGTATTCCATAGATTTCCAGGAATCGGGTACGCTTCGCTCAATAAGGCTACGACCTACTATGCTTTCCTCAGAAACTGCGGTATCCCACGTCATTTCAAGATGGTCGGCAATAAATACCCATTTGGGATATGCTGCGTGAAGCTGACGAAGCATAGGCTTATAGCTTTCGGGAAATTTTTGTGCCGTAAGATACGCCTCAAAAACGGGATCGGGTGAATATTCGGGAAGAATCTCATCAGGCTCAACGTACTTTGCAGAAACGTAACCTACAATTTCGGGAAAATCTACCGATTGAAGCTTGTACCATTTAGGATGTTCACTATTATTTACAGTTACAAGTTCAAAAAGTCTAACCCGTCTGCCCGTTGCCAATCCGCCAACATCGGTATTAAAATTACCGGCTTCGGCTCTAACCCTTACACCATTTGATGAATTAGCAATGGTACCGAATTCGGGCAACTGAGCCGCAATGGCAGGGGTGCTTGAAAAGCAAGTAATGAGTACTATTACAAGGCAAAGTATCAGGCTATGTATTTTTTTTGATAAATGCATAAACTGCTCCTTCGAATCAAAATTACTACAGTTTACATTATACTTGTTTTGCCGAACTATGTCAATAATACAGAAAAAATTAACAATTAAAAGGCTGCCCTGTAATCCGGACAGCCTAAAATATTACTTCATATAATTCTTGGAGTATTCATTAATATCTACGATGCTACCCTCGGTGCGTGATTGCTCAGCGGCAAAAACAAGAAGGTGGTTACTGCAGGAAATTCCAATTTCGCTTACCTGCTCGGCAGTATATTCCCCTGTTTCGTATTTATAAAGGGCATCAACAATACCGCTGTCGCCGCCGCCGTGACCTTCACTAATACTGTTACCTGCAAGAGAACCCTGTGCCGACAATACCTCATAGGAATGAGTATCAAAGCTATAGAATAGGAACTTTTCATCATCGGACCTAGCTTCATTATTAACCCAAAGCTCACCCTTAGTACCCATAAAGTGGGTTTTTCTGCCGCCCTTAGTAAAGGCACACATTGTCATTGAAACGGTGGTATCGTCATCAAACTCCATATTAACTATCTGGTGGTCAACAACGTCGTTATCGCACTTAAATACACACTTTCCGTACTGGGTGGTCTTCAAAGCCTCCATTACTTTTTCGTCATCAGGATTTTTTGCGGTGCCGCAGGCGCTTCCACGGAACCAACTGTTACCCTTATCATCATAATAAAGCTTCATAGCGTTATAATAGCAGGTATCCCCTACAGGGCAACCCTCGTGGCAACGCTCCGGAGAGCCTGCAGGTGCGTTCTCTCTCTTAAAGTATTTTAAAGAACCAAAGGATTGTATTTTTCTGCATTTTTTATCAAGAAGCCACTGTAATATATCTAAATCGTGGCAACATTTTTGCAAAAGCATAAATGAGCTACGACCTGAATTACCCCAGTTTCCGCGAACAAAACTATGGGATTGATGGATATTACCAACTGCTTCAATATGCTCTACAGATATAATATCACCTATGGTGCCCTCATCAAGTATTTCCTTTAATCTTTTATAGAAAGGAGTATAACGCAGAACGTGGCAAACCATAACCTTTGCGTTCATTTCTTTAGCCTTATTGTAAATCATTCCGCACTCCTCAGGTGTGGGGGCAACAGGCTTTTCAAGAAGAAGGTCATAGCCAAGCTCTAACGCCTTTAATGCAGGAGCGGTGTGGAGTTGATCCATTGTTGATATGATTGCAATATCAGCAAATTTTGGAACGTTAAGAATTGTTTCCCAAGTAAGATGACAGTTCTCTTCAGGAACGCCGTGAAATTCCTTTATATAATTTCTACGATCGTCAATGGGCTCAGCAACGCCAACTACCTTAAATTTATCAGGATATTTTTGCATAATATTAGTATAACCACAACCTCTGCTGCCTGCGCCGATAACAATTACTTTAAGCGGTTCCATAATAATACCTCCATTATAAATTCAAAGATTAAGATTATTTGACAAAACCTTGTACAGATGGTATAATTTCACTGTACAAACCTATTTTAATGTCATTTTAAAATTTTGTATATATAAGTTTATATATTAAATCTTTGATTTTATATACTTTAGGTGGTGTTTTCCTTGCCCTACAAAATTGAACAAACTCCTCAAATTGAACAGTTGTATACTATCTTTCTTAAAGAATTTGATTCTGATTATAAATTCCATGGTGAAGCACACAACTTCTGGGAGCTTGTTTGCGTGCTTGATGGAACGGCAAGCGTTGCAGCCGATGATAAGGTATTCACCCTTACAAAAGGTCAGGCAATTCTACATCCACCAATGCAGTTTCACAACTTTTCAAGTCTTGACGGCAAGGCGCTGACTATAGCGGTTTTTACCTTTTCCGGAAAAAATATTCCAAATGCATACAATAAAGTATGCCAAATAGAAGATATTTCTACAGTTAAAGACCTATATAAGATCGCAAAAAAAACCTTTAATTTTTATTTGAATCTTTGGGTTAAGAGTGCAAAAGAAGAAAACTATTCTAAATTTGAATTTATTAAGAGGTTGGAGCTTTTTTTAATCAAGCTTTCAGGTAACACGTTGAGAGACACCCCCATTACCCAAGGCGCACTTAATTATTCTGCAATAGTTAAGACCCTGCAGGAAAACATAACCAAAAAGCTTAGTGTAAAGGATATAGCAAAGCTTTGTAATATGAGTGAAATAAACCTGCAAAAAACCTTCTCAAGGTATGCAGGAGTTGGAATTATGGAATATTTCACACGCTTACGTATGCAGTATGCAACTGAGCTTTTAAAAGGCGGAAAAACCGTAAAGGAGACCTCCCTTTCACTTGATTTTACCGACCAAAATTATTTTAGCACGGTTTACAAGCGTGTAACGGGACATACACCTACACAAATAAAAAAGAGCTGAGGCATCACGAATGATGCTTCAGCTTTTTGATTTTTAAATAAGGGATAACAACAATAAGGCCCAGCAGCATAAGTCCTGCCCAAATAAGAATAAGCTTATTCCAACCAATATCCGAAACGGCATTTGCAAAAATTGTACTTGATACTGCCGCGGCGCTATAGCTTATAAAGTCAAGATAACCCGTTGCTGTGGACACCATACCTGTATCCGAAAGACTTGGACAGTAAATACTCCACATTATAGAGGATGCGCCGTTCGCGCTCATGATTCCTATTACCAAAAGTGCAATATTTATTATGGGCTGTTTTATTGCAAACATTCCCACAAAGCTTAAAAAAGAAATTGCAAACATAATTATCATAGTCAGATTTCTTCTTCGATTTAGTTTTTCATATATGTATATTGTAATAAATGCAGTTAGTGATATGATAAGGGTTGTAACGGTAAAAAGTGTTGCGGATTGCTTTTCACTAAAGCCAAGATTCTGAGTAAAATATGTAGGCATCCAAAAAACAACGGTGGTACGAATAACGCCTGTAACAATGGAAACAAGGGTATATTTTATGATTTCTCTTTTAATAAGCGTTTTTATGCTACTCTTTGTCTTATCTCCTTTTTCCTTCCTGCGATAAATAACAATTCCGTTTTTCTCGGCATAAAGCATACAAATGAAGAATACTACGGCCATTAAAATAAGAATACCGCTACTCACTTTAAAAACGGTCTGCGATACAAAAAGGCTGGCCATAACCCCTGCAATGGGAGAACCGAAATAGGATGAAAAGGTATAACCAAGACTACACCGTGAGGCATAAACCATATTCATATTTTCGGAAACCACCTTAACCATTGGGCCGTATATCATTGCAAGGAAAAAGCCTGTTAACGGATATACTATAAGAGCAACGTTTGGTACGTTTATTAAATAACACAATAATATATTGGTAACACCTGCAAGACCAAGACCAAAGCTTATCATATACCGTGCTTTGATTTTATCTCCAAGCACCCCGTTTATAAGCTGTCCAATGGCATAAAAAGCTAAATACAGCGATGAAAGATTTCCAATATAGCTTTCTGTTACACCGGAGTTTATCATCTGCGGGGTTACTGTGCTTAAAATGTTTCTTGCTATATAAACGGCAAGATAAGCAACGGAGCATAATACTCCCAAAAAAAGTGCGCCTCGTATTTCTTCCTTTTTGCTTTTCATTATAAATCCCTTCTTTAATCCTTAACGTTATGGGAATTTAAAATACTGCTCATTTCATAATACTGTTTTTCCCCTGCCATATCCTTTCTGCTACGGATATATGCGCAAATAGTATCTGACAATACCTTTTGCGAAAGGGATACCTCGCTGGCATTTCCGCTAAGACTTCTGCCGCTGGCACAGGCTATGTAATATCATTTCAATGCTATGCTCAAGCAATCCGCCATTTGCCATAGCACCCTTATCATTAACAAATGCTCCGCTATGATAGTTTATTGATACTATACAGCTATCGTGAAATCCGCTATATTCTTTCATCAAATTTTCGATATCAATTTCATTATTTATTTCATTCCACATATAGTACCAAAACTCCTTTGCTCAGATTCAAACGATAGGAACTGTTTATCAAATTCTTGTTTATCAGATTATATCACTTTTCAGCAAACAAATCAAGGCGAAGCCTTGTATATCATCTATTCCGCAGGAATTGCATATCATCAACACGCAGTGTTGCATCACATCAAACCGCAGGAAAACTTATACACGGCTTTGCCGTGATGATATACCATCGCAAGGCGATGGATGATATACAGCCCCTTTGGGGCTGGTGATATACCAAGCCTGCGGCTTG
>JAZSEH010000038.1:0-7092 GCA_045531585.1 Acutalibacteraceae bacterium
CTTTGTATCCCATATGATGTTCTCGCATATCCATTATAACATGTAATTTGAATTCCGCACTATAAACTTTATTTTTTCTTCCTGTTTTACCCATAAAAATATGCACCTCCAAAAGTGTCTAACTTTTGGGGTGCATATCATTTCTGCGGAGCTTTTTTATAATGATAATCGCTTTTTCACCAACCTATTTTCATTACATTAGATAGCAAAGAAAGGTAAGCACAATAAGGAAAAAGAAATTAAACAGCGTAAACCTTACCACGTAGGACAGGGTCTTGCCGGGATTCAGCGCCATATACTCCCTAAGGGTTATAAGGGAGGCAAGGCTTGAAATAAGGGTACCAACGCCACCTATATTTACACCAAGGAGCAGCTCCCTGTAGTTTTCGGTAAACTGAGACAGCAATATTGCCGAGGGTACGTTGGAAATTATCTGACAGGAAATCACCGAGAAAATAAGGGTGCTTTTTTCCATAAGAAAAGAAAAGAAATCCCTTATAACATCTATTCTTGCCATATTTCCTGCAAATATAAAGAAAAATACAAAGGTAAGCAGTAACGGGTAGTCCACCGCCTTTAGTGCCTTACGGTCGGCAAAGATAAGTACCGCAGGGATAAGAATTAGACCTATTATATAGGGTATTCCACGAAAAACTATTGCTATTGCCAAAGCAAAAAGCAGCAGGTAAAGCACAGTTCGTTTAACAGGTGGGTTAAACTGCGCATCACCCACCGTAACCTTTTGGGGCTTTACAAAAATAAAACAGCACACCGTTATAAGCGCCACCGAAATCAAAAAGGGCGGTGCCATTATCCCCATAAATTCCAATGTGGGGATATTATACTTTGTATACAGATAAAGGTTTTGGGGATTGCCAAAGGGGGTAAGCATACCGCCAAGGTTGGCGGCAATGTTCTGCATTATAAAGGTAAAGGCCATATACTCACGCTTATCGGTTGTTGAAAGCACAAAATAGCCAAGGGGTAAAAAGGTTATCAGCGCCATATCATTGGCAATAAGCATTGAGCCGATAAAGGTTATGTATATAAGGGCAATTATAGAGCGGCGTATATTGCCAAAGCGCTTTACTATGCTATGGGCAAGAAAGCGAAAAAATCCGATATTTTTAAGGGCACATACCACCGCCAGCACGCAGAAAAGGCAGGTTAAGGTCTTAAAATCAAAATAACCTATATACTCCCTGTCAACGGGCACAAAGGGAATTGTTATAAGCGCCGCCGCAAGGGCAATAAGCATAACTGTATTGTTGGCGGCAAAGCATTTTAATTTAAATATAAGCCCACGGCGGGGCAAGGCTTTAGTATCCAAGGGGCTCACCGCAGAATATTACCTTTATTCTGTCCTTTATACCCTGTTTTCCGCTTATTATATAGTTGCGGCAGATACGCTCACTGCTGTCACAGCCTGCAGTCATTTCGGTACCAAGGCCCTGACCGATGCTCACGCACTCACCCATTTTGGCACAATAGGTGTTTTTGCCAAGCCTTACGCAGTTTTTAGGTGCGGCAACGGTTTTCACACGAAGCACCGCCGCAGGAATGTCATCAACTATTTTATTTACGGATACCACCATAATTACGCTTTTAGGGCCAAAGGCAATGGAGGCAATACGGTTGCAAAAGCCGTCCACGTTAACAAGCTCACCCTTTTTTGTAACGGCATTGCTGGAGCAAAAATACGCATCCGCATTAACGGTGACAGCATATATATTATCCCTTTGCTCAGGGGTTAAGCCTTGGGCGTTTCGGTCATAAAAATTATAGTCGCCGTTTTCTATAAGCTCCATTATTCCTGCCTGCTTTATGGAGGTGGAGCCGCCGCAGGCAATAACGTCACCCTTTTTAATAAGGGTTTTAATAATGGGCAAAACCTCCTGTGCCGTTTCGGCATAAAAGGTTTTTATATTATTCCTTTCAAGGGCAGACATTGTCTGCTTTACTGTTTCGTTCATCTAATTGTTCCTCCTCCGATTACCGTTTCTCCGTCATAAAACACCGCCGCCTGACCGGGACTTGGGGCGCGCTGGGGCTCATCAAACTCAATAACCACGCTGTTTCCATCCACAGGATGAATTGTGGCGGGCTGCTCTTGGTGACGGTACCTGAGCTTTGCCGTTACCCTTATGGGCTCCTTCAAGGTATCAAAGGGGATAAAGTTAACATCCGAAACCTCCACCCTGTTTTTAAACAGGGCGCCTTCGTCCCCAAGGGTTACGGTGTTATTCTCAACGTTTTTATTAAGCACAAAGGCGTGCTTCCCAAGGGCAATTCCAAGGCCCTTTCGCTGACCTATGGTATATCGTATAACTCCCTTGTGCTCCCCTAAAATATTTCCGTTTTCATCAATATAATTTCCGCAGGCTGCCTTAAAGCCACGGTGTTGCTCCATAAAGGCGGCATAGTCCCCGTCGGGCACAAAGCAAATGTCCTGTGAATCGGATTTGTGGGCGGTAATAAGACCGCTGTTTTCAGCAAGCTGTCTTACCTGGGCTTTACTTAGCTCACCAAGGGGCAAAAGGGTGCGGGAAAGCTGTTCCTGCGTTAGGCCGTAAAGCACGTAGGTTTGGTCCTTACTGTAATCCGCACCGCGGCACAGAAGGTATCTGCCCCCCTGTTTTTTAATCCTTGCGTAGTGGCCTGTGGCAATATATTCTGCACCGCTCTTCATTGCACAGTCTAAAAGTCCACCGAATTTAATATGCTTATTGCACTCAATACAGGGGTTAGGTGTGCCGCCCGATAAATAGATATCAATAAAGGGAGAAATGACCTTTTGTTCAAATTCTCCTCGCAAATCAAAAGTATAGTGAGGAATTTGAAGCTTTTCGCAAACACTTTTTGCATCGGCAATATCTTTAGAAATTTCACCATTAACATCGTAGAGGCGCAGGGTTCCGCCAAAAACCTCGTATCCTGCATTTTTAAGTAAAACTGCCACGGCAGAGGAATCCACGCCGCCGCTCATAGCCGCCATAACCTTGGTCATTTTCTCACCACCTTTTTGTATATACATATTATATATATATAAGAGAATTTTTTCAACTAAAAAATGGGGATTGGCTCAATAAGATGCAGAAAGGCTTTTCTCCGACACGGTAGGCGTATGTGTATACTCCAAGTGTCGGAAAAAGCCTTAAAAAGGAAAAGATATATTTTCGAAATTCGAAGAATTTCACCTTTAAAAAAGGAAAACTGTCTTGCAGACAAATAACCTTTTCCACAAGACAGTTTATTTTTCTTTTCCTTTTGATCTGCGCTTATTGAGACAACCCTGTATTATTCAGCGTCCTTTTTCTTACCCTGAAGCATTACATTAGTAAGAATACCAAGGATAAGTGCGCAGGCGATGGAGGTCAGGGTAACCTTACCGAAGGAAAGGGTAAGGCCGCCGATGCCTGCAATGAGAATAACAGAAGCGGTGAAGAGATTTGCATTGTCCTCAAGGTCAACCTTCTGAATCATCTTAAGACCCGAAACGGCGATGAAGCCGTAAAGTGCCATACATACGCCGCCCATTACGCAGGCAGGTATGGAGTTAACGAAGGCAACGAAGGGATTGAAGAAGGAAACGATGATAGCGCCGATTGCAGCACCTAAAATGGTAACAACAGAGGCGTTCTTGGTAATAGCAACGCAGGCAACGCTCTCGCCGTAGGTGGTGTTGGGGCAGCCGCCGAAGAAGGCGCCAACCATTGAGCCAACGCCATCACCAAGAAGGGTTCTGTGGAGACCGGGATTCTCAAGAAGGTCACTCTCTATAATTGAGGAGATGTTCTTGTGGTCGGCAATATGCTCAGCAAATACAACGAATGCAACGGGAACATAGGCTACAGCAATGGTGCCGATGTAGGCGCCGTTTAACTCACCGATACCGCCAAAGGCAGTAAGGAAGGTAAACTCGGGAATAGCAAAGAAGGTTTTAACGCCAACGCCGTCAGCAACAAGAGCGGTAAATTTGCCAAAGTCGATAACCTGAAGTGCAGGGTTATTTGTAGCAATACCGATAACGGTGAAGATAGCGGCTACTGCATAGCCTGCAAGAATACCAATGATAAAGGGAATGAGCTTTGCGGTCTTTTTGCCGTAGGTGGAGCAGAGCATTGTAACTGCTAAGGTAACAAGGCCGATAAGTACACAAAGGAGAACATTTGCGGTGGGTGCGCCTTCAGCGTTCATAACGCCGCCCTTTTGCAGATCGCCGATAGCGTTGCCTGCAAGGGAGAGACCGATTATTGCAACTGTGGGGCCGATAACAACTGCGGGCATAAGCTTGTTTATCCAGCCAACACCTACAAATTTAACGACAAGAGCAATAATAACGTACACAAGGCCTGCGAACACAGCACCGAGAATCAGACCAACATAGCCAAGCTGTGCGCTTACACCGCCTGCAAAGGCAGCGGCCATGGAGCCTAAGAATGCGAAGGAAGAGCCAAGAAATACGGGACTTGAGAACTTAGTGAAAAGCAGATAAACCAAAGTACCAAGACCTGCGCCAAAAAGAGCGGCGGCAGAGCTCATACCATGGCCTGTGATTACCGGTACTACCAGAGTAGCCGCCATAATGGCAAGAAGCTGCTGGATAGCAAACACGATAACCTGACCGAATTTAGGACGGTCTTTTACATTGTAGATCATTTTCATTTTTTCATTTTCCCCCATTTTTTTATTTTTTATATTAAATAAGGTAGGTGACCTTAATTTAACCCTCGTAAAGCTCTACCGAGCAGGAGTCATCCACAGGCGGTATCTTAACAAAAACACGCTCGCTTTTTGCGGTGGGCACGTTTTTGCCCACATAGTCCCCCCGTATAGGCAGTTCTCTATGACCGCGGTCAATAAGCACAGCAAGCTGAACCATAGAGGGGCGGCCTGTTCTTATCACCGCCTCTAAGGCGGCGCGGACGGTTCTGCCGGTGTAAAGCACATCGTCCACCAGCACTATCTTTTTCCCCTTAACGGAAAACGGAATATCGGTGCTGTTTATTACCGCACTATCGGCAAGCTCGCTTAAATCGTCACGATAAAGGGTGATATCAAGACTGCCTACAGGCACCCTTGCGCCCTCTATATTATATATGTAGTCGGCAATACGGTGAGCAAGAGGCACGCCGCGGCGGCGGATGCCTATAAGGCACACATCCTCACAGCCCTTGTTCCTCTCAAGTATCTCATGGGAAATTCTCTTAAGGGCACGCTCTATGCTCGCTTCATCCATTAAAACGGCTTTGCACTGCGCCAAAATCCCACTTCCTCTCATAAAAAAACGCCGACATTGTGCCGGCGAAAGTGTTTTTTAATTATATGTTCCCTTTTTTTACGGTAATAACTTGGGATACAAGGGCAATATACATATATATAAATACACTCTTGCGGCATCGCTGTACCGAAATTAAAGAAAGTCTTATTTTTTTACCTCACCTATATTACCACAATATATTGTGTTTGTAAAGTAATAAATGCAATATTTTTTGTTTTTATGGTATATTTTGACTTAAAATGACCCATATTAAGGGTGTATGTCCCTCCCCACAGGGCAAAATTGTAGGTTTGCACAAAGTCATTACCAAAAATTACCAAAAAACGCGGTGTTTTTAAGGTTACAAAGTTGTAACCTTTTTGTTTCTTTTGTAACTTTTGTTAAAATTACACAAAAAAGCGACCATTTTCGCCCCTTGACATTTCATTTTTTGTTGATTATAATGGCTTCTCGGTGATGACCAAGCCCAAAAACATAGCAATTTGGACCTGCAAAATACAAAAAAGTTACTGAACTGTAACAAAATCTGCAGGAAATAAGGAGTTATTTAATGAGTATACTAAATCACTTAAAATTAAGTCGCGGCGTTATTGCCCGCATAGCCACTGCGGCTGTTCTGGCTGCCTGCACCGTGCTTTCGGTATTTGCCATTATGCAGACCTTAAACACCGTAAGCATTTCCACAGGAAAAAGCACCGTTACCTTTAAATCCAATAAAACCGATACTATGGAGCTTCTTACCCTTGGTGGTTTTAAGGAAGGCACCTACGTGCTGGACGGCAGTGAGAAAAACGGCAACAAAATAAACATTAAGATAATAAACACCTTCCCCGTTTACGTTACCCTTAACGAGGAAACTACCGAGGTTACCTTTGCCAAGGGCACCGTGAAGGACGTTATTACTCTTGCAGGCATTACCCTTGATAAGCACGATATTGTAAACCTTCCCCTTGATTCAGCGGTTAACGATACCCAGTATATTGATATTGTTGACGTTGATTACAAAACCGAAACCTATACCGACAAAAAGACCAACACCATTGTTACCTGCCAGAGAAAGCTGGTAAACGGCAACGTTGTTGAAACCGAAATTCTTTCCACCAAAAGTGCCTACGTTACCGAGAAAAAGCCTTCCAATAAAAAGGCTCAGGCGGTAACCAACACCGCAAGCGTTGGGGCTATGTCTACACTTATGCCATCAACCCCCATTGAGTTGGACGCCAACAATGTTCCTGTGAACTACAAAAAGCACATCACCGTTACCGCTACGGCCTACACCTACACCGGTAACAACTGCTCCACAGGCGTTGCACCCCAGCCCGGCTACATTGCGGTTAACCCCAACTTTATCCCCTACGGTACTAAGATGTTTATTAAGTCCTCTGACGGTAAATATATGTACGGCTACGCCGTTGCAGCCGATACAGGCGGCTTTACAAAGAAGTACCCCTACAACGTTGACCTGTTTATGACCAGCGAGGCACAGTGTGTTGCCTTCGGCAGAAGAAGCGTTGAAATTTATATTTTAAATTAACAAAAAGGCTGTGCAAACGGAGACACTTCGTAAAGAAGTGTCCTCCGTTTTTCTATGCAAAAGAAAATGGCACTTTCAAAATTTGAAAGTGTCATAGTGGGTTACATACTTTGAGAAAGGTAAATATTTGCCGAAAATAGGCAAATGTTTTTCGGTGCGTAATGAATGATATATCTCTGACGAGATATGATATACGGCTTTGCCGCATGATATATTTCCACTTCGTGAAAATATGATATAATATCCGTTCCATAATATGCCGTAAGGCATACATCAT
>JAZSEH010000064.1:0-37363 GCA_045531585.1 Acutalibacteraceae bacterium
CGACCCTAAATTTGTTATAACTGACCTTTTGCCACATTTAGGCGCTGAGCAAGGCAAACGCACATTATCTGAAGGAATTAAAGGCGAAGAACTTAACATTTTAATCGGCTCTCGTCCTTTTAAAGATGATAGCGTTTCAGAAGCAGTTAAACTTAATCTTATGAAGATTATCAACGAAAAATATGGCTTTAAAGAAGCAGATTTCAGAGCGGCAGAGTTTGAATTTGTGCCTGCTTTTAATGCTTGTGATATTGGTTTTGACCGTTCACTTATCGGCGCATACGGTCAGGATGACCGTGTTTGCGCCTACCCTGCCCTTAAGGCGGCCATGGATATAAATGACCCCACCTATACCGTAATTGCCATTCTTGCCGATAAGGAGGAGGTTGGCTCCGACGGTAACACAGGCCTTAACTCCGACTTTTTACGTGACCTTGCCGATGACCTTGCAGTTATGCAGGGTGGCAGAGGAAGTGTTGCTCTTAGAAGTTCAAAATGCCTTTCTGCCGACGTTAACGCAGGCACCGACCCCACCTTCCAGGAGGTTATGGAGCGCAGAAACGCAAGCTTTTTAAACTACGGCGTTGTGGTTACCAAGTACACCGGCGCCAGAGGCAAGGGAGGCACAAGTGATGCCTCTGCGGAGTATGTTGGCTTTGTTAGAAATATGCTGGATAAGGCCGGCATAATCTGGCAGACGGGTGAGCTTGGCAAGGTAGATATGGGTGGCGGCGGCACCGTTGCTATGTATATTGCCAATTTAGGGGTTGACGTTGTGGACCTTGGCGTTCCCGTGCTTTCAATGCACGCCCCCTTTGAGACCACCGCAAAGCTTGACGTATATATGTGCTACCGCGCTATGTATGAGTTTTGCAAATAGGTGATGCTATGGTAAAAAAGGGACTGTATAAGCACTTTAAGGGCAATACCTACCGCGTGCTTTTCACCGCCAAAAACAGCGAAACTCTTGAAAATATGGTGGTATATCAGGCACAGTACGGAGAGAATGAAATCTGGGTGCGTCCCGAAGCAATGTGGGACGAGGAAATCACCCGCGACGGTAAAACCTTTAAAAGATTTACCTATATAGGGGAATAAATTTTTCAAACCACAAAATATGGTACTTGCCTTTTTGTGGGAATTATGGTATACTCATTTATAACCGCTTACTATGCTCAGGGCGTTTGCCTGCCTATGTAGGATGCACTTTAACCCTTTGCTTGGTTTACGGAATAAAAATAATAAAAGGAGTGTAGAAAATGCTTAAAGACGAAAAGCAAAAGGTAATTGAAACCTATGCAACTCACGAGGGCGATACCGGTTCTCCTGAGGTTCAGATCGCACTGCTCACCACTCGTATTAACGAGCTTACCGAGCACCTGAAGGTTCACAAGAAGGACCATCATTCCCGCCGCGGTCTTCTTAAGATGGTTGGTCACAGACGTAACCTTCTTTCCTATCTTGCAAAGGTTGACATTGAAAGATATCGTGCTATCATCAAGAAGCTTGGTATCCGTAAGTAATTTGATTACAAAAAAGGCAGGCTAGTATGATGAGCAGCCGTAACAAAGCATTGCTTTAAATCGCGGAATTTTGACGGCATTCTTTGTTAAAAACACACAGTATGCGCTCGCATCACTGTGTGTTTTTGCCTTGACTACCATTCAAAATTCTCAATTTAAAGTGCTTTGCAGTTTTGTAGTTTTACAAAATTTTCTGTGGCGAAGTAGAAAAATGCAGAAATACACGCGTATTTCAAGATTTTTATACGAATACACAGGTAATTTTGTAACTCCAAAACCAAACTTTGCTACGACTGCTCATCATACCATGGTCTGCCTTATTGTAATAAATAATGTAAAAGGGTATTATCGTGGTTTAGCGGTAAATCGAGCACCAAGGCCCTTGATGTTGGATTTATTGCTAACCGATGATGCCCCAAAAAATTGGAGGTAAAAACTATGTACGAGAATTTTAAGGTTTACAAAACCGAACTCGCAGGCCGTCCCTTAACCGTTGAAACCGGTAAAATGGGTCTGCTTGCCAACGGCTCCTGTCTTGTCCGCTATGGCGAGACTGCCGTTTTCTGTGCCGCTACCGCTTCCGCAAAGCCCCGTGACGGCATTGACTTCCTTCCCCTTTCGGTTGATTTTGAGGAGAAGCTTTATTCTGTAGGTAAGATTCCCGGCTCCTTCACCCGTCGTGAGGGTAAGCCCACCGACAAGGCAATTCTTGCCTCCCGTGTTATTGACAGACCCGTTCGTCCCCTGTTCCCCAAGAATATGAGAAACGACGTTTCCCTGGTTTGTACCGTTATGTCGGTTGACCCCGACTGTTCACCCGAAATTACGGGTATGATTGGTGCATCCATTGCCCTTTCCATTTCGGATATTCCTTGGGAGGGCCCCATCAGTGGCGTTAGCGTTGGCTACGTTGACGGTGAGATTGTTATCAACCCCACCGCCGAGCAGGCTGAAAAGAGCCAGATGCAGGTTACCGTTGCTTCCACAGCAGACCTTGTTGCTATGATTGAGGCAGGCGCTAACGAGATTCCTGACGACGTTATGTATGACGGTATTATGCAGGGTCACGCCGCTAACCAGAAGATTGTTGAATTCATCAACGGTATTGTTGCCGAAATTGGCAAGGCTAAGTTTGAGTTTGAGAACACCGACCCCAGTGAAGAAATGTTCGAGGCCGTTCGCGCCGAGGCTGAGGCCGACGTTATGTTAGCTCTTGATACCGATGATAAGCTTGTTCGTGACGAGCGTCTTCGTCCTATTTACGACCGCGTACATGAGAAACTTGACGAGCAGTATCCCGACGAGACTGCAAAGCTTGACGAGTGTATGTACAAGCTTCAGAAGATGATTGTTCGCCGTTGGCTCTTTGACGAGGGCAAGCGTGTTGACGGTCGTGGTATGGATGAAATCCGTCCTCTTTACAGTGAGGTTGGCATTCTTCCCCGTGTTCACGGTTCAGGTCTTTTTGCCCGTGGTCAAACACAGGTTCTTACCATTGCAACTCTCGGTTCTATCCGTGATTCTCAGATTCTTGACGGTATTGATAACGAGGATACCAAGCGTTACATTCACCACTACAATATGCCCAGCTACTCTGTAGGCGAAACCAAGCCTTCACGCGGCCCCGGCAGACGTGAAATCGGTCACGGTGCCCTTGCTGAGCGCGCACTTGTTCCCGTTATTCCCAGTGAAACTGAGTTCCCCTACACCATTCGTCTTGTTTCCGAGGTTCTTTCCTCCAACGGTTCTACCTCACAGGGCTCCGTTTGCGGTTCTACCCTTGCTCTTATGGATGCAGGTGTTCCCATTAAGGCTCCCGTTGCAGGTATCTCCTGTGGTCTTATCACCAAGGGTGATGAGTTCAAGACTATGGTTGACATTCAGGGTCTTGAAGACTTCTTCGGCGATATGGACTTTAAGGTAGCAGGTACCAAGACAGGTATCACCGCTATCCAGATGGACTTAAAGGTTCACGGTCTTACCCCCGCTATCATTAAAGAGGCTCTTGAAAAGACACACAAGGCTCGTCTTACCATTCTTGACGACGTTATGCTCAAGGCTATTGCCGAGCCCCGTGCCGAGCTTTCAAAATACGCTCCCAAAATGCTTCAGACCACCATTCACCCCGATAAGATTCGTGAGGTTATCGGTTCAGGCGGTAAGGTTATTCAGAAGATTCAGGCAGACTGCAACTGTAAGATTGACATTGATGACGACGGTAAGGTATTCATTACCGCTGTTGACGGTGACGATGCAAAACGCGCTCTGATGATTGTTGAAACCATCGCTAACGACCCCGAAATCGGCGCAATCTATAAGGGTAAGGTTACCCGTCTTATGAGCTTTGGCGCATTTGTTGAGATTGCTCCCGGTAAGGAAGGTCTTGTTCACATCAGCAAGCTTGACGTTAAGCGTGTTGAAAAGGTTGAGGACGTTGTTAACGTTGGTGACGAGGTTATTGTTAAGGTTACCGAGATTGACGATCAGGGCAGACTTAACCTCTCCCGCAGAGATGCTCTTGTTGAGATTGAAGGCGCAGTTGTTGAGGAGGGTGCTGAGGATGAGGCTCCCAGAAAGCCCCACGGCAAGCGTCAGGGTTTTAGAAACAAGCGTGAAAGATAAGCCAAAAGCAATAAAAGAAGTCGTGAATATTCACGACTTCTTTTTTCTTGTCCTTATAAGGGAGATTGCCGAGGAGGATATTGTCATTAGGGTGCCTACGTATACCGTAATGCTTCTTGCATGGGTGATGTTATAAATTAGGGTGCATATTGAGGCACAAATGGAAATCGCCTTGGTTTTTTTATGCTCCTTGCACCAGAAGGCCACTGCAGAAAGTGTTGAGCTTACGGCAGGAAACAGGCTGAACAAATCCTGATAGGTTAAGGCGGCAGATATTACGTACATTACTATAAAGCCCAACAGCCAAAGTATGGAGGAAGCCCATTTTTTATCCCTATTGTAAAAGACAATTCCGCGGAAAAAGCATATTGCCGACGTTGCCGCCGCCGACCAAGCGCCCAACAGCGCGTAGTGGGAGAGCCATAAAATATCCTGCAGCATTTTAAGGGCCAGCAGCCTTCTTCGCTTTGTCTGCTGAAATATTATAAAGGAATCAATTATTGCCGCACCACCCAGCGCCTGGGCTATCCAATAAATCAGGCTCACAGCAGTTCATCCTTTTCTATTTTAATCCATTTGCCACCTGCGGCACTGCTTTCGTACATTTTATCAAGAATATACCTTGCGTTTCTGCCCCGCTTTGCATCCACTAAAAGAGGAGCGCCTGTACGCAGACAATAGGCAAAATTATCACTTCCCTGCTGCCATTCTCTTTTATATGCTATGGGCGAGGTCTCACTCCATTTGCCGTCCTTATACCAGCAAATGCGGTCACCCTCTCCGCCGCCGCTAACGTTAAGGTAGGCTCCCCTTTCACCGTATACCTCCACGCGACAGTACCAGGAGGAGGCCACATAGGAGGTGGTGACGGTAAACTGTGCCATACTGCCGTTTTTATAACGCCATAAGGTGGTGCCGTAATCCTCTGCCTCAATATTAAAGGTTTGTTTTTCGGTGGTTGCCCGCACCTCATCAGGAAAGCCTAATATGGTTATAAGGCGGTCAATTTCGTGGATTCCCTGATTGCTCAGCGCTCCTCCCCCGTCCATTGACCAGGTGCCGCGCCATTTTCCGTTTTCATCGTAATATTTTTGGTCTCTGCGAATGTTAAGGGTTATATTCGCTCCTTTTACGCTCTGTCCGAAAAAGCCTGAGTCTACGGCACGGGCAAGCTCGGTTAAGGGACCACGGAAGTGCAGGTCGAAATCCACTCCAAAAAGCAGACCCTTTTCCCGAGCCATGGCAATGGCCTTGTCACACTTTTTATAGTTTACGTCCATAGGCTTGGTGGTAAGCACGTGTTTGCCTGCCTTAAAGCACTCCATAGCAATATCACAATGGGTACCCGTAGGGGTAACAACGTACATTGCCTCTACCTTTGGGTCTTTTAAAAAGGTGTTTATATCGGTGCTGTAGGGTACTGAGTAAAGCTCACCCACCTGCCTTGCCTTTTCCTCGTTTATATCACAAACACCGTAAAGCTGTATTCCGCAGGTGTTTTTTATCTGGGCACAACGAGTTTTACCCATACCAAGGCCTACAACCACCATACGCACGGGGTCCTGAGAGTAGGGGCGGTTAAAGGTGATTTTAGGAGCAAGGGCGGTTTTCATATCTCCCGGGGCAGAGGCAGGAAGGGCACCGCTAATATAATCGAAAACCCTTTTGCAGGTGCTTTCCCTATCAAGGCCCGAGGCGGCGGGGGTATGGGTCTCTATAGATATAGGCATATCCTTTCCCGTTACCGCTACTCCTGCCAGCACACGCTCCCAGGAAACCTTTTTACTGTTAAGCTCGCCAATTGCGGGCACTCCCCTTGCCTTAACGTGTATGCTGTTTGCGTATTTTAAGGCTTTTGTGAAATATTCCACACAATCTCCCTTTGCTTCGGGGAGAAGCTCAAACATATTGGAAATATCCCACGCCATACCCCACTCAGGCTCATTCAGGGCCTCCAATACACATATTACCTCATCGGGAGTAGTTCCGCAGTTTTCAAAGCTTAGTACAAGTCCTGCTTCCTTTGCTCTTTTTGCAACGGGAGCAAACATAGACAGCACCTTAGATAGGGCGTCAGGACGCATTGCCAGTTCTCCGCAGGCAGGGTCATTCTGATTATGCTGCCAATAGAAAAAGCTTCGCACAAGGCGGGTGCCCAAAATATTGCAGGCTCTTATAATCCCCTCCAGCTTTTCCAGTTCCTTCTTTTGCCCTGCCTCATCAGGCAGATGCACCTTACAAAGGGAGGACTGTATAACCCCCACCTTCAGACCGTACTCATCAAGGGTGCTTTTCAGCCTTATAAGCTCTTCCTCGGTCTGCTCCTCAATGGGCTTGCCGTTTATCATTCCTCTAAGGTCAACGTATTTCATTCCCCATTCCTTTATAATGGGCAGTACCTGATATACGTCCTTGTAAAATTCATCGGAAAAAATTGATATATACATTTTTTGCTCCTTGCCTTTTTTATAACTTGATAATATAATAAAATAAATCTTATTTATATAATATTTTTAGGAAAAAATAGTATTTTTTTAAGGTGATAACGGTGGATAATTTTTTTCGCGAATACAAAAGCAATATTTTAAAGGAGGGCGAGGCCATTACCTTTGCCCACAAAAAAAGCGTGGACAGCACAAGTGCCCACAGCCTTCATCTTAACAACCATATTGAGATATTTTTCTTTATAAACGGTAATGCCGATTATATTGTGGAGGATGCCTGCTTTAGTTTAAAGCCCGATGACGTTGTACTGATACGTCCCAATCAGGTGCACAAGGCGGTAATTAAAACCTCTGCCCTTTACGAGCGTTTTTATATGCTTATTCCCACTAACGCCCTTTGCGCCCTTTCTCCCAACCCCACAGACAAGCTTTTAGGCGGTACAGGGGCCCTGCTTTCCTTAGATGACCATACAAAAAAGCAGATAACCCAGATTCTTTACAAAACTGAGGAAGCTTTTTTAAAGGACTCTACGGGACTTTTGCCCTTTTCCCTTATAACACAGCTTATTTATTATATCGGCGGTGCCCTTCCCCTTACCGCTACAAGCACTGCCGCCGGCCTGCCCCCTGTAATAAAGGATATTTTCGCTTTTATTGACAGACGTCTAACCACCATCGTGGGTGTCAGCGACGTAGCCGAGGAATTTCACCTTTCCCTACCCTATATTTCTGCCCTTTTTAAGGAGCACACAGGCATAGCTATGAACGCCTACATCAGGGCAAGAAAAATAGCCCACGCCAAAAAGCTTTTGGACGCGGGCCAAACCGTTACCTATGCCTGCTATGAAAGCGGCTTTGGGGATTGCTCATATTTTATTAAATGCTTTAAAAACCAAACGGGTATGACACCACACAAATACCAAAAAAGCAAGCTGCAGCAGGTATAATGCACTCTTTTTGCATTAAGGATATTTGTCAACGGATAAAATTACTTGTACCACACCGTATAATTTGATATAATAAATACAGATAGAAAAAAGGTGATAGCGTTGAGCGAAGGAATGATTTTTGATATTGAGCGCGGCTCCTTTGTGGATGGGTCGGGTATTCGTACCACGGTGTTTTTAAGGGCTGTAATTTAAACTGCGCCTGGTGCCACAACCCCGATAAATGCACCTTGTGCGGAAAGTGAGCCTGTAATTTTCAAAGCCCCCGAAAAGGAACTGTTAATTGGGCTCAAAGAAATATTCCATTAAAAAAATCCGAAGGGAATGCCCTTCGGATTTTTAATTTTTATTTGCTACACCTCTTGAACGATGTTTCTTATCCATATACCCTTTTTAACAAAGATATAGCCTATAACGCATTTAATAATGTTAACCAGCTGAACTATTGCGTAAAGGTAGAGAATATTAAGAGAGGTAAAGGTGCACAGCATAAAGGCCACAGGCACGCTTACAAGCCAGATAAAGCCGCTGTCAAACACAAAGGTAATAAGGGTCTTTCCCCCTGAGCGCAGGGTAAAATAGGTGGCGTGGGCAAAGGCCTCAATAGGCATAAAGGCGGCGCAAATCTGCATAAGATGTGTTGCGGTAAGCCGAACCTGCTCAGGGTAATTATATGCCCTTGGTATAAAGAAGGCACAAACAAAAAATACCGCGCCCACAACAATGCTAACCAGCACCGAGAACATTATAAGCTTACGGCAGGTATCCATCGCTCCTTTTTCATCCTTGGCGCCCAGCTGTTGACCGAGCAGAATTCCAATGGCAACACCTACCGCCATAAAGGCTACCGAGAACACGTTAAAGAAGGTCTGCAAAATATTGTTGGCGGCAACCACCTCAATGCCTCGGGCAGAGTAGCACTGGTTTACGGTGGCTATACCCATACTCCAAAGCGCCTCGTTTATCATAAGGGGCATACCCTTTTTAAGTATTTCACTAACAAGACTCTTTGGCACGTACAGGCTCCTGTAGGCACCGATTATAAAGGGACTCCTTTTCCCCGTTGCGCGGGTCCAGATAATAGCAATTATAAGCTCCACAAATCGGGATAACACCGTAGCTATTGCGGCGCCCCTTACCCCAAGTCTTGGTGCGCCGAAGTTTCCGAATATAAGTATATAGTTGAAAACAAGGTTTACAAGCACCGCTATGCTGCCTGCAACCATAGGCAGAACGGGGCGGTCACACTCTCTGAGGGTTGAGGAATAGCACTGGGTTACAGCAAAGGGCACAAAGCCTATAAGCATTATAAACAGATAATCCTTTGCCTCAGAAAGGGTAAGAACAGGGTCAACGCTGCCGCCCTCACCCTGCAGGTAAAGGTTTATAAGCGGCTCCCCAAAAAAGATAAACAGGAAAATGGCCACAGCCGACAGAATAACGCTTATTATAACCTTGAAGCGGAAGGAGTGGCGCACACCGGCGCTGTCTCCCTTACCAAAGAACTGTGCACCAAAAATGCCTGCACCCGAAACGGCGCCGAAGATACACAGATTGAATATAAATATAAGCTGGTTGGCAACGGTAACACCCGAGCTGGAGGCAATGTCCAGCCTGCCCACCATAACGTTATCCAGCATATTAACAAGGTTGGTAATGCCGTTTTGAAGCATTATGGGCAGGGTTAAAGCCAGCACCCTTTTGTAAAAGGCCTTATCGCCTATGTATTTTTTTAACATAACATCACCTACATCTGATGGCGCACTACCTCATACTCATCGTCGTTACGGTAGTAGGGGCAATCCTTATAATCGCGGGAAAGCAGGGTTATAAACTCATCCTCATCCATATCGGCAAGGCAGATATACTCCTGCAAATCCTCGTCAAACGTGTAATTTATACAGCTTTCGCAATGCATTTTTCATCACCTGAAACATTGTAACTTAAACCATAGGTAAAGTCAATAATGCAAATACATTTATATAAATTTACCTTTTAATTCTTAATTTTTTATAAACCCTTGCTTCAATTCCTTGCACTTTTTAAAAATAACTGATATACTAATAAAAAATACATCAGAGTGGATGAATAATGGACGATAAAAGAAACGAAACTCTTGAGCAAAGAAAACGGGCTCAACAGGAATTTTTAAGACTTAAAAAAATGCAAAGCGGAGAGATAGCGCCCCCGCCTAAGCCCAGCGAGGAAAGCGTTAAGCCCCAAACCACGCAGGAAAAGGCAGGCAACTTCTGGTTTTATTACCGCTGGCACATTATAGTGGGAGTTTTTGCCGCCGTTGTGCTTAGCATTTTAATATCCCAGTGCGCGAGCAAGGAAAAATTTGATACAAGGATTGTGCTTTTTACCTATGACAATTACCTTGATCTGCAAACCGCCGCTATGGAGGAGTATTTTGAAGGCTTTTGTCCCGACTATGACGGCAACGGTGAGGTAAACGTGGGGGTTACAAGCTGCTCCTACTCCAAGAACCAATTTGCCAATGTGGATTATAATAACACAATGGCAACCAAGCTGCAGTCCATTTTGGTTGCCCAGCGTGACATAGTGCTTTTTATTGTAGACGACGAAACCTTTGAATATATGAACGCATTGCCTGACGATGACGATTTGTTTATGGAAGAAAGGATTGTTCTTGATAAGGATTTTTACACCGCCTGTGATGTATTAAAGGAGGCACCCCTGCCTGAGGGCCTTACACTGGTTTGCCGCTACTATCCCGAGGAAAGCCTTGGCGGCAAGGATAAGGTTTCCATATCCCACAAAAACGCAATGGCGTTACTTGATTTATTGCAGGAAAACAGCAAAAAATAAAGCAAAAAACAGGTTGGACACAGGAGACGCTTCGTAAAGAAGTGTCTCCCGTGCTTTTTTATAAAGAAAAAGACACTTTCGAAAATTGAAAGTGTCATAGTGGGTTTATATACTTTGAGAAAGGTAAATGCTTTCCAAAAAACGAGTATTTTTTCTGTGCATAAAGAACGATATATCTCTAACGAGATATGATATACGGCTTTGCCGTATGATATATTTCCACTTCGTGAAAACATGATATACTATCCGTTCCTTACTATGCCAAAGGCATATATCATCGCTCGCAGAGCGATATCATACCGCAGGTATATCACCCGTTCCACAAAGGAACGGATATCATTGAGGCACCTTCCTTACGGAGGGTGCCTCACAGGTCCGACTTGTTTTTTTAATATTTAATAGTTAAAATTGCTATAATATATATAACAGATAAATTTAATTTCATTATTTTTTAGTATTGAAAATCCTGAAAAATATGGTAAAATAAACTTGTATGTATAATTTTTAACAAAGTTGAAAGGAAGTATACACAATGAGCGCATTAAACAAAAAAACTGTAGACGACATTCAGGTAAAAGGCCAGAAGGTTCTTGTTCGCTGTGATTTCAACGTTCCCCTTAAGAACGGCGTTATCACCGACGAAAACCGTATAGTTGCCGCACTTCCCACCATAAAGAAGCTTATTGCTGACGGTGGCAAGGTTATTCTTTGCTCCCATCTGGGCAAGCCCAAGGGCGAGCCTAAGCCTGAGCTTTCATTAGCACCCGTTGCCAAGGCTCTTTCCGAGAAGCTTGGTAAGGAGGTTGTTTTCGCTGCCGACGATAACGTTGTTGGCGAGAATGCAAAGGCCGCTGTTGAGGCTATGAAGGACGGCGACGTTGTTCTTCTTCAGAACACCCGTTACCGTGCAGAGGAGACCAAGAACGGCGAAGCCTTCTCCGCAGAGCTGGGTTCCCTTGCAGATATATTCGTTAACGATGCTTTCGGTACTGCACACCGTGCACACTGCTCCACCGTCGGTGTTGTTTCCCACGTTAAGGAGGCCGTTGCCGGCTACCTTATCGGTAAAGAGCTTAAATACTTAGGCAACGCTGTTGAGACTCCTGTTCGTCCCTTTGTTTGCATTTTAGGCGGTGCAAAGGTTGACAGCAAGCTCCCCGTTATTGAAAATCTTCTTACCAAGGCTGATACCCTTATTATCGGCGGCGGTATGGCTTATACCTTCCTTGCCGCTAAGGGCTACGGCGTTGGTACCTCTCTTATTGATGAGACCAAAATTGACTACTGCCGTGAGATGATGGAAAAGGCAGCCGAGAAGGGCGTTAAGATTCTTCTTCCCGTTGACTGCACCATTGCTAAGCAGTTCCCCGACCCCATTGATGCTCCTATCGAAATCAGCGTTGTTGACGCTGACAAAATTCCTGCCGATATGATGAGCCTTGACATTGGTACCAAGACTGCTGAGCTTTATGCTGACGAGGTTAAGAATGCCAAGACCGTTGTTTGGAACGGACCTATGGGCGTATTTGAGAACCCCACTCTTGCCGCAGGTACCATTGCTGTTGCCAAGAGCCTTGCCGAGACCGATGCTGTTACAGTTATCGGCGGTGGCGACTCTGCTGCAGCCGTTAACACCTTAGGCTTTGGCGATAAGATGACCCACATCTCCACCGGTGGCGGCGCATCCCTTGGGTTCCTTGAGGGTAAGGAGCTTCCCGGTATTGCCGCACTTAACGATAAATAATTAAATTAAAAACGGGCGGATGTTTCCATCCGCCCATACATTTGTTTAAAAGGAGAAAGTTAAAATGAACAAAGCAAAAAGAGCCGCAGTTATTGCAGGCAACTGGAAAATGAACAAAACTCCCGCCCAGACTACAGAGCTTATCAACGAAATAAAGCCCCTTGTTAAGGACGCAGACTGCAAGGTTGTTCTTTGTGTTCCCTTTATTGACATTCCTGCCGCAGTTGAAGCCGCAAAGGGTTCCAATATTGAAATCGGTGCTGAGAACGTTCACTTTAAGGCAAACGGTGCCTACACAGGCGAAATCTCTGCCGAGATGCTTGTAGAGTCCGGAGTTAAGTACGTTGTTATAGGTCACTCTGAGAGAAGACAGTATTTTGGTGAAACCGACCAGACCGTAAATCTTCGTACCCTTGCCGCAGTTAATGCAGGCCTTACCGCCATTGTTTGCGTTGGCGAGACCTTGGAACAGAGAGAGCTTGGCTACACCGAGACCCTGCTTAAGTTCCAGACCAAAATGGCCCTTACCAACGTAACTGCCGACCAGCTTAAGAATATCATCATTGCTTACGAGCCTGTTTGGGCTATCGGCACAGGCGTTACCGCCACTGCCGAGCAGGCTGATGAGGGCAACGGCTTTGTTCGTGAGGCTATTGCCGAGGTTTACGGCAAGGAGATTGCCGAGACCGTTACCGTTCAGTACGGCGGCTCTATGAACGCTAAGAACGCTGACGAGCTTGTTGCCAAGGTTAATGTTGACGGCGGTCTTATCGGCGGCGCCTCTTTAAAGGCTGAGGATTTCTCGGTTATCGTTAAAGCCGCTTCCAAATAAGGAGTAATTTTTAAATGAAAAAACCTATTGTTTTAACCATTATGGACGGCTTTGGCTTCAATGATAATCTTGAGGTTAATGCCATTCACGCCGCAAAAACACCCTGCCTTGATGACATTTTTGCCACCTGCCCCACTACACAGATTGGTGCCTCGGGTATGGACGTTGGTCTGCCCGACGGTCAGATGGGTAACAGCGAGGTTGGTCACACCAACATTGGTGCAGGCCGTGTTGTTTATCAGGAGCTTACCCGTATTACCAAGGCGGTTAAGGAAGGTACCTTCTTTGAAAATGAGGCTCTTTTAAAGGCAGTAAACAACGCCAAGAAAAATGGCGGCGCGCTTCACCTTATGGGACTTTTATCCGACGGTGGCGTTCACAGCCACATTGACCACCTTATCGGTCTTGTTGAACTTGCAAAAAAGCAGGGATTATCTGAGGTATATATTCACGCCCTTCTTGACGGACGTGACGTTCCCCCCGCAAGCGGCGCAGATTTTATTGATGCACTAAACAAATCCCTTGAGGAAATCGGCGTGGGCAAAATTGCCACCGTTATGGGCCGTTTCTACGGAATGGACCGTGATAACCGTTGGGACCGCGTAGGTGCCGCCTATGCCGCTCTTGTTTACGGTGATGGCATTGTTACCGACGATGCCGCTGCAGCGGTTAGAAAATCCTATACCGAGATTGACGGTGACGGCAAGCACATTACCGATGAGTTTGTGCTCCCCACCGTTATTAAAGGCACAAGGCGTATCGCAAGTGGTGACAGTGTTGTATTCTTCAACTTCCGTCCCGACAGAGCAAGAGAGATAACCCGCACCTTTGTTGACCCCGATTTTACAGGCTTTGAGCGCAAAGGCGGCAAGCTTGATGTTTTCTACGTTTGTATGACACAGTACGATGCCACAATGCCCAACGTTGAGGTTGCCTTTAAGCCCCAATCCCTAACCAACACCTTAGGCGAGTTCCTTGCAAATAACGATATGACACAGCTTCGCATTGCCGAGACCGAGAAGTACGCCCACGTAACCTTCTTCTTTAACGGCGGTGTTGAGACCCAGTATAAGGGCGAGGACAGAATTCTTGTTAACTCACCCAAGGTTGCCACCTATGACCTTCAGCCCGAAATGAGTGCAAATGAGGTTTGCGACAAGGTTTGTGAGGCTATTGAGACCGGTAAGTACGACGTTGTTATCCTTAACTTTGCAAACTGCGATATGGTAGGCCACACAGGCTTCTTTGATGCGGCAGTTAAGGCAGTTGAAACCGTTGATACCTGCGTTGGCCGAGTAAAAGCTTCCACCCTTAAAATGGGCGGCGTAATGCTGCTCACCGCCGACCACGGTAATGCTGACTGTATGATAGATACTGACGGTTCACCCTTCACCGCACACACCACAAATCCGGTTCCCTTTGCGGTAATCGGTAAGGAATGTGCACTCCGCGAGGGCGGTAAGCTCTGTGACATCTCCCCCACCATTATTAAGCTTCTTGGCAAGGAAAAACCTGCCGAGATGGACGGAGAAAGCATAATAATTGATTAAAACTTAATTATTACAAAATTTTATACCATACTTTTCTCTTGTCAAAACAAGAAAGGTATGGTATATTTTATATAGAGAATATCCTATTGTGGGTTTTGACGGGAGATGTTTGTATGAAAAAGTTTTTTTCGGTTGTTCTGGTAATTGTATTGCTTTCGGGCTTTTGCGGCTGCAAAAAGGATAACCATAGCCAAGCCTCGAGCCAAACTTTAAGTACTGCGAATATTTCCTCCTCGGTGACCTCTACAGCGAGAACCGCGCCTGATTACACAAACTTCAACTGCCGAAAGGCATCTGAAATAACCTGGCAGGATATTAAAATAAAGCGTAGCGGCATAGCTACCAAACTAAGACTTACCCTCCCTTCAGACTGGGTGCTCTCCGCTGACGACAAGGATGGCTACTGCGTTACACGGGCAGGCAAGAAAATTGGTACACTGTCTTTAAAGGAGCCCGCCGATCCCGAGAAATTTTTTGAGTTTGACATTGTTTCCAATCTGTCAGGAGAAGCTGAACTTCACCGCTACAGGCAGGTAAACTGGTACACACAGGGCTCAAAGGATATCTTCAGTCGTATCTTTAAATTTGTGTGCGGTCCGGGTAATGAAAGCTTCACCGCCTATCTTACCGTGGATTATACCGAGCTTAACGACACCGCCGCGGACCGACTGTTTGATAACTCAAAAGCCGTTGTGGATAACAACTTTAAGTCGGTTTACAGCTTAAACGGCTCAAAGGAAATTTTAATTTTAGGCAACAGCTTTATTAACACCTCACAGATAGGTGCATTTTTAAACGATATGCTGCACGGCACAGGCTATACCGCCACCGCCTATTCCAGAGGCTACGCGGAAGTAAGTACCTATGCAAACGATTCATATTTATGCACTGAAATAAAAAACGGAAAATACTGCTATGTTTTTCAGTGTGGCTTTTATTCAGACAGCGCCGTGTCGGATTTTAAGACAATGAAAAATACTTGCGATGCCTCAGGCACTCCCATTGTCATCTTCCCGGCACACAACGAAAATCAGTCCTCAATAAATGCTGCTAAAATCCAGTTTAACAGCATTCCGATTCTTGATTGGAAGAACGAAATAAACAACCTTGTTGAATCAGGTGTAGAATACTGGGACTTTTGCATTGACGATTCCCATAAGCACAGTACCACACTTGCAGGCTATGTGGGTGCACATATGATATATACTGTGCTATTCGGCAAAATTCCACCAGAAATAAAAACTTCTCCCCTTTCAATGACGCAGGTGCGCGCAAAACTGGGGGACTATGTGAACAAGGGCGGAATGTATGCCCCTTTTAGTGGCAAAGAATATGAGTTAAAATAAAGGACGGCAACGCCGTCCTTTATTTTTTATCTATACCTATAACCGTCAGAGTATCTCCCATTACCTTAAAATGAATATCATAACCTGCAAATGCCATACTGTATATCCGCTCGCTATCCTCCTGATAGGCAGGGCGTGGGTCCTCCGCAAGGCAGGCCACCGCCGCAGCGCGCTTATCCTCGGGGAGCTTTTTCAAAAGTTCTTCGGAAAACTCCACCTCAAGGCGATGCTCGAATGTATCTGCGGTATACCCGGGGAGCGCCTCTGGGTGGGCATCGGCAAAGGGCAGGTAGGGTTTTATATCGTAAATAGGGGTGTTATTAAGCAGGTCAGCGCCCGAGACTATAATTACATCACCCTGATTTTCGGTGTGCTCCACTTTTAAAAGTTTTACGCAGGAAAGGCCTATGGAATTGGGCCTGAAGGGGGAACGGCTGGCGAATACCCCTACCCGTTTATTTCCCCCAAGACGGGGCGGACGAACGGTTGGGGTAAAGCCCGACCTGTGAGCAAGGGAAAAATCAAACAGCAACCATAAATGGGAAAAGCCCTCAATTTCCCTAAGAGCATCGGGGTGACGGAATTCAGGCTCAAACACTATTTTTCCCACAAGCTCACTAACTCTGCCGCTTTGCCTGGGGATACCGAATTTATCGGTAAAATCAGTATGAATATATGCTATAGGCTCAATAGTTCGTTTCATTACACGTTTTCCTTTGCGGTGTTTAACATTGAAATTAAAATTTTCGCCACTAATTTCTTCCCTGCAAGCCCTTTGCATTTGCATAAATTTATCTATTACATCTTGCCTTGTAGTGAAGACTTCGTGGGTACATTATATGCTTGTGTCAAATTAGGAACAAATTTATGTTTTTTGATTTTCAATATGATGTACAGGGTTGAAAAAACTGTAGACCCGCAAGATATCTATAATAAAGTGGAATTTCTATGCGACCATTTTCTATTCAATTCCCCAATCAAGCAAAACATTTGAACGTATTACACCTCGAATTCCAACTTCTTTCACTTCGTCTCGTTTAACATTATAAAAGAAAATATATCTTATAATGTAATCGTTATCATTAAAAAAAATTCCACAATAATTATTTTTATAAACATCTTTATCAAGCATAACGGTAGTAAGCAGAAAAGAATCATAGTAATTCATTTTTTCATTTATATTTGGCATATCTGTATCTTCCCAAATATTATTCTCATGATAATAATAATCCTCAGAGTTATATTTAATATCGAGAACAAAAAACGTATGTGTTGCGGATTTTAATGTTATGGCTTTGTCTTTATCCCGATATTTAAAAGATATATCTTTATTTCCCTCAACATCAGCAAATTCTTCGAAGAATATTTGTGCTTCTTTTCCTCCGTTAAATTGAACATAATTGTTATTTAAAAAATCGTCTTTCGAATCAGTCTTTTTATAAGTTGAATTTCTTATATTTATATAAATAAATGGTGAAAACAAAAAAATGGTGATGATAATAAATGATATTAATAAAAGAAAAAGTGTTCTTTTTTCCATCTTCTTAATGTCTAAATTCATTTATACCATCACCTTATATTTTTTTATAATTATGCTATGGCATTAGAAAGAGCACGAATAAATCCTTTAGGTTCAATAACTTGAGAAGTTTCCAAAACATTTTCTATCCTACTGTCATACGCAAATCCGGATTTTAATATTTCTTTTATATAATGCAGACAGTTATTAGTCAAAAGATTATATCCGCCATAATTTGAGCCTTCATAGTTTGTCGCAAGTATTATGCTTTGAGCGAAATTGCCTTTTATTGGGAAAAACTCCAAACCATCTGTATATAAATCAGCAGAATATCCCTCAGACATATATAATTCTCTTAATCCCTTTAAAAGAGTATATTGTACTGTTTCCGACGATAAATTTCTATCTACATAAATTTTAGAATTTGCTTTCTTTTCTTTTATGTTCTCGCCACCTGGAGTGTTGAATTCTGTCTTTATCCATTTATTACAATTAGATTTCAAAAAAACATATGAATGTCCAACTATTTCTAAGCCATCATCCCCATACAAAGAAACATAAATAGCATCATAATCATCGACCCAATATGCCGAATCACCACAATCGTCCTGTCCGGTACTATTATAACTATACGAATAATACTGCATACCTTCTACTGCAAAAGCAGAAGTGTTTTCATCAAGTGTCATAACCGATGCGGTTTGTGCTACAGGTTGTTCTTCGTCATTTGCAGAAAGAACTACTATTCGATCCTCACTGATACCGATTGCGGCTGTGCCTCTGTCTGCAGCCGCCTGTGCTTCTTGCATAGTGCAAGACTTCCAACCCATATAGTTATTGGTTTTAATTGTGTCGTAAACGGTTTTCATATCACCCTGCGGTAATGCAACACCCATATTATCAAATATAGCTCTTGCTGTACTGAGTGAATCGTCTGCCTGTTCGTGCTTTAATGTGTTTTCTATTACATTATTATACTGTTTCTTGTTCATTTTTATTATACCTCCTTTACCACATATTTTCAAGGACTTTCTCATCTTTGGCATATACATCTTCTACCTGAATAAAATCAAAGATAGTAGTACCGCAAGACCAAAGAGAAATATCCTCAGGCTCTAATGCGGACGGGCAATAAGGCTCCCATTTTTCAGGCATACTATCAAGCTTAGGCTCGGTTGCCATAAAGAGTGCACCAAAGTAATTGGTGTCCTTGGTTGCCTGTGCATAGTGACTGCACTGACGGTCAAAGTTGAAATTCTTTGACGAATCGGTATTACCGATAAATGCAGGGATATATCCGTTTGCTGAAATAACCTGTGCAAATGAAATCATCCAGTTATGATTTACACTCCACTCAGGCTTAATTTCTGCAAACAATGCAATACCCTCATTTTGCGGAACGCCTAATTCCTTTGCAGCCTCTACTGCTTTTAGTGCATCTTCTGTACCATTTACACCCGACACCTTTGCTTCGGTAAGGTCACGAATAACCAAACCGATTTTGCAGTCCTTACCCTTTAAGAACTCAATTTCCTCGGCAGTGATTTCATCTTCACCACAAAGTGTTCTCATACAAAATAAAGGAAAGCACTTTTGTCTTTTTACCCAGTCATACATTGTATAACCATTCTTCAGCTTTTTGTTAATAGGTGTGGCTGAATTAACACCGAAAATAGTTTTCATTTTATATTTCATCCTTTCTATATTTTATTTTTTGATTAAAATGTAACTATTTTTTTGAAATCAGCGTCCCGATTTCTTGCAATTGCAACCTAATTATAAAAACAAACCCTGACAACTAGTGTCAGGGTTAAAAATATTTATTAAAATTTTTTAGAATTTTTAAAATCAAATGAAATAACAGACCTCAAAGCAGAAAAATTTCTGTTTTAAGGTCTGTTTTACGTCTTTGGTTTAAAATAAATTTCACAAATTTAGGGTATGACAAAAATCATACAGTCATATTGAAAATCATACCACAAAAAATGCAGTTAAAAACTTTGTTTTTAAGCAGTTATATTACCAAAAGTATGACAGTTATTCCTGTCTTGCCTTATTCGTTTGATAAAACAGGCAAGGATGAATGATTATTTGTCCCTATTGTAGCGCAAGCATAGCATAAAAGCGGCAAAAAATCAATGCGAAGCATTGTATTTATAATTCATGGCATTGTATTTATAATTCATGGCGAAGCCGCACCGAACTTATTACTTCTTACTTATTACTTCCCAAAAATCCCGCCAGGAGTTTTGGTTGAGGTAAGAGTGAAGAGGTAAGAAGTAATAAGTAAAAATCCCGCCCACTTACGTGAACGGGATTTTTGGCGTCGCTAAGAGGATTTGAACCTCCGGCCTACCGCTTAGGAGGCGGTCGCTCTATCCAGCTGAGCTATAGCGACAAATATTTTTCTTTGCAATTCAATATTTTACACCACCACCGCCGTTTTGTCAATTAAAACGGCACAAAATTGCCATTAAAAATATTTTATATTTTTTTACCCAAAAAAATGCAAAATCTTAATTTTAACATCTTGAAAGAAAGAAGATTTTGGTATATAATAATTATTGAATTTTATTTTTGGAGGCCGTTATGGGGAAAATTGGCTTTGATAACGAAAAATATATAAAACTTCAGTCCGAGAACATAAAGAAGCGTATTGATATGTTCGGCGGCAAGCTGTACCTTGAGTTCGGCGGCAAGCTGTTTGACGATTTCCACGCTTCCAGAGTTTTGCCCGGTTTTGCGCCCGATGCAAAGGTTAAGATGCTTCTTGAGCTTCGCGACCAGGCCGAAATTGTAATAGTTATCAATGCCGATGCCATTGAAAAGAACAAGCGCCGCGGTGACCTTGGCATTACCTATGACCTTGACGCTCTGCGCCTCATTGACGCCTTTCGAGGAATCGGACTTTATGTGGGCAGTGTGTGCATTACCCGCTATAATTCCCAGCCTGCAGTTCAGGCCTTTGAAAAGCGCCTTACCATATTAGGAATTAAGGTTTACCGCCACTTCTCTATTCCCGATTACCCTGCAAACATTCCCCTTATTGTCAGTGATGAGGGTTTTGGTAAAAACGATTATATTGAGACCTCCCGTTCCCTTGTGGTAATTACTGCTCCCGGCCCCGGCAGCGGTAAAATGGCCACTTGTCTTTCCCAGCTTTACCACGAGCACAAGCGGGGTGTAACGGCGGGCTATGCTAAGTTTGAGACCTTCCCCATTTGGAACATACCTTTAAAGCATCCCGTTAATATTGCTTATGAGGCAGCCACCGCTGACCTTGATGACGTTAATATGATAGATCCCTTCCATTTGGAGGAGTACGGTGTTACCACGGTAAATTACAACCGAGATATTGAGATTTTTCCCGTGCTTAACGCCACAATGGAGAAAATTTTAGGAAAATCCCCCTATAAAAGTCCTACCGATATGGGTGTTAATATGGCAGGCTTCTGCATTACCGATGAGGAGGCGGTGCGTGCCGCCAGCGCTCAGGAGATAATACGCCGTTATTACGCCGCACTTTGCTCCAACCGTCAGGGTATGTCGGATAAAAGCGAGATTTACAAATTGGAGCTTTTAATGAGTCAAGTGAATACAAGTGTTGAGGACAGGCCGGTTGTTGCCGCCGCCCTTAAAAAGGCCGAGGACACAGGCGCTCCTGCCGTTGCTATGGAGCTTGAAAACGGAAAAATTATTACAGGTAAGACCTCGTCCCTCCTTGGCTCAAGCGCCGCTCTGCTCTTAAACGTATTAAAGGAGCTTGCGGGAATTGATGATAGTATAGAGCTTATTTCCCCCACTATTATCGAGCCTATTCAACAGCTTAAAATCAATCATATGGGCAACCATAATCCCCGCCTTCATACCGATGAAGTTCTTATTGCCCTTTCCATCTGCGCCGCAACCGATGAAACTGCGGCAGCCGCAATGGCTCAGCTTGATAACCTGCGCGGACTTGAGGCACACTCCACCGTTATTTTATCCCGTGTGGACGAGCAGTGCTTCAGAAAGCTGGGTGTTAACATCACCTTTGAGCCTAACTATCAGACCAAAAAGCTTTATCATAATTAAGTGTTCTGCGTGCCGGGGTGTTTTTTTGACGTTTCGGCACATACTATTTATATCAGTTACATCAGGTGATTTCTATGCGCAAAACAAAAATAATATGTACCTTAGGTCCTGCCTGCGACAGCGAGCCCGTTTTAAGAAAGATGCTGCAAAACGGTATGAACATTGCTCGGCTTAACTTCTCCCATCAGGACCTTTCATACCACGCCGATAACATTGCTATGATTAAAAAGCTCAGAAGCGAGCTGAATATTCCCGTTGCCATTCTTCTTGACACCAAGGGTCCCGAAATACGCATTGGCCGTTTTAAAAACGGCGGTGTTACCCTGAACTCGGGTGACAAATTCACACTTACCACAAGGGACTGTGAGGGTGACGAAACAACGGTGCAGGTTAACTGCGCCATTCTCCCACAGCAGGTAAAGGCGGGAGACCTGCTCCTCCTTGATGACGGGCTTATTACCCTTGAGGTGGACAGTTCTACTGATACAGATATTTTAACCACCATTAAGGTTGGCGGTGAAATAAGCGGCAATAAGGGTGTTAACGTACCCGGCACACACATTGACCTTCCTTTCTTAAGTGAAAAAGACAAGCAGGACCTGCTTTTCGGTATTGAGCAGGACGTGGATTTTATTGCCGCCAGCTTTACCAGAAGCGCTGACGATATTACCGAGATGCGTAATTTTGTAAACTATAACGGCGGTCACGATATAAGAATAATTGCCAAGATAGAAAACAGCGAGGGCATTGATAATTTTGATGACATTCTCTCGGTTGCGGACGGTATTATGGTAGCCCGCGGCGATATGGGTGTTGAGGTGGACTACGAAATGGTCCCCGGTATTCAAAAGCGCCTTATAAAGCAATGCTACCGCTCGGGTAAAATGGTTATTACCGCAACACAGATGCTGGAAAGTATGATACACTCATTAAACCCCACCCGTGCCGAGATTAGTGACGTTGCCAACGCCGTGTTTGACGGTACAAGCGCCGTAATGCTTTCGGGCGAGAGTGCTGTGGGTATAAATCCCCCAAGGGTGGTAAAGGTTATGGCGGATATTGCCCTGCAGGCCGAAAGGGATGCATTTTCAATGCACACCTTTGACCGTTTTTCCACCTCCACCGATACAGATGATATTACAGGTGCTATTTGTGACGCCACCTGCCGTGCCGCCCTTGACCTTAACGCCACCGCAATAATTGCCGTTACCAAAAACGGCGAGACCGCAAGGCTTATGTCAAAATATCGCCCCAACATTCCTGTGATAGGCGCCACACCAAGTGAGAAAACCTACCACCAGCTTTCCCTTTCCTGGGGTGTTACCCCTGTGCTTGCACGCTATCAGGCCACCTCTGATGAGCTTTTCCGCCACGCGGTGGATTGCGCTAAAATGGTTGGTCTTGTTAAAAAGGGCGACCGTGTGGTTATAACCGCAGGTATTCCCCTTGGCATCAGCGGCACTACCAATACACTGCGAGTACAGATTGTGGAATAAAAGACGACTAAACAAGAAAGCGAGGTGAAATTCACCTCGCTTTTGCTATGTATATATTGGTGTTATTATACCTCTTCTTTCATATATAAGACCCTTGCTGCTCGGCACCCTCGCAACAAAAACTCCTTTTCACTATTTAATGGTGTGGAGTTGGTTTTTGGAGCATTGTCATTAATATATTTAAACGAAAGTGCCTTTTTAATTTTGCCTTATTATTTCAATTTCTGCAGTTTTAAAGTATTAGCAATAACTATAAGCTGCATTCCTTTTTCAAGAGGGAGTGAAGGATCAACCGTTGTGCTGATTCTATCACCAATTCGTATTGCAACAACGTTAACAGAATATTTTTTACGAAGGCTCAGTTCTATCAGCGTTTTACCAACCCATTCATCTCTTACATCAATTTCCACCATAGATACTTCATCGGAAAGCTCTATCATTTCCGAAAAGCCCGATGTAAGCAGATTTTTGGCAAGTCTTGTTCCCGATTCTTTTTCAGGGAAAATCACCCTGTCGGCACCCACACGGCTTAAAATCTTTTGATGCATTTCGTTTCCGCATTTCACAATAACGGTGGGTACACCGGCTTCCTTGCAGAGTGTTACCGCCATAACGCTGGCTTCAAGATTACTTGCCATCGCAACAATAACAACATCGATATTGGATATGCCAAGTCTTTTCATTGCCTCAGGCTCAGTAATATCGGCACATTTACAAACAGGTATGGTTTCGATTGCATTATTGACATTGTTTTGGTCGATATCAACAGCCAGAACTTCTGCACCGTTATTTACAAGCTCCTCTGCAACTGCTTTTCCGTATCTACCGAGGCCTAATACGGCATAGGTTTTATTGATGCTCATAATATATATCCCTTCTTATCCCACACTTATTTCTTCCATGGGGTTTCTTACAATATTCTGATTATCCTTACTTCGCTTAAATGCAACGGCGAGTGAAATCGGGCCTACTCTGCCGAGGTACATTGTTAAGATAATGATAAGCTTACCAATACTACCGAGGGATGCCGTAAGATTTCTTGTAAGACCTACGGTTGCAGTAGCACTAACCGTTTCATAAATAATATCCAGTGCATTTGCATCTGTTACTACTGAGAGCAAAACCGTTGAAGCAAACATAATTATAAAGGACATACAGGTAACAGCCACCGCTTTGCTGACAGCCTGTTTTGTGAGCCTTCTACCAAAAATCTCGGTATCCTCTTTGTTGCGAATAGAGGCAATCGCTGACACAATAATAACGGCAAAGGTAACGGTTTTGATTCCTCCGGCTGTGCCAACGGGTGAACCGCCGATAAACATCAAAAGCAAACATACGATAGCACTTGCGTTAGTGAGGTTTTCCTGCGGCACTGTGGCAAAGCCGGCAGTTCTCGTTGTAACCGACTGAAACAAGGACATTTGAATTTTTTGAAGTAACATATAATCTTTCATTGTTTGCGGATTGTTATACTCAAACGCAAAAATGAAGGCTGCTCCCACGAAAATCAAAACTATGGTTGCCGTAATGGCGATTTTGCTGTGTAGGCTAAGATCTCTGAAAAAACGCACTTTCTTCGTTGGTGCCTTTTTCAGTACTCGGAGCACATCCCACCAAACAATATAGCCGATACCGCCCAAGATAATCAAAAAGCACGTAACAATATTGATAATGGGGTTAAGTGCATAATTACAAAGGCTGTTTTCGGCAATGATATCAATACCTGCATTGCAAAATGCAGAAACGGAAGCAAACACCGATATCCATATTCCCTTTGCACCGAACTCAGGTATAAAAACCGTCATATATAGCAGAGCACCGATACCTTCAATAACAAATGTTCCTGCCACAACCTTTTTTACAAAGCGAATAAGCCCCGAAAGGGAATTCAGATTAAACGCATCCTGTAAAAGCAGTCTGTCCCCGATACCCATTTTCTTGTGAAGAAGTATCATTAGTCCTGACATTATGGTGATGACACCCAGACCGCCGATCTGAATCAGTATTAAAATAACAACCTGACCGAAAACACTCCAAGAGGAAAAGGTCGGGGTTACCACCAAGCCGGTAACGCAGGTGGAGGTTGTTGCGGTGAAAAGCGCATCTAAAAACGAAGCCGGTTTTCCATCTGCTGAACTTATGGGAAGCGAAAGCAAAAAGGCACCTATTAGTATTGCTATTAAAAAGCTTAACAATATAATATGTGTTGTAGATACCTGAGGCCGTTGTTTTTTCATCAATTCATCCTACACCCTACATTTACTGTTAAAAACAAAAAGGAATCAACCTCCTCTGCAGACAGCTGGTTCCATTTGCTCTTATTACCGTTTTATTGTAACACACTCTATTATCATAGTCAAGTTTTTCGGAAATCTTATAAAATGCACATAGAATATCCTTGTTTTTCAGTCTGCACATACCCTTTTTTCAAAAAAAGCAGGTTCAAGCAAATAAACGGTTAAGTCGGTTATACCGCCTTGCGACAGCTGTTACTTTCATATCTATATACGTCTTGCAAACCTTGAAAACATTTGTTATAATAATGTTAACTAACGTGCATATATGTATTATGAGGTGACGCACAATATGAAATCCTTTTTTTATCGTGTACTCTGCGGATTTTGTCTTGGAATAAGTGTATTTGCGCCGGGAATCAGCGGAAGCATAATGGCCATTATTATGGGGATATACGATAAGCTTCTTGACATTGCTTCAAACCCCTTCAAAAAGTTTAAGAGCAACTTTAAGTTTCTTCTGCCCTTAGGTATAGGCGCCGTAATTAGTCTGGTTTTATTTGTATTGGTATTCAGTTATCTTTTTGAAACCTATGAAAAGGCGGTATTTATGCTTTTCATTGGCCTGATAGTGGGAAATCTGCCTATGGTTTATAAGGAAGCCCGCAAAAGCAGGTTTAAATGGTATTATATTTTAGGTGCCCTTGCAGCCTTTACAGTAGCCCTTATTGTAGGTATAATGGGTGAGGGCAGTGCCGCAACACACATTTTCCAAGGAAACGTAAGCCTGATATACATTGCCTTATGTGGTGCACTGGCAGGCTTTGCATGCCTTATACCGGGTATGAGCGTTTCTATGATACTGATTGTTATGGGAGTTTACGATTACCTAATTGCCTCAGCTAAGGCGCTGGATATAATCACCATAGCCACCGTGGGCGTGGCCTTTGTGCTTTCAATGGTGGTTTCCTCAAAGCTGATTAAATTTATTTTTTCAAGATTCAGCGGAATGGCTCATTTTATGGTTCTGGGCTTTCTGATAGGCTCTGTCAGCGGGATTTTCTGTACCCTCCCTAAGGGCGGTTCCACCCTGGCAGGAATAATTATGCTTGTTATCGGACTAATTGTTTCCTTGCTGTTTGTATACCTTGGTAAAAAGGTTAATATTGAGGGTAACGAATAAAGCGAAACGGAAAAACTGTTAAAAAAGAAAAAACTGTCTTGCCGGAAACTAATAATTCCCACAAGACAGTTTTTTCTTTTCCTTTTGTTCTGCGCTGATTTGCTTGAAGGTATGGCCTACTTGTTGTAGCCGTTGGGGTTATTCTTCTGCCATCTCCAGGTATCCTCGCACATACGCTCCACACCGAACTGTGCTTCCCAACCAAGGACGTTTTTGGCCTTATCGGCGTTGGCGTAAACCTCATCAGGATCGCCGGGGCGGCGGTCGGTAATAACGTAAGGAACGGTAACACCGGAGGCCTTTTCAAAAGCGTCCTTCAGCTGGAGAACGCTGATGCCGTTACCTGTGCCAAGGTTGAAGGCCTCACAGCCCTCGTTACCAAGAGCCCAGTCAATGGCCTTAACGTGACCCTTAGCAAGGTCAACCACATGTATGTAATCGCGAACTCCCGTACCGTCAACGGTTTTATAGTCGTTACCAAAAACATTAAGCTTTTCAAGTCTGCCAACGGCAACCTGAGAAATGTAGGGCATAAGGTTGTTGGGGATACCCTTGGGGTCCTCACCTATAGTGCCGCTCTCATGTGCGCCGATGGGGTTAAAGTAGCGAAGCAGGGCAATGCACCAGCTGTTATCCGAAACAAATACGTCACGAAGCATTTCCTCAATAAAATACTTGGTTCTGCCGTAGGGGTTGATTGCGCCAAGGGGCATACCCTCAACTAAAGGCATTTCGGTTGCAACACCGTAAACGGTGGCAGAGGAGGAGAACACAAGCTTTTTACAATTAAACTCGCGCATAACCTCAAGAAGGCGGAGGGTGCTTATAAGGTTGTTATCATAATACTCAATAGGCTTTCTTACCGATTCGCCAACGGCCTTAAGGCCTGCAAAGTGAATAACTGCCTCAATTTTATTCTCGGTAAAAATTTTGCGGAGGGCGTCTTCATCCCTTACGTCGGCCTCATAAAGCTTTACGCTTTTGCCGGTTATTTTTTCTACACGGTTTAAGGACTCGGCACAGCTGTTGTCAAAGTTATCAATAACGATAACCTCATAGCCGCTGTTAAGCATTTCAACACAGGTGTGGCTGCCGATATAGCCCGCGCCGCCGGTTACAAGAATTGCCATAAAAAATCACTCCTTAATAATCTATATTTAATTATATATCATTTTCTGTTTTTTTCAAGGTTTACAAGTATAAATTTTTATGCTAAAATAAGATATATTTATGTAATAAAAGTGTAGGAGCTTTAAATAATATGGATTATTTTATAAACCCTGCGGCCTTGATGCCCTTTTTTGCGGTGCCCTACTCCCTTGCGGACAAGCATTTAAAGCTGGCAAGCGAAAAGGCAATTAAAATTATTCTTTACATACTCCGCCATTCTGACGAAGGAATTAATACAAAAAAAATAGCCGACTTTTTCCGTATGGAGGAGGCCGAAGTATGCGACGCTCTTGATTACTGGGTAGGCGCAGGACTTATTGGCTCCTCAAAGCCGATGACAACAACTGCCGAACCTGAACACGAGGCACCTAAAAAGACGGTACGCTCCAAGGCGGTAAAGCCCACCAGGGAGGAGATTGCCAGCCGCGGTGCCGAGGATGAAAAGATACAGTTTTTGCTTCGCGAGGCACAGATGAAGTTCGGCAGGGTGCTGAAAACCAGCGAATCCGCTACACTTGTATGGCTTTATGACGATGCCGGGGTGGACGTTTCCCTTATACTTATGGCGGCCGAATACTCCGCTACCGCCACGGGTACGGTGAATATACGCACCATAGAAAAAATTGCCCTTGATTGGGCCGATAATGAAGTTCGGACCCTTTCGGACGCCGAGGCGCGCATTGCGGTGCTTTCCCGTCAGGAAACCTGTTGGCGTCTGCTTGAAAACGTGTTTGGGCTGGATCGCCGCTCACCCAGCGCTAAGGAGCTGGAGACCGCCGCCTTATTTGTGGAGGATTGGAAATTCTCCAGAGAAATGCTCCGTGCCGCATATGAGCAATGTGTGGACACCACCTCCAAATTTTCCCTGCCCTATATAAAGAAAATACTTGAAAGCTGGCATAAAAAGGGCTACACCACCGTGGAACAGACCAAGGCGGAGGCCAACAAGCCTAAATCCGGTACCGCGCCCCACGCCACCTATGATATGGAAGCCTTTATGAAAAAGCTTAACGGAGAGGAATAAAAAATGGCTAATAAATTTTATACCGCCGCTTTAGAGGAGCTTAAAAGTGCCCGTAAGCACGCCCTTGCCCTTCATCAACAGCAAAAGGAGGAGCTTTACAGCAAGGAGCCCCGTCTTACCAACATTGATTTGCAGCTTAACTCCATTGGCGCACAGCTTGCCATTACTGCACTTTCTGGCAACACCGAAAAGCTGGAACAGCTAAAGGAACAGTCCCTTGCCCTTACAAAGGAAAAGGAGACCCTGCTTGCCGCCGCCAATTTAAAGGAGCCTGCTCCCCTTTGTGCCGCCTGCAAGGATACAGGCTATATTCAGGGAAAATACTGCGATTGCGTTAAACACCGCGCCAAGGCGTTAATGGCACAGGAGCTTGGCCGTGAAATGCCCATTGAGCAATGCACCTTTGCCTCCTTTGAACTGCGCTTTTATCCCGAATCGGCAAAAAAACGCATGGAGCAGATTTTTAACTTCTGCCGCGATTATGCCGAAGGCTTTGGAAAAAAGAGTAAAAATCTGCTTTTTACAGGGGGTGCGGGTCTTGGAAAGACCCATTTATCCTTAGCCATTGTGGGTGAGGTGGCCGCCGCAGGATATGATGTTATTTACTCCCCTGCACAGCGCCTTTTTGACACCATTGAGAAGGAGCATTTTGCCTACTCCGGCAGCGAGGACCATCTTGAGGCCGCTCTTTCCTGCGACCTGCTTGTAATAGACGATTTAGGCACCGAGTTTTCCACCTCCTTCACAGCAAGTGTTATCCATAATATTATTGATACACGTCTGCTCCGTGGCAAGGCTACCATTATCAGCACCAATCTTGACCCTGTGGAGCTGGAAAAGAAATACGATGCACGAATACTTTCCCGCCTTATGGGCAGCTATGAATTTAAGGTATTTCAGGGCGTAGACATCCGCCAGCAAAAGGCAATGGCAAAATAGAGGTTTTATTATGGAATTCTACATAGCGCAAGGCATTAGCATTATCACGGCAATAATCGCCGTAATAACTCTGCAGGCAAAGGGTATGCGAATTATCCTTGCAGGACACATTATCACAAACGTTCTGGCAGGCAGCACCTATTTTCTCCTTAACAGCTTTTCAGGTGCAGGAATATCCTTTGTTGCCATAGCACAATCGGTTATTATGTATTTTTATAACCGAAAGGACAAAAAACCGCCCATTTGGCTTTTGTCGGTTTTTGTTGTCCTATACGTTGCCTGCTCGGTATTCTACTATAAATCACTTATAGATATATTCCCTGCCCTTGCGGCAGTTTGCCTTGCAGTAAGTATGGCGCAGAACAGTGCCAAGGCCTCCCGTATATGGTATTTATTTAATCCCCTTTTATGGGTAATATATGATGCCTTCGTTCTGGCCTTCGGCAACCTTGCCATGCACTTTATAATTTTTATTTCAACAGTTATCGCCCTTATACGGGTGGATAAAATATTTTCAGCAAAAAAGCCTTGAACCCACGGTTCAAGGCTTTTTTACTGTAATTTTCTTAGTCTTTAAAGAAATTAGCAGCTGCAAAGAAGGCTGCAGCTCTTGTATTTGCATTTATGTTGGCAGTATTGCGCTCTATCATATTAAGATACTCGTTAACCTCTGCACGGTCGGCCTCGCTTAATGCGATGTTTATGGCTTCCTTAACGGTATCAGCCTTGCCGGACTGAAGAATACCAAGTAAAATCTCTAAAATTTCAGGGTTGGCATATTCGGGACCTACAGGGCAGTTAGGATAGCTTGCGTAATGGTCATATAATTCCTGTGAAAGGCGAGCATATTCATTCTCAAAATAAATACGCTTTCTTTTGTTGTTTTTCTTCATTAGAATTCCGCCCACAATCATCATAGCGCCGGGCAGTGTAATGAAAAGCAGGGAACCAAGAACGCCTCCCATCTCACCCTCGGAAAGGCTACCGAAAAGAGCCAATAGGCTAAAGGCCGAAATTATAATTCCCCAAACAAGGAGCGCGCTTTTTGCACCGCGGGAAAAATCACCCACAAGGTCACAAACAAGATCGTATTCCTCGAACTCGGATCTTTTCTTGTTAAAGTGCTCCAAAGCATCGGAAAGAGACTTCATTTCACTTTGACGAATGGCATTTTTCTGTGCCTGATAATCAACAACAGGCTGAGCAGGTGCAGGGGCAGGTGCCGTAGCGTTTATTGCGTTTCCGCAGTGCATGCAGAACTGAGCATCATCCGCTATTTGTTGGCCGCATTTAGGACAAAACATTATAAAAACCTCCTTTTTTTATAATTATATAACCGTTTGGGTTAAATTGCAACATAAAAATTCTTATTACATTATTTAAAACTCGCCTTGGCAAAATGGTAATACTGCATACCTGTAAGCTGGGAGAGTTTTTTTACCTGATCGGTATATTCAGGGTCGCCACCCATAGCGCGCATCTCATTAAGCCCAACAATATCAGGGTCGCGCTGCTTTATGGCCTCCGCCATTATTTCAAAATCAATTTTCTGGGTAATGTAATTTTTGCAGTGCTGTGTATTGAAGGTCATTATTTTCATAATATCACCCTTTTTGATTTGCTTTTTATTTGCTATACCATTTATTTTTAATGTTTTCAATCATGATTAGGCAAAAACAACTCTTTTAATATAGGAATTAGTAATTTAAAAAAGGGCTCCCGAGGGAGCCCTTTTTAATGTGTTAAAATACTTCATCAATTTTAATTGTATATCCTAATACTTCACCAACAGAATGAACTTTTCCTTTAATAGTTACTTTATACAAGCATTATCTTTTATAATACGGGCATCTACCTCGTTTTTAAGGGAACGTAGAACTGCATCCACATTACTTGAGGAAACGCTTTTTATCTGGTTGTTGCCGATTGATGTGGCATTGTACATATATGTGCAGGTACTCTTTTGCCTTAAGGTATCAAAGAAAGAACTTGCCTCACTATTTAAGAACATTGAACTTCTGTTATAGTTCTTAAATTCAAGGAAGTGACGCAGGAAGCTACCTGCAAGGTCAGCATTTTTACTGTTTTTGCATATTCCGTAGGCGCGCCAGGTGCCTGCGGCAGGGTAGTAGCTGTCTGTCTTGTTCACCTTAGGCAGGGGGACAAAGCCTATATCATTAACATTCATTGTGTTGAGTCCGCCTGTGGTACGAAGGCCGAAATCGCCGTAGAGGAACATTGCGCAGTAGCCTGCTTTAAAGCTATTAAGCTCGTTTTCAAGGGAGAAAATGCCTCTTTCCCTTCCCTGAAGCATCCATTTATACGCCGAGGACAGGTCACTGCCTGCAATGGTATTTACAAATTTGCCGTTTTGAAGCTCTGTCGCAGCAGTTTCCCATATACCTGCGGCAAATTCAGGACGAACCGATGCGCCGATATATCCCACATCTGCAGCTTCGGCGGCACACTGCTTAAAGGTTTCTACCGTCCAATTATTCTCAGCATAGTAGTCACCGGGGGATTTAATTCCCGCATTTGCAAATATGGACTTATTATAAAAGCACATAAAGCGATATGACCAAGGAGAATTGTCCGAATTTACAAGATAGGTTTTTCCACCCACCGTTGATGAGCTTATAACATAGCTGTCCCAAAAGGCTTCGCTGAGATTCAGGGTTTTTACCGTTTTAAGATCCTTTGCAACAGGCAAAAGCGCAGGAAACTCATTGTTGTCCACAAACACATCAGGAGCCTGACCCGATGCATTATGGGCAGTCAGCTCGCTAACATAATTATTCTGAGATAAATACAGTATATTGACGGTTGCGCCGTACTTCTGCTCAAAGGATGCAATAGGTGCGGCACCCTCACCCTTTTTATGATTTATCCAGGTGGCAAAGGTCAACTTTTTCTTAACCGCAGGGGCAGAAGTACCGCCGCTTGGCTTGGAGGAAGTGGGATTTGTTGTTGAATGGCTGCCTGAGCCGTAATTACTGCCGTAAATTTTGCTGTTATTGTTTTTAGAGGGCGCTGTGGACTCGCTAACCGTTTCTTTACCCTCGGATGTACTGCTTTCTTCCTGTACTGTGTCTGATGCGCTTATAGCATCCTTTAAGATATCTGCAATTTTTTGAACATCTTCGGCGCAGCCCACCGAAAAGGCAAGCATAAAAATAATCAATAATACCGCCGAAATCCTTAAAAACACTTTACCTTTTGTAAACATTTTTATGCCTCCTTTTTAATATGTTTATTTTTTTGCCAATACATTTTCTCATCTGATGAGCAGGAAAAATATAAGCCCACTACATTTTATGCAATATCGTCCGAAAAAAACAGAAAGCTTTTTTGTCCGGTGTCTCTATTACACTCTTATTTTAATTCCTACACTCAGAGAAATTCATCCCGTTTCGGGATATTTTTATTATACCATTATGGGATAATAATGTCAAGAGGTGATTTTGTGAGACTGAAAGAAATACGAAAATCAAAGGGTATTTCCCAACTAAAACTCGCAATGGACTTAAATACAAATCAAAATACAATAAGCCGATACGAAACAGGCGAGCGAGAGCCGGGAATAAATGAACTCATAAAGATTGCTGATTACTTTAATATATCTATAGATTACTTACTTGAAAGAACAAATAATCCCAATATGCAAAAATAAATCGTTTATCTCAAGGCTTTTTGGTTTTATATAGTTTTTTAGATGTTCAGGTGATTATAATGGGTTAATATTGCATTTGCGCTTTTTCCTTTCCCTCACCGTGGCCGTATGTGGGCGGTGGTCGGATGCGATTATCACAGGGATATCGGCATTTAAAACTTCCATATCTTCCGAAACAAATATATAATCTATTTTTATGTTTGGATTATCGGAAGGAAAGCTGAATTTATTCTCGCAAAAGCCCTGTGCAGCATCCTTCATACGCTCCTTTACAGGTAATAAAATCCCGTTATCGGGTGTAACGTTGAAATCGCCCATAAGAACGCATTTTTTATCCCTTAGAGTGCTAACAACTGTTTTTACGGCATTTTCTTGCTCATCGGAATTAAGACCAAAATGGGTTATAAGCACGGTTAAACCGTCCTGAAACTCTGCCTTTAAAATACAGCGTGTTTCATAGCCGTGACCGCCCCTTTTTATTTCAGGGTCGGGTATCATAATAACTTCTGTGCTTTTAATAGGTGTTTTTGATAATATACCGTTTCCGTAAGGGCCACCCGAGGTATCTATTGCCTTGGCAAAGTAGTAATACTGCATACCGGTAAGCTGGGAAAGCTTCTTAACCTGATCGGTATATTCAGGGTCACTGCCAAGACCGCGCATTTCATTAAGCCCAACAATATCAGGGTCACACTGCTTTATGGCATTAGCCATAATCTGAAAATCAATTTTATTTTCTAAAAAATTACAGCAATGTTGTGTGTTGAATGTCATTATTTTCATACTATCACTCTTTTCGGTTTCTTCGAATTTAATATATCATTTATTGTTGGTGATTTCAAGCAATTACTGACAAAAACACGGATTAAGGCTATAAGCCTTAATCCGTGCTTTTGTATAGCTCTAACTCCAATCCGTTCACAAAGATGCGCCCAAAATCATTTTTAGTATTTCTAAGAGATATATTTGTAATTTTTATAAATTCAATTTGATTGCTTGATGTTATATTATATACTTCAACTCCTCTTAACTGTCCCTTCTTTCCCGGATCCAATCTATTGGCAAATGAATTAAACTTAAATTCATTGTTAAACATTGGATACTCCCTTACTGAGCCGTCCTTCATTTTTATTATGTACGTTGTATTCTCGTTAATTTGAGCACCGTATTCTTTATCATTATTTGTCAACGAGCAAGTAAAAATTAGGGTGTTTGAGAGATTTTGAGACTTTTTAAAGCTGATTTCAGAAACCTCTATCATATTATTGAGCAGTTCTGTATTATCACGTTGAGATATGTCAACCTCCGAAAATTTTTGCTTCATTTCGTCAAGTTGGCTAACAGTTTGTGCAACTCTATCATCACATACTTTTTTATATATTAAAGCAAAAACCACCGAAGCAGTTAATAATATCGCCAAAATTAAAGATATTGTCACAACTAAAATTTTTCTTGTTGCTTTTTCTTCCTTTTCGGCCTTTTCCACCGCTTTATCTTTTTCTATTTTTAAAATGGATATATATTCGTTAAGCGAAACAACCTTTTCCTCTTGGATGACAGTATTTTTATCTAAAGGTGAATATTTTTCCAGCTCTTTAAATATGCTATCTATCTTATCTTCATCTAAAGTTTTTGGCGCTGAAAACAAGGTGTATCCAATCTCTTTTTTAAGATTTGTCAATTTACATATTGCACTCGATTGATTGCGGTTTATTCGTAGAACGCTTTCTGAGTTTGTAAAGACTACAACCGAGAAAACAGGTACGTTTGGATATAATTTCTTTAATACATTTATATGATATTCATTTTGCTTTACGGGATTTCTAAACGAGTTGTTTTTTGCAGTTCTAAAATATTGAACCCATTTCTCCTCGTCCTCTTTGCCATATATCGTCCCTTTATAATGCTTGATTTCAAACACATAAATTCCTGTATCGTGAATAAGCAACATATCTACCTCTGTGGTTTTTTCGCTATCCACCGGTAATTGTAAATTCATTAAAAATTTTGAAGTATACGGAACAAACTCAAAAAGCTCTCTGAAAACCAGAAATTCACCAAAATATCCTTTCCCGCGCTCGTCCCACATTTCTTGTTGTCGCTTTATATCTACACCCGTTAAATCAAAATATGTTTTTTCTATACCCATTTTATCCTCTCCTCTTTGACATTCCAATTTTACTATATTATTTAATAATTTTCAATACAATGCATCTTTTACATATAATTATATGTACCTAAATTATAAACGGTTTTCCCTTTCCTTTCTGCTAATTCTTTATATTTTGCGGCGCCGCCTATAACGTCGGTAACGTAAGTTACCACAATATCACTTTTATTTATCATCCAACGGTTTCTTTTGTCTATGGCGAAACGGGGCGGTGTTTTGTCAAGTTCCTCTGGAAAAATACTTTTTTCCTCTATTTCTTTTAAGAATGAAGTTTTGTTTTCTGAAATATATGCTAAAACTACCGTATAGTCTATGTATGAATATTCTTTCTTTAATTCTTTCAGGCAACGATATGCCATTTTATTAAAATGACCTTGATTACCAATGTAAAAGGTCGTTACCTCATCTCGCAATATTAGTTCATTTAACAAAGCATAAAGCCCACGTTCAACTGTATCAGGCGTATACCAATGTCCGAAGAAGGTACAAGTTTTCATAATTTATCCCCCTATATAGGCAATGTGTTGCCTATATAGTATCACACATTGCCTACTTTTGGCAAGAAAATATTTTATTATGTGCATAGACTAATATTATGGGGGAACGTATATGCACACAATAAACGCTGTAAAAAACAGATTGCTTCAGCTCTGCGGCGAAAGAAATATTACTGTTAACAAGTTAGCCACTCTATCTGCCCTGCCGCCTTCCTCGGTAAAGGCTATTCTTTACGGACGCAGTAAAAACCCAAAGCTTATAACCATTAAAATGATTTGCGACGGACTTGGTATAACCCTTAGCGAATTTTTTGATACAGAGGAATTTAACAACCTTGAGCAGGAAATTAAATAACCCATCGGCGGTAATATTCTTATTGCTTTGCAATAACAAAAACACGGATTAAGGCGTAAAGCCTTAATCCGTGTGATTTTTCCTGTTCTTTTTTGCTATAATTCTAACCACAAATAAGGTTATTATGTCTACACAAAAAAACAGCTGACAAACCATAGTAATAATTAAAAGCGGTTTGGGACAAATTTTGCCCTCCTTTAATGCCCTTGCTAAAGAGTAAATACTTATCATTCCGCTTATCCACAAGGTAAGTAAATCAATAAATACCAAAAGCAGGATTGCGGGCATTGTCATAAAGAACATCAACCCAAGCAATACACCTAAAATAAATACTAGAACATAGGTAGGTATATGTACCGCTTTTATTAGAAAGGCAATTTTTAATAATTCTTCTGCTGTTTTTTCTTTGGTGGAGAAAATATAAATTAAATTGCATACAAAGGAGGATAGCAGTGTTACCAACACCAAAACACCAAGAATTGTAAAAACTATTCCCGAAAAGTTATTTTCCGATCCAAATCCCCAACCCAAAAACAGACATACGGTATAGGGAAAAATAAACGCCGGTATTAACAAAAGCTTCTTCATACAATTACCTCTTTTATTATATTATAATATAAACTTGTATAAAGCGCAACAGCGTTGGGCGTTAGCCCGCAGCGTTTGTGCAAAGCGCAACCTCGTTTTGTGTCCGATAATGAGAAACGATGTTGTGTCCTTTTGGACATAAATACAAAAAGGACAAGTCATTTGACTTGTCCTTTTTTGTGTTGGCATCTACTTATCTTCCCGGGCAGCTTCCCGCCAAGTATTTTCAGCGCAAGTGAGCTTAACTTCCGTGTTCGGAATGGGAACGGGTGGACCCTCACCGCAATCAACACCAACTATAGTGCATATCGCACCCTAAAAACTGAACAAAGATTGAAGACCAGAGGAACGAAATTTTAAGGTCAAGCCCTCGGTCTATTAGTACTGCCTAGCTAAACACATCACTGTGCTTACACACGCAGCCTATCAACCCGGTAGTCTTCCGGGGACCTTACTAGCTTATGCTAAGGGATATCTTATCTTGAGGTTGGCTTCACGCTTAGATGCTTTCAGCGTTTATCCAATCCGCACTTAGCTGCCCAGCTATGCCCTTGGCAGAACAACTGGTGCACCAGAGGTGCGTCCATCCCGGTCCTCTCGTACT
>JAZSEH010000056.1:0-71260 GCA_045531585.1 Acutalibacteraceae bacterium
GGAAACAGACCAATTAAGTCTTTTCGACCCGCGGGACCCATTTATGGGTAGTAAGTAGCAATTGCATGGCTGGCAGGCCAACAAAAAAGCGCACTTGTGCGCCGCCAGTATCGGTTAGGGCTATGCCCGAAAATGAAATACCACCCGCTAGGCGGGTGGATATTTATTAATTTAAAATGTGTTAAATTTATATTCATTTCGTTAGATGACAACGCTATATTTTTATGATATAATGTTTTAGTTTTAGGGGGGAGTATCAATGAAATATTTAAAACCAAAATTTTTCTCGGTAATAAAAAATTACTCAGGCTCACAGCTGTTAAAGGACGTTATAGCAGGCGTTATCGTGGCAATTATTGCCCTGCCCTTATCCATTGCCTTGGCGCTGGCTTCGGGCGTGGAGCCTGCCTGCGGCATTTATACCGCAATAGCCGCAGGCTTTGTGGTAGCATTGCTGGGCGGCAGCCGCGTTCAGATAGCAGGTCCCACAGCCGCCTTTGCAAGTATAGTTGCAGGGGTTGTGGCAACTCAGGGTATGGACGGTCTGTTTATAGCAACGGTGCTGGCAGGCATAATTCTTATACTTATGGGTGTGTTAAAGCTTGGCTCGCTTATAAAATTTATTCCCGAAACCATAACCGTTGGATTTACCGCGGGTATTGCCGTGACCATTGTTATCGGTCAGATTAAGGATTTTTTAGGCCTAACATATGCTCAGGGCGTAAGACCTGTGGAGGCTATTGAAAAGATAGAGGCCAACCTTCACGCAATGGGCACCTTTAGCTGGCAGTCACTGCTTGTAGGTGTGGTGTGCCTTGCAATACTTATTGTTTATCCAAAATTTGAAAAGCGCATTCCTCCCTCACTTATTGCGGTTTTCGCAGGTGCCCTTATGGTGGCCTTCATTCCCGGCCTTGATGAAGGCGTATATACTATAGGTGAGCTTTATACCATTCCCGCAGGCCTGCCTGAAATTGACCTTTCAGGTATGGATTTCAGCTTTTCTAAAATAACCGCAGTTTTACCCGATGCCTTTACAATAGCCATTCTGGCCGCTATAGAATCCTTGCTTTCCTGTGTTGTGGCCGATACTATGGTAAATTCAAAGCATAACTCCAATGCGGAGCTTGTGGCTCAGGGTGCGGCAAATATTGCATCTGTGTTCTTTGGCGGAATACCTGCCACAGGCGCCATTGCCAGAACCGCCGCAAATGCCAAAAACGGCGGCAGAACCCCCGTTGCAGGTATGGTACATTCTGTAGTTTTACTTCTTGTGCTATTGTTTTTAATGCCCTACGCAGGGCTCATCCCTATGCCCACCATAGCCGCAATACTTTTTATGGTAGCCTATAATATGAGTGAGTGGCGCAAATTTGTAAGAATTGTAAAAACCGCCCCTAAGGGTGATATTGCGGTGCTGGTGCTCACCTTTGTGCTCACCGTTGTTTTTGACCTTGTGGTGGCAATAGCCGTAGGTATGGTGCTGGCGGCAATGCTGTTTATGAAGCGCATGAGCGATGAAGCAGGGGTTACCGGTTGGAAGTATACCGAGGTGGAAGGTGATGCAGACAGTATTGAATTAAGGAAGGTTCCTGAGCACGTCAGGGTATATGAAATAGATGGTCCGCTTTTCTTCGGCTCGGCAGAAAAAATACTTGACATAACCGTAAAAGAGAAAACACGGTGCCTTATCCTTCGTATGCGCGCAGTCCCTGCCATTGACGTGACTGCCCTTAACAGCCTTGAGGCATTAAGAAAGAAATGCGAAGCAAAGGGAATAAGGCTTGTCCTTTCCCATGTTAACAAGCAGCCCCTCCACGCAATGAAAAAATCCGGATTTTATGAGAAAGTAGGGGAAAGCAACTTCTGCAGCCACATTGATGAGGCATTAGATTTTGCAAAAACCTTTAATTAGAAACTAAAAGAACCAAGGCTTTGCCTTGGTTCTTTTAGTTTTCAGCTACTTCGCTGTAAAGGTTTTCTATTTGGTATTTTAGTTCGGGATTTTCTGAAAGACGCGGATCCGCTTCAAGGGTACGGCGTGCATATTTTCCCGCAGTTTTCAGCACCCCAATATCATTTTCCATATCTGCAATTCTAAGGGTTGGCAGACCGTGCTGACGCTGTCCGATAAAATCACCTGGGCCCCGAAGCTTTAAATCCTCGTCGGCTATTTTAAAGCCGTCGGAGTTTTCACAAAGGGTTTTAAGCCGTGTACGGGTAGAGTCGGTGTTTCCGTCGGAAATTAGTATACAGGTAGATTTAAAGGGACCTCTGCCAATACGTCCCCTGAGCTGATGAAGCTGGGATAGACCGAAGCGCTCAGCATTTTCTATAACCATTATAGCCGCATTTGGCACGTCCACACCAACCTCAATAACAGTTGTAGATATTAGCAGCTGTATCTCATTATCCTTAAACCTGCGCATAACCTCATTTTTCTGCTTAGGTGTCATTTTTCCGTGGAGCAGCCCCACACTATAGTCTGCAAACTCGGTTTTACTAAGGCTTTCGTAGGCATCCTGAGCGCTAAGCACGTCAAGATTTTCGCTTTCCTCCACAAGGGGACAGATAATATAGCCCTGCCGTCCCTCGTCAAGGTGCTTCCGTATGTATTTATATACCCTTTGGTGCAGGGCACTGCCTACAAAATAGCTTTCAATTTTTTGTCTGCCCTTTGGGTACTCGTCTATAATACTAATATCAAGGTCACCGTAAATTATAAGGGAAAGGGTTCTTGGAATAGGCGTTGCCGACATTATCAGGGAGTGGGGGGCCTTACCCTTGGCACCTAAGGTGTAACGCTGTGCTACACCAAAACGGTGCTGCTCATCGGTAATAACCAGACCCAGCTTTAAAAATTCCACCGCCTCGGTAAGGATGGCATGGGTGCCTATAACAATATCTGCTGTCCCTGTTTTCAGGGCATCGTACACCTTTTGTTTTTTTGATTTTGTAAGGGAGCCTGTAAGAAGTACGCAGTTTATACCCTGACCCTCAAGCATCCTTGTAAAACTAAAATAATGTTGCTCCGCCAATACCTCGGTAGGCACCATAAGTGCGCTTTGCAGGCCGTTTTTTGCGCAAACGTAGCATAAGGCCGCTGCAACTGCGGTTTTACCACTGCCAACGTCTCCCTGAATAAGTCTGTTCATAGGCCTTGACGAGCTCATATCAGCGAGAGCCTCTTTTATAGCCCGTTCCTGTGCGCCTGTAAGGGAGTAGGGGAGAAGGGCGGAAAAATCCTTATAGGGAGCAGGGTTAATGCGTATGGCAGTTTCCTCACTGCGTCTGTTTTTGAAAAACAGCATACCCGTTTGCAGAAGATAAAGCTCCTCAAAAATAAAACGCCTTCTTGCCCTTTCTAAAGCCTCTCTGCTCTTAGGAAAATGAATATTATTAAAGGCATAGGTAATATCGCAAAGGCCAAGCTCGTTTCTTATAAATTCAGGTATAGGGTCGGCAAGGGGACCCTTAGCGGCAATGGCGTTTTTAATTATGGTGCCAAGCACCTTTGAGGAAAGTCCGTTTACCGTTGAGTAAATAGGCTTTATGGCGTTACAGCCCACAGGAGCAATTTCGGGGGAGGACATCTCATTAAAGGGTATTCCTCCGCTTACCCTGCCGTAAAAAAGGTATTCACTGCCTGTGTGTAGCTTGGCCGCAAGATATTTGTTATTAAAAATAACAATGCGCAGAACGTCATCGTTATCGTCACTTACCGCAAAGGTAAAAAGGGTCATATTTTTACGCTTATAATGTTCTGTAATGGGGGAGATTATACGCGCTTTTATGCAAACGGTATCGGAAAAATCGGCCTGCGCTATTGGGGTAATGGCGCTCCAATCCTCATACCGTCTGGGAAAATAGCGCAAAAGGGCATCAAGTGAGTTAAGGCCCAGCTTGGAAAGAAGCTGGGCGCGTTTCTCACCGACACCCTTTAAATACTGAATGTTAGTAATCTCTTTAAACATAAAATTACTCAACCGAAAGAATAAAATAGTATACGGGCTGACCGCCGTTTATAAGCGTAATCTCAACCTTGTCACCAAACTTAGCGGTAAGCTCATTACAAATGGAGTTTGCCTGTAATTCGGTAACGTCCTCGCCGTAAATAAGGGTAAGGAAGGCGCTGTCACGCTTTATCATACTTTTAACAAGCTTGGACATACATTTGCTTAAATCGGTCTCGGTAAAGGATACCTTACCGTTAAGCAGGGCAAGAAGCTCACCCTTCTTAATCTTATGTCCGTCATAATCCGAATCACGTGCGGCAAAGGTTACCTGACCTGTGGCAAGGTCTGCAAAGGCCTTCTGCATGGCAATGGCGTTTGCATCGTCATCCATATCAGGGTCAAAGTTAAGCATAGCGGTAATTCCCTGAGGGATGGTCTTGGTATGAATAACAATAACCTTGCGTGTGCTTATGGGAATGGCCTGTTCAGCCGCCATAATAATGTTCTTGTTATTGGGAAGAACAAATACAGTCTCGGCAGGAGTGGCCTCGATGGCCTTTAAAATATCGTCGGTGCTGGGATTCATTGTCTGACCGCCGCTAACTATTGTATCGGCACCAAGCTCACGGAACAACTCTGCAAGGCCGTCACCTGCACACACCGAAACAAAGCCTACGGGCTTGGTGGGGGCAACAGGGGTGAAGGTTTCGGTTCTGTCAGCACTCTGTGCGGGCTTTTTCTGCTTAGAGTTATCGTCGTGCTTGGCACGCTCGTGCTGGTCACACATATTTTCAATCTTCATATTAACAAGACTACCAAAGGTGATGCCCTTTTCAATGGCGTTACCGGGGTGGTCTGTATGAACGTGTACCTTGATTATCTCATCGTCGTCAACCACAACAACGCAGTCACCAATGGATTCAAGATATGCCCGAAGCTCAGAAGGCTCACCGGCATCCTCTTTATCCCTGCGAACAATAAATTCGGTACAGTAGGGGAAGGTGATGTCGCCTTCGAATTCGGCGGCGGCACTACGGGATTCTTCCTCGTCATCCTCCTCAGCAGCGGCAGCGGAGTTACTCTGAATCATAATACCGTCCTTGAATACGCTGTACATACCGTCTAATATAACGGTAAAGCCACGTCCGCCTGCGTCAACAACTCCTGCCTTTTTAAGAACGGGCAGAAGCTCGGGAGTCTCATTAAGGGCGATTTCGGCACCCTCCATAGCGGCCTCAAAAACCTTAAGAGCATCGGTCTCGCCATTCTTTACTGCGGCGGCGGCATACTCACTTGCAACGCGGGCAACGGTTAAAATAGTGCCCTCGGTAGGCTTCATAACGGCCTTGTACGCGGCCTCAACACCGAGTGCTAAGGCATTGCTTAAATTCTGTGCAGTAACCTCATCCTGATCCTTAAAGCCTTTAGCAAAGCCACGGAAAAGAAGGGAGGTTATAACGCCTGAGTTGCCTCTGGCACCTCTGAGCATTGCAGAGGCGGTGGTAGCGGCAACGGCACCTGCAGTAGCGTTATTAACGCTGGCAAGCTCCCTTGCTGCATTGTTCACCGTCATAGACATATTTGTGCCTGTATCACCGTCAGGCACGGGGAAAACGTTAAGATCATCTACCTGCTTGCGATTATTTGAAATGTGATTTGCAGCGGATATAATCGCATCGCGCAGTTGGTTTCCGTTAAACAAATGAAACACTCCTTAGAATATATACAGTAATTTATTCCTTGATACCGTCCACTTTAACGGTAACCTTTTTAACCTCAATGCCTGTGGCATCGTTAACTACGTATTTAACCTTATTTACAATGCTTTTGGCAATAGCGTTGATGTTCATACCGTATATTACAACAATGTGTAGCTCAACGGTAACGGCATCGGCATTGCCCTTAACAACTATACCCTTGTCAAGCTGATCCTTCTTGGAGAAAAGACCAAGTATCTTCTGCTTTCCATTGCCTGCAACCATTCCTGCAACGCCGTAGCAGGAGGTTACTGCCTGGCCAATCAGCTTGGAAAGATATTCATAGGAAAGATGTACCTTGCCCAGTCTTGTTTCGTAAGCAATCATAAAAATACCTCCGTTTATTTTTTAAAATCAGCAATGCTGAAAAATATATCACTTAGTGTTGCCGTTATATCACCGCTTAGCTCCTCACCATAAAAGAGGAGGCCTTTTCTAAAGCACAACGGTATAACGGGCATAGCGGTTTGTGTGCCTGTTGCTACGTCAGAAACGGTGGTTTTTCCGCTGTAAAAGCCGCCTATAAGCTGGCTTAAATTACTAAAGCTGCTCGGCGCCTCCTGCGTATTTGCCGTGGCAGATGCAGTAGACGAGGTCTGCGAGGATGACGACTCCACAACACCCCAGGCGGCACTGCCACCGGGAAGCACAAGGCCGCTTATATCCATATTGTTAAGTAGCCGTACCTCGCCCACGTAAAGCTGATAACTACCGGATTTAAGACGGGCGGTATACTGTGCAAAGGTAACCTCGTTTACCGTTACGGAAATTCCCACCGCAAGCAGCTGCTTTGCAATAAGCCTTGCAGCATTAACCCTTGACGGATTTTCCTTATTTACCATAAGGGAAAGGGATAGCTTGGAGCCGCCCGAATTTACGCGCAATCCCCCACTATCTAATCTATTATAACCTATCTTCTCCAAATTCTCAATAGAAATTTTTGAATTTGCCGTAGTTTCTAATGTTTGGAACTTGGAAGCGGCCTTAAATTCAGGGTGAAAAATACCCGTTGCAGGTACCGCGTTGGTGTAATAAGCATTATTTGCTATGCGTGTGCGGTCAACCGCCGCTGAGATTGCATAGCGCAGATAAATATTTTTTAAAGGTGCGTAATTTTGGTTTATTCCTATATAAACAAGGTGGTTAAGAGGAACACTTACCTTTTTACCGCTCATTCGTATTATCTCACCATCGGAAAGGTCGGTATAGTAAATATCAGCAGCACCAACCTCAACATAATGGGATACCGATTCGCTGTCAGGGGCATTTATAAGCTTGATTTTGACTATGCTCCCTTTTGGGCCGTAGTAGCCTTCGTTTCTGAAAAGCATACCTTCCTCTGCACTGAATATATAACGTCCACAGCCCACGGGGGGAAGCACCTTACCGTCTGAGGTGGTTTTTTTATCCGAGCCCTCCTTTAATATGGGAAAGTCAAGCAGATTAACAAAGTAGGGATCGGCCTTTTTCATTGTAAATACCACGGTGGCAGTGTCCTTTACTGTTGCCGATATTGCGCAAGCGGCCTGAGCGGCATATACGGTATTGCTTGTCTTGGCAAGATTAAAGGAATAAACTACGTCCTGCGCGGTAACCCTGCTTCCGTCGGTAAAGGTGGCATTTTTAAGGGATACCGTACAGGTGGTGCCCGAAATCTCCGCACTTTGGGCAAGGGCATATACAGCCTCAAAGCTGTTATTTACCTTTATAAGGGGTTCGTACAAAAGCTGGCAAAGCTGAACGTTTACCGTCTTAACAGCGGTATAGGGATTAACGGTATCGCTTTCACAGTAAAGCAGGCTTATTTCAAAATCTCTTGCCTTGCTGCTTTCGGTAGGGGGAGTGTCACCCGTACCGCCACTTTCCTTTTCACAGCCTGTAAAGGAGAAAAGAAGCAGCAGGCAAAGCAAAAGGGATATTACCTTCCTCATAAAACTATCATCTCCGTAGAACTACCCGCGAAATGTGGGTAGTTTTTCCTGTTTTTTCATCCACGTTAAGCAGTACACCGCACAAAAAGCAGGGAGTATCTGCAGTAACAAATTTACTCATATCCTTATCTCTTAACCGCGAGATTATAATGGAGCTTTCCACTCCCAGCACCGAATTTTCGGGTCCTGTCATTCCTGCATCGGTAATATATCCTGTGCCGCCGCTCATTATCTGCTCATCGGCGGTCTGGGTGTGTGTATGGGTGCCTATAACGGCGCTTACCTTACCGTCAAGATAAATTCCAAGTGCCCGCTTTTCGCTGGTGGCTTCAGCGTGAAAATCAACTATTATTATCTTTGCCCCGTCACCTTTTGCTTTTTCAATAAGCCCGTCAGCGGCAAGAAAGGGATTTGAGGTATGCTCCTCATCCATATAAATAACCCCTGCAAGGTTAATAATTGCCACCTGAGTTCTGCCCATATCGTAAAGGCAGTAGCCGCTGCCATAATCACATTTAAGATTATCAGGGCGAAGTATAAAGGGATTTTCATCAAGGGTGGGGTGCACCTCACGGCGCCTCAGGGTGTGGTTACCACCCGTAATAACGTCAGCACCACTATCAAAAAGGTGAGCGGCACTAAAGGGGGTAATACCGTTGCCGTCGGCCGAGTTTTCACCGTTTATTATAACAAGGTCAATATTATTTTCTTTTTTATATTCGGGCAAAACACGGCGCACAAATTCGCACCCCGTATTTGCCACAACGTCACCGATAAATAGTATATTCACAATATCACTCCAAAATAATAATACCATAAAATATACGCAAATGCAATTATTAAAACTATTGACTTTTGTTTCTTTCTTGGTACAATAGAATTGTAGAAAAATTTGCCTTTTGGAGGAAATGAAAAATGAGCGATATTTTAAAGCAGATAGGCGAAATAGGTATTGTCCCCGTTGTAAAAATTGACGATGCTAAGGATGCAGTGCCCCTTGCCAAGGCTCTTATTAAAGGCGGTTTGCCCTGTGCAGAAATAACCTTCCGTACCGCCGCCGCCGAGGAGGCTATTAGGCTTATAAGTGAAAGCTGTCCCGAAATGCTGGTGGGCGCAGGCACCGTGCTTACTCCCGAACAGGCGGATAAGGCTATGAATGCAGGAGCAAAGTTTCTTGTGAGTCCCGGTCTTAACCCTGATGTTGTGGGCTATTGCGTGGCAGAAGGGTACCCAATTGTCCCCGGCACCACTAATCCCAGTGACGTTGAGCAGGCTCTATCCTTTGGACTTGATACCGTTAAATTCTTCCCTGCAGAGGCGGCAGGCGGTCTTGCAATGATAAAGGCTATGTCCGCACCCTACGGCAACCTTAAGTTTATGCCCACAGGCGGTATAAGCGCAAAAAATCTTAACGATTATCTTGCTTTCCCCAAAAATATTGCCTGCGGCGGTAGCTGGATGGTTCCCGCCGATATGATAAATGCAGGTGATTTTGACGGCATTGAAAAGCTTACCCGTGAGGCCGTTCAGACAATGCTGGGCTTTAAGCTTGTTCATATCGGAATTAACAGCGGTGATGAGAATGAGGCCGCTAAAACTGCCAAAATGTTTGAGAATATCTTTGGCTTAACTGCAGAGGAGGGCAACAAATCCTATTTCTGCAGCAAGGAAATAGAGGTTATGAAGTTTAACGGAGCAGGGGATAAGGGACATATTGCTATTGGTACAAAAAGTGTTCCTAGAGCCTATGCATATTTAAAGAGAATGGGCGTTGAATTCCTTGAGGACACCGCAACGTACGATGAAAAGGGTAATATGAAGTTTATCTACCTAAAGGAAGCGTTCGGCGGCTTTGCCGTACATCTTGTAAAGGCGTAAAAAATACAAATAAAAATCTCCGTGCTTGTATTGCGCAAGCACGGAGATTTTTTAATACAGTTTAACGTCTATCCACACGGTTTTCCATGTGTCTACCTTTATTAAGTCAAGCACATAATCTTCCATCGTTGTTCCAAAGATGTCATTGAATGGCATTTTTTATTTACTTATAATGATAATTGGTAATCGAAAAGTTTTTCGAAAAAGCGCTGTGCGTTTTTCCCCAACCTATATTCATTATAATATTTTAACACAGGAGGTGAAATTATGGATACCGTTTCTTATATTTTACTCAAAATATTTAATGGTCAAAATTGGAATCCGGAGTTTGGTAGGAGTGTTAAATATAAAAATTGGATAGCAGTTTTAGATATCAAAACCTGTCTTGAATGCAGAAGCCGACACGGAAAAATTTGGTTAATAAATGAAAAGCCCGACAAAGAACCACTATTGCATAAAAGATGCAGATGTAGTATATTTATTATGCAAACGGTAAAATCAGGAACTGCTACAATAAAAAGAGAAAATGGAGCAGATTGGGCGCTGAAATATCAATCAGAATTACCGGATTATTATTTGACTGCTGCACAAGCTAAAGAAAAAGGTTGGATACCGGAAATAGCAAATTTGTGGCAGGTGTGTCCAAACAAAATGATATTCGGTGGCGAATATAAAAATCGTAATGGCCATTTGCCAAGCAAAGAAGGTCGTGTTTGGTATGAAGCAGACATAAATTACCAAGTTGGTTATAGGAACAATCAGAGGATTATTTTTTCTAATGATGGGTTAATATTTGTTACATATGATCATTATAAAACTTTTTTTGAAATTGTATAGGAGAAAAAATGAATTACAACGATTATCACAAATTTAAAGGAATTAAAGAAAACCCAATTATATTAGACTTTTCTAAATGTAAATATTTAGGCGAGATTCATTTGATGCTTAAAGAAAAATTTGGATTACCCCAATATTACGGAGAAAACCTTGATGCACTTTGGGATTGTTTGCGGTATTTATTTGATGATAAAGAATGTATTGTTGAATTACATAACTTGTATTCGATGGACGAAATATTACAACAAGAATGTAAGCAGATGATGGAAGTGTTTGACGATCTTCATAATGCAAATTCTAATTTTACATACAAAATAATATCATAAAATCAAATAATTCTGTGACAAGTTTCTTTTATTGTATTAAAAAGGGGCTGTCTCACTTTACCTTAGTGAGACAGTCCCTTTTTTTACTATTGCAAAAATTCGGGTGGTTTATTTAATACAATTTCACGTCTATCCACAGATTTTCGTAATATTTTCTTATCTCACTGTCAATATCGTGGTAGTACTGGGTGGGAGGGGTGTCCTCCTCTTTGGGATAGAGTATTTCGTTTTGGTAATAGTAGTAATCGGGATTTTCAATAACCGCTGTATGGGGTGATGCGTAGCCGATATACTCGGCATTAGCAAGGGCAATTTCCGGCTCCAGAAGGAAGTTAATATAAAGCATTGCCGCCTCATAATTTTGAACACAGGCAGGGATACAAACCGAGTCCATAAATATATTGGTGCCCTCCTCAGGGTAGAAGAATGCAAGGTCCTCGTTTATATCATACATTGTAAGATAATCCCCTGCATAATAGGGGGCAATTGCAGCCTCACCTGTTTCCATCTTGCCGTAAACCTCATCCATAACGTAGGACTGCAGATATTTTTTCTGTTTCTTAAGAAGCTGCGCAGCGGCATCCCAATCCGCCTTGTTGGTGCTGTTAAGGTCAAGCCCTAAAAGCATTTGTGCCGTCATAAAGGCATCTCTGGGGTTTGAGAAGGTCAGGGACATATCCTTGTACTTTTCATCCCAAAGGGTGGCCCAGCTGTGCTCAGGCTCATCAATAAGTGCGGTGTTGTAAATTATTCCCACCATACCAACGTTGTAGGGCACGCTATACTTGTTATCGGGGTCAAAATAAATGCTTTTATAATCGTTACGGATATAGTGGTAATTGCTTAAAGCATTTACGTCTAAGGTGGAGAGCATATCCTCCTTTATAAGGCGCTGTATCATATAGTCGGAAGGGATAATAATGTCATAGGTCACGCCGCCGCTTTTAAGCTGAGAGTACATAGTCTCATTGCTTTCAAAGGTGGCATAGTTTACCTTTATTCCCGTAATACGCTCAAATTCTGCATTAACGTCTATACTGTCGTCACTGCCGTCGGAAATATATTCACCCCAGTTATAAACGTTAAGGCGTGTACCGGCATATTTTCTTGTGTATTCACCCTCATAGACAATTTCCCCATCGGGTATTCCCGGCTCCACCGTTACGGTGCCGCCGCAGCCGCAAAGGATAATGCCAAGGCAAAGGCAAAGGAAAACACTTAAAATTCTTTTCATCTGCCTGCCCTCCTTTTTTCACCCTTGGTCTGCACAACGTTATATAAAATGAGCAGAACAAATATGGAGATAAATATAAAGGTTGAAAGAGCGTAAACGTCAGGCGTTACGGTCTTTTTGGTCATATTGTAAATAACAATGGGCAGGGTCTGGTAGTGGCCGCAGGTGAAATAGCTTATAACAAAATCGTCAAGAGAAAGGGTAAAGGCCATTATAAGGCCTGTGAAAATGCCTGAGGAAATATTGGGTAGTACCACCTTGAAAAACGCCTGAAAGGAGTTGCAGCCAAGGTCAAGAGCTGCCTCGGAAAGGCTTATATCGGTTTGCTTGAGCTTAGGCATTACCGAAAGGATAACATAGGGCAGGTTAAAGGTGATGTGGGCAATAAGCACCGTTAAAAAGCCTAAGGATTCCTTAAGACCCAAAAGTCTGCCAAAGAATATGAAAAGCAGCATAAGGGAAACGCCTGTAACAATATCGGCGTTCATCATGGGTATGTTGGTAACCGTCATGGAAAGCTGCTGTGATATTTTTTTCTTAAGGGCCATAATACCCACTGCCGCCGCAGTGCCAAGCACCGTGGATATAAGTGAGGAAAGCACCGCAACTATAAGGGTATGCTCAAGTGCGGTAAGCATTTCGGTGCTGTCCAGCAGACCCTTGTACCAGTCAAGGGAAAAGCCTGTGAATACCCATACGCTTTCTCCCGAGTTAAAGGAGAAGAACACCATAACCGCAACAGGGGCGTACAGGAATATAAGAATAAGTGCAATGTAAAGACGGGAAAGGGCTTTCATATAATCACGCCTCCTTCATCGTCAGAGAAGCGGTTCATTATGGCAAGGCTTATAAGAATAAGCACCATAAGAACAAGGGACAGGGCAGAGGCTACGTTATAGTAATCGGGACCCTGGTTAAACAAAAACTCAATGGCGTCACCTATCATCAACGTCTTGTTTCCGCCCAACTTCTGGGATATGTAGAAGGTGCTGACCGATGGAACGAAAACCATTGTTATACCCGAAATAACACCGGGCAGGGAAAGGGGGAATATAACCCTTCTAAGGCGCTGAAGGCTGTTTGAGCCAAGGTCCGCCGCCGCCTCTAAAAGGGAGGGCTCAATCTTGGACATTACCGAGTAAATCGGTAAAATCATATAGGGAATAAAATCATATACCATACCAAGAATTACAGCACCGGGAGTGTTAATAAGGCGCAAGGGCTCAAGACCTATCCATTTAAGGAAGGTGTTAATAAGGCCGGTGTTGGCAAGTATGGTTATCCAGGAATAGGTACGGATGAGGAAGTTCATCCACATAGGCAGCATAACAATAAGCAGTATCATTCTTTGCGAGCTTATTTTAAGCTTGGTCATAAAATATGCCATAGGGTAGGCAAGGAGCAGGGTTATTACCGTTGCAACGGCGGCATAGCCTATGGATATTAAAAATGCCTTGCTGTATTTACCAAGCTGACCTACGTTTGCAAATGTAAAAACGCCGTTTGCATCGGTAAGGGCGTAGTACACCATTATAAACAGGGGTACCACAATAAATATTGTCGCCCACACAAGGTAGGGCGCCGCCACCAATCGGCTTCCAAAGCTTTTTTTGTTCAATCCGCTATTCCTCCTCAACCGCAACACTCAGCTGATCAATTTCCTCACTGTAGGAGCTGTAGTCACCGTACTTACCGGAGTATTCGGATTTCTTCATTATGTGAATGGCATCAGGCTCAATAAACAGGCCCACACGCTCGTCCACCTTGTGCTCGTCGGTAGTCTGTATCATCCATTTAAAGCCACCGATATCAACTATTATTTCGTAATGCACGCCAAGGAATATAACCGAGGTAACAATACCCTCCAGCATACCCTCGCTTGGAGCAACAATGTCCACGTCCTCAGGGCGAACAACCACGTCCACAGGCTCGTTAACGGCAAAGCCTGAGTCAAGGCAGGTGAACTGCTTGCCTGAAAACTCCGCAAGAAAATCCTTGCGCATAATGCCGTCAACTATATTACTTTCACCTATAAAGTCGGCCACAAAGGCGTTTTCAGGTTCGTTATAAATATCCTGAGGGGTGCCAATCTGCTGAATTTTACCGCCGTCCATTACCACAACGCGGTCGGACATGGCAAGTGCCTCCTCCTGGTCGTGGGTAACGAAAATAAAGGTAATACCAAGCTCCTGCTGAATCTTCTTAAGCTCGTTTTGCATATCCTTGCGAAGCTTTAAATCAAGGGCCGCCAAAGGCTCGTCAAGAAGGAGAACTCTGGGCTGGTTGGCAATGGCCCTGGCAATGGCAATACGCTGTTGCTGACCGCCCGAAAGGGTTTCTATCTTACGCTTTTCAAGGCCTGTAAGGTTAACAAGCTCCAGCATTTCGGTAACACGGGCTTTTATCTGTTTCTCAGGAAGCTTTTTTATTCTTAAACCAAAGGCTATATTTTCATATACGTTAAGGTGGGGGAACAGGGCGTAACGCTGGAAAATGGTATTAACGTGTCGCTTGTAGGGCGGCACGCCGTTCATACGTTTATTTTCAAAAATTACATCACCGCTATCGGGAGATAAAAAACCGCCTATAAGCCTTAATGTGGTAGTTTTACCGCAGCCTGAGGGACCAAGCAGGGTTATAAACTCACCGTCCTTAATGGAAAGGTCTATTCCGTCAAGCACCGTTTCCCCATCAAAGGCAACGTTTACGTTTTTCAGTTCAATGATGTTTCCTTTTTCCACCTTTAAACCTCCGTAAAAAAAATATAAATTTATACGCTATACATAATAGAGCCAAATTGCCCTAATGTCAAGGATTTTTTGCAAAATTTCTACTAATTTTGATAAAATTTTTAAAGGCTTTGTTTTTTACTCTTAAATACTCCGTTTTCCTCTGTTTTCCTTTAAAATGCTCACTTTTTGTCGGATTAAAAATTTTTGGTAAAAAAAGCCGATTTCTATTGCCCAAGACCACATTTTATGTTATACTATATAAGTATATTTATATCTTAAAATGGGAAGGGTGTGCTTTTATGGTTATTGTTGGAATAGATCCGGGCTATGCAATAGTGGGTTACGGCGTAATAGACTATACCGCCAATCGTTTCACTACCATAAAATACGGTGCCATTACCACACCCGCTCATACCGATTTTGCCGATAGGCTGAAAACGGTGTATGATGATGCCTGCACACTCTTTGACGCAACAAAGCCACAGGCCCTTTCCATTGAAAAACTGTTTTTTAATACCAATACCACCACCGCTATAGACGTGGCTCAGGCAAGGGGAGTTATACTTCTTGCCGCAAGGCAAAGGGGAATTCCTGTTTTTGAGTACACACCCCTGCAGGTTAAGCAGGCCGTTACAGGCTACGGCAGGGCAGAGAAAAAACAGGTGATGGAGCTTACCCGTCAGTTTTTGGGGCTTAGCGCAGTCCCCAAGCCTGACGATACTGCCGATGCTCTGGCTCTGGCAATATGTCACGCCTACAGCTCAGGCACGTCATATGCAAAACTTGTTATGGAGGCTAAGAAGAAATGATAGCATCTTTAAACGGAAAACTTGTTTATACCGACGCAACCACCGCAGTAATTGAGTGCGGCGGCGTAGGAATACGGTGCTTTGCCACTGCAAACACTCTGGCAAAGCTGCCCCCCGTAGGCTCGCAGGTGTTTTTACATACCGTAATGGTGGTTAAGGAGGATGCCCTTGACCTTTACGGCTTTATGAGTGTAGAGGAGCTTGAGTGCTTCAAGCTTGTGACCACCGTTAGCGGCATCGGCCCTAAAATGGGACTCTCCCTTCTTTCGGAGTTTACCCCTGAGCGTATTCAGCTTATGATTATCAGTAACGATGCCAAGGGTCTTACCGCCGCATCGGGTATCGGTCTTAAAGGGGCTCAGCGTATTATACTTGAGCTTAAGGACAAGCTGGGAAAAAGCACCGACCTTCGGGGCGCCGATTTATCGGGTGCCGCCGCGGCGGTATCAAACTCAGCCTCTAAGGAGGCTATCGCCGCCCTTACCTCTTTGGGCTTCACCCAAAGTGAGGCGGTATCTGCAGTGGGTGCCCTTGACCCCGCGCTTGATACACAACAGCTTATAAAGCTGGCACTTAAAAATCTTTCAAAAAGGTAGGTGAGCAGTAGTGCTTGAGGATATGGATTTTGAAAACCGCGTTGTTTCTCCTGAATTTTCGGGTAGGGATGACGATCAGGAAATAACCCTGCGCCCCAAAAGTCTTGATGAATACATCGGTCAGGATAAGGCAAAGGAAAACCTTGAAATTTACATTAAGGCCGCCAAAATGAGAGGGGAGAGCCTTGACCACGTTCTGCTTTACGGCCCTCCCGGTCTTGGTAAGACCACCCTTTCGGGCATAATCGCCAAGGAAATGGGAGTAAACCTTCGTGTAACCTCAGGCCCTGCCATAGAAAAGCAGGGTGACCTTGTTGCCATACTTACAAACCTTTCGGAGGGCGACGTGCTTTTCATAGATGAGATACACCGCCTCTCCCGTAATGTTGAGGAAATACTGTATCCCGCAATGGAGGATTTCTCCCTTGACATCATAATAGGCAAGGGCCCCTCCGCCAGATCTATTCGCCTTGATGTGCCCCACTTTACCCTTGTGGGCGCCACCACCAGGTCGGGTCAGCTTTCTGCACCGCTGAGAGACCGCTTTGGCGTGCTTTTACGCCTTGAGCTTTATACCCCTGAGCAGCTGGCAAGAATTATAACAAGGTCGGCAAATATTCTGGGTATTCCCATTGATGAGGAGGGCGCGCTGGAAATAGCCTCCCGCTCCCGTGGAACACCCCGTATTGCCAACAGACTTTTAAAGCGTGTAAGAGATATTGCTCAGATACAGTTCAGCGGCGTTATAACCGAGGCTGTGGCAAGGGATGCCCTGTCCCGCTTTGAGATAGACGAGCTGGGTCTTGACGATTTTGACAGAAGAATGCTTCGTACCATAATAAACGCCTACGGCGGCGGCCCTGTGGGACTTGATACCCTTGCGGCGGCGGTTGGTGAGGAAAGCATTACCTTAGAGGACGTTTATGAGCCGTATCTTATGCAGATAGGCTTCCTGACACGAACCCCAAGGGGAAGATGTGCCACCAAGCTGGCCTACGATCACCTTGGTATCCCCTTTAACGGACAGACAGAAAGTGACGGCAGAATTAAATGCGATTTGTAGAGGATTTTAAGGATTACGAGCTTATAGATGCCGAGGGTGGCGAGCGCCTTGAGCGCTGGGGAGATATTATACTTATCCGTCTCGACCCTCAGGTTATATGGCAGGGCGAGAGAAAGGACCCCCGTTGGCATAATCCCCACGCCATATATCACCGCTCAAGCTCGGGCGGCGGCTATTGGGAGACCGTAAAAAAGGTGCCCGACGTATGGAGCATAAAATATAACGATTTAACCTTCCGCTTAAAGCCTATGGGCTTTAAGCATACGGGACTTTTCCCTGAGCAGGCCGTTAACTGGAAGTTAGCAGCAGAGCTTATAAAAAAAGCGGACAGGCCCGTCCGCGTGCTTAATCTCTTTGCCTATACAGGTGGCGCCACCGTTGCCTGCCTTGCGGCAGGGGCACAGGTCACCCATGTTGATGCCTCAAAGGGAATGGTGCAGTGGGCAAAAGAAAATGCCATAGCCACAGGTACTCCCGAGACGGCGGTACGCTGGCTTGTGGATGATTGTCTTAAATTTGTTAAAAGAGAAATTCGCAGGGGCAATAAATATGATGCCGTTATTATGGACCCTCCCTCCTACGGTAGGGGCCCCGGCGGTGAGGTTTGGAAGCTTGAACAGCAGATATGTGAGCTGCTTACCGAAACGGGAAAGCTGCTTAGCGACGATGCAATATTCTTCTTCCTTAACTCCTATACAGGCGGTCTTTCCGCCACAATTTTAAACTATATGGTAAAGCAGTGCATTGCAGGAAACCGCGGCGGTAAAATATATACCGATGAAATAGGCCTTAAGGTTACCGCAAGAGATATTGTACTTCCTGCAGGAAATACTACCGTATGGGAAAGGTAATTATGAGCGACAGTATTATAAAAATTAAGGATGTAGCCTTTGAGTATACCGATGCAAACGACCAAAAGGCTATTTTAACCGATTTCAATCTGGAAATAGAACGGGGTAGCTTTACGGTGATTTTAGGTCACAACGGCTCAGGAAAATCCACCCTTGCAAAGCTGATGAACGGCCTTTATAAGCCCTCAAGCGGTGAAATAACCGTTGATGGTATTTCCACTGCCGATGAAAAGCAGGAGCTGGAGGTAAAGCGCCGCGTAGGTCTTGTTTTCCAGAACCCCGATAATCAGATAATAGCCTCCATTGTGGAGGAGGACGTGGCCTTCGGTCCGGAAAACTTAGGCCTTGACCCTACTGAGATACGCGCCCGTGTTGACGAGGCGCTGAAGGCCGTTGGTATGTACGAGCATCGTCTTGAGGCACCACATCAGCTTTCAGGCGGCCAAAAGCAGAGAATTGCCATTGCAGGAATAATTGCAATGCGCCCTGCCTGCATAGTGTTGGATGAGCCTACCGCAATGCTTGACCCTAAGGGTAGGCAGGAGGTTATGGAAACCCTTTACCGCCTGAACAGACGGCAGGGCATAACGGTGGTGCTTATCACCCATTTTATGGAGGAGGCGGAGCTTGCCCACCGTGCCATTGTTATGAACGATGGTGCCATTGTTTGTGACGATACCCCCGTAAAGGTGTTTGAGCAAATAGACCTGCTTAAAAAAATAGGTCTTGCCGTGCCCCAGACCAGCGAGCTCTTATACAGGCTTAAGCAGGCAGGAATAAACGTGAGCACGGGTATAATTTCGGTGGAGGATACCGCCGAGGAAATTAAAAATTCTTTAATTTAGCATTTTTTCAAAGGAGGGAAAATCACTTGTCACTTATAAAAGTCAGGGATTTATCCTATTCTTATTCAAACAGCCTGCCCACACCTGTGGCGGCAATTAACAATATAAACCTTGATATTGAGCAGGGCGAGATTATCGGAGTTATAGGTCATACGGGCTCAGGAAAATCCACCCTTGTTCAGCATCTTAACGGGCTTTTACGCCCCACCTCGGGTCAGATTTTTATTGACGGGGTGGATATATGGGAGCGCCCTAAGGAAATAAAGCAGATTCGCCAAAAGGTGGGTCTTGTTTTCCAATACCCTGAGCATCAGCTTTTTGAGGATACTGTAAGGCAGGATATTGCCTTCGGTCCTAAGAATATGGGTATTACCGGGGCTGAGCTTGATGCCCGTATAGAAAATGCCGCAAATACGGTGGGCCTTAAGGGGGAGCTGCTCTTAAAGTCTCCCTTTGACCTTTCAGGCGGTGAAAAGCGCCGCGCCGCTATTGCAGGGGTTATTGCAATGGAGCCTAAGGTGCTTATTTTTGATGAGCCTACCGCAGGTCTTGACCCTATAGGCAGAGAGGGCATATTAAATATTGTTAAAGCTTGCCGCGAAAAGGGTGCCACCGTTATAATGGTATCCCACAGTATGGATGATATTGCCTATATTGCCGACCGTATCCTTGTTATGAACAAGGGTAGCGTTGCTATGTTCGATACCGTGGATAACGTGTTTAAAAATGCCGAAGCACTCCACCAAATAGGCCTTAACGTGCCCAACATCACCAAGGTGTTTTTAAGACTTCGTCAGCAGGGGCTTGATATTCCTGCCAACGTTTATACTATGGAGGCGGCGGTGCGTGTGCTGACTGAATATAAAATGAGCGGAGGTAATAAAAATGCTTGATAATATTACCTTCGGTCAGTATATTGACCTGCCCTCCGTAATACATCGCCTTGACCCGCGTCTTAAAATACTTCTGCTTGTGGCGGTTATAGTGTTTATCTTTATAGCAGGAAATTTCTTTGCGCTGGGACTTGTATCGGTATTTTGTATTGCTGTGCTTATGCTTTCAAGAATACCCCTTAAAATGTATCTTAAAAACATTAAGGTAATCCTTCCCGTTATACTCTTTACCGCAATTATAAACGCCCTGTACGTGGGTGAGGGAACGGTGCTTGTTAAGTGGTGGGTAATAACCATTACCACAGGGGGAATTGAGCGTGCAATATTTATGGCGCTGAGGGTTGTACTGCTTATTCTTATAAGCGCCACCCTTACCTATACCACCACACCTAACGACCTTACCGATGCCATTGAGCGTCTGTTTTCACCCCTTAAGCTTATCGGCCTTGGCTCGGTTGTTCATATGCTGGCTATGATGATGACTATTGCCCTGCGCTTTATTCCCACCCTTATTGAGGAAACGCAGAAAATAATGAACGCCCAAAAGGCAAGGGGAGCCTCCTTTGAGGAGGGCAAGCTTATGCAGCGCATCAAGGCCCTTATTCCTATTCTTATTCCTTTGCTTGTTTCGGCCATACGCCGCGCTTACGAGCTGGCTGAGGCAATGGAATGTCGCTGTTATAACGGCGGTAAGGGCAAGCAGCGTATGAAACAGCTTCGCCTTAAATGGGGCGATGCCGTTGCCACAGTATGTGTTGCGGTTGTTTGCGCCGGTATTATAACGCTTAATTTATTCTTTTAGAGGTTTTTTATGAAAAGGGTACTGCTTAAAATTTCATATGACGGTACTGCCTACCACGGCTGGCAGGTACAGCCCAACGGGGTGACCGTGCAGGAAACACTGCAGGATGCCCTTGAAAAAATGCTGGGTGAACGCCCTGCCGTTACAGGGTGCAGCCGTACCGATGCAGGTGTGCACGCAAGGGAGTTTTTCTGTCATTTTGATGCACCTGACAATATTCCCACCCATGCCTTTGTGGCAGGACTTAATTGCGGCCTGCCATATGATATTTCGGTGCTTGAGGCAGGGGACGTGGCGGATGATTTTCACGCAAGGTACCATGCCCTTGGGAAAAGGTACGTCTATTACATAGATAACGGTGACGTGCCTGACCCGTTTTTACGCAGATACGCCCATTACGTAAAGGGTAATCTTGATATAGATAAGATGAACGATTTTTGTAAAATGCTTATTGGTACCCACGATTTTGCCGCCTTTTCCAGCATCCACCGCAGTGTAACCGATACGGTGCGCACAATAAAGGAATGTTACGTCTCACGCGAAGGGAATAAAATAATCTTAAGCGTTACGGCGGACGGTTTCTTATATAATATGGTACGGATAATTGTAGGCACCGCCCTTGATGCCGGTATGGGCAAGGTGCCAAAGGGCAGCTTTGAGGAAGTTTTCGGAACGGATAGACAAAAGGCGGGGAATACCGCCCCTGCCTGCGGTCTGTTCCTGGATAAAGTTTTTTATTAGGAGTACAGCTATGCCTGATTATAAAAAGAAAAACCTAAAGCGTGCAGGCGTTAAAAGGAGCCGCACCGCAAGGGCAGAGGAAATACCAATGTCACCAAAGTCCACAGGCCCCGCCCCTGCAAAGAAAAAGGGTGAGTCTAAAAAACAAACCAAGGGTAGCCTTCGTGTGGTAAGAGGAAATAAGCTTCGCAACCGCCGTAAAGCTCAGATAATAAGCGGAATTTTGCTTACCGTTGTGGCGCTGGTGCTTATTCTCCATTTCTCATTTCCCACAGGCCTTTTTGACCAGATAAAGGTTTGGAGCAGTAGTGTGGGCGGCAGTCAGTTCCCCGTTTCAATGGCGGGGGGCAACACCCTTACCGTAGATAAAAAGGGAAGCCTTTACTATACCCTTTCGGATACTATGCTTGAAGGCTATAACGGCGGCGGTAAGCGAATATTAAAGGCTCAGCACGGCTTTTCAGCCCCTGTAATGCGTTCCTCCGCTACCCGCACCTTAGTTTTTGACCAGGGCGGCTCAGGCTATAAATTATACTCTGCAGAAGGCGTACTGCTTGAAAAGACCACCGAAAATGGCATAATTTCGGGAAACGTGTCCAGGTGCGGTACCTTCGTTATAGCAACCAAGGCCCAAGGCTATGCCTCCAGCGTGTTTGTGTACGGTAAAAACGGTGAGCAGCTATACCAATGGAACAGCTCGGTGGAGCTGGTAAGCGACGTAGCCCTTTCAGATAACGGTAAAAAGCTTGCGGTGGCAGTGTTCAACAGTAATAACGGTGAGTACACTTCGAAGGTGTACGTCTTAACCTTTGACAGTGCAAACCCCGTTCACACCCAGGAATACAAGGGCGAATTTGTGTATTCGCTTCAAACCAATCTGAAAAAAGGCTTTGTTGCGGTGCACACCAAAGGCGCCACCTATACAAGCTGGGGCAAGTACGTAAAACAGAGCTTTACTACGGAAAATCAACTTCGTATGTATCGCGGAAACTCTAAGTTCAGTCTTATTGTTACCACCCGCAGCAGTGATAAAAAGGATAATACCTTTACTCTGTTTAATAAAAAGGGTAACGAAATATCACAAATAAAGTGGGAGCACAGCATTACCGATGCGGCTCTTATTGGCAACCATATCCTTGTTTTAAGCGATACCGAGCTTTTCCTTCTTGATAAGTCGGGAAAAATCGTCCGTAAGGGTGATGCAGGCTTTGGCGGCGTAAGGGTGGTAGGGCATTCCCTTGAAAATGCCACCGTTATATCGGATAATCTTTTGAATAAAGTAGTTTTAAAAAGTGAGAAGTAGTGTATGCCGATTTGTTATGAGCAACAACTGAAAAGAAGCCTTGAGCAGGGCTCCCCAAAGGGAGTGTACCTGATTTTTGGTGACGACCCGTATCTTAAAAAGCAATACGTGGATAAGATAACCGATAAAACTGCTGATAAGGATGATTTCTTTAATTATCATTCCTTTGATGAAAATGCAGACCTGCAGGAGGTTTACGATGCCCTCCAGCAGCTTCCTATGATGGCCGATAAAAAGCTGGTACTGCTTTGCGATTACGATTTTGAGCAGGCAAAGGGAAACGAGTTTGAGCGCCTTTGTCAGCTTTTGTCTGAGCGTATAGATACCGCTGTTTTTGTGTTGTGGTTCTCTGCCTTGGAGTTTGATAAGGACTCCGAAAGGTCAAAGCAGTTAATTTCTGCCACCGAGAAATCAGGGGGTATGGCCGTATGTATAGGTCATAGGGATGCCTCCGATCTTATTCGTATGTTAACCGCAGGTGCGGCTAAAAGGGGCTGCAAAATGTCTGCCGATACCGCGCGGTATTTAATGGAGTGTGTATCAACCGATATAAGCACCCTGCGGAATGAGCTTGAAAAGCTGTGTGCCTTTGCCAATAAAGGCGTTATAGATAATAAAGCGATAGATACGGTTTGCGTAAAAACCGTGGAGGCAAGCGTTTATGACCTTACTAAGGAAATATTTGCCTGCAACGCAAAGGGCGCGTTTAAGCTGGTGGATGAACTTTTTTATATGCGCATAGCTCCCCAGATAATACTATATTCGGTGCATAGCGCCTACGTGGATATGTACCGCGTTTATGCCGCAACGCAGGCAGGGGTCCCCCTTACCGCAATAGCCGAGGAATTTGCCTACGGAAAAAGAGAATTTGTGTTAAGGCGTGCTAAGGAACAGCTTCGCCGCTTTGATGAGGCAAGGCTTCGTTTAAGCTTTGAGGAGCTGCTCTCCTGTGACAGACTTCTTAAAAGCTTTGGCGTAAATGAACGCTTTGCAATAGAACAGCTTATTATCCGCCTTATTTATATTATCCAAAAGGGTGAAAGAATTGATTAAAATTAAGGGTGCCGTTGTTGTTGAGGGTAAGTACGATAAAATTCATCTTGAAAATTTCATAGATGCCCTTATCATCCCCACCAACGGCTTTCGCCTTTTTAAGGACAAGGAAAAGCTAAGCCTCATCCGCCTTGCGGCACAGCGGGACGGTATTGTGGTTATTACCGATTCGGATAATGCAGGCAGGCAGATACGCTCCTATTTAAAGCAGTGCATAGGCAGTGATAAAATAACCAACGTGTATCTCCCTAAAATTCAGGGTAAGGAGCGGCGCAAGGCAAAGCCCGGTGCCGAGGGTATACTTGGTGTAGAGGGTATAAGCGGAGATATTATCCTTTCCGCCCTTGAAAAAAGCGGTGTTATGGCCCAAAAAACGGATAATAAGGGCGATAAAATAACAAAAGCCCACCTTTTTGATTGGGGGCTCAGCGGCAGGCAAAACTCCGCCTATGAAAGAATGGAGCTTCTAAAGCATTTGGGTTTGCCCGAGAATCTTACAACCCCTGCAATGCTTGACTATATTAACTGTGCATACTCTTTTAACGAATTTAAAGGGGAGGTAGAAAAATGGCAAAGCAATCGGGACAAAAGGTAAGGCTTCTTTATATTCTTGATTATCTGCGCCGTTATTCCGATGAGGAGCATCCCGTCTCCACGCCTCAGATAATCGACTACCTTGAAAAGCAGGGAGTAGAGGCTGAACGAAAATCGGTATACAGGGACGTGGAAATACTCATTGATTACGGCTACGATATAGTCCTTAACAGGGGTGCAGGCGGCGGCTACTTCTTGTGTTCAAGACAGTTTGAGGAGCCTGAAATACGCCTCCTTACCGACGCGGTGCAGTCTGCAGGCTTTATAACCGCAAAAAAATCCCGTGAGCTTATATCAAAGCTTGAGGATATGAACAGCATCCACGAAAAGGAAAAGCACAGCGGTTATTCCTACATCGATATTAGCCACAAGTGTAAAAATGAGGAGATATATTATACCATTGACCGCCTTTCAAACGCCATTGAAAAGGGGAAAATGGTCAGTTTTAAATATGCAAAGCGAATCCTGACGCAGGAGCGAAGAGTGGAGCTTCAGGAAAAGCATATGGAGGTAAGCCCTTACGCCCTTGTGTGGCAGGATGACAGCTACTACCTTGTTTGCAATAACCCTAAGTATAACAATTTAATGAACCTGCGCCTTGACCGTATGCGTTCCGTGAAACAGCTTGATGTTTCTTCGCGCCACTTCAGCGAGGTCAGCGAGTATAAGGATGCCTTCAATATATCCGATTACGTGTCAAAAAACTTTAATATGTTCAGCGGTGAGCCTACCGAGATAAAGCTCCGCTGTGATACCGCCCTGCTTGAGCAGGTAATTGACCGCTTCGGTGAGGATATATTCTATTTAAATGTGGAAAACGGTCATTTTGATTTTAACGTTAAGGCCAATTTAAGTGAGGGTCTGGTTAGCTGGATATTACAGTTTGGCAGTAAGCTTGAAGCCCTTGCGCCACAGAGCCTTCGCGATATGATAAAGGCAAGGCTTGAGGAATTAAATAATATTTATAACTAATACACTTTAGTGATTAACGATTTCCTCTAGGTGAATTTGTATTGCGGCGAAAAAAGAATAGTGATATAATACAGTTATAGTAGTATAAAAGGATGTGTTTATATGAAAAAGCGTTATGTTGTTTTAATAATTATCGGTGCCTTATTAGTTAATCTTGTTGTTTTACCATTTTTATCACCAATATCGGCACTTTGGATAGGTACAATTTTTGAATCTATAGACGGCAATAATGCAGAAATTGAAATAGATAGTTTTCGCCTGTGTGAAGATATAGATGGTAAAGATGTAATTATAATCAAGTACTTATTAAAAAACAACGGCAAAGAACCTACATCACTTTTATATGAAGGCGATTTTTATGTTTACCAGGAAGGCGTTAGCCTTGTTGAATGTTTTGACGAACTTCCCAACGAGTGCCATTATGATTTAGATGACCAATATAAAGATATAAAAGGTGGCGTAGAGTATTGCGCCGAGATAGCTTATTGGCTTGAATATCCTGATAAGGATGTGGAGGTTGAGGTTAATGATTACGGCCTTTTTGGTAATAAAAAGGAAAAGGTTTTTGTAATTAAATGAAAATAAAGAAATCCGCAGCGAAGGCTGCGGATTTCTACTTTTTCTTCTTATGTGTATTTCTTATGGTGGGCTTTTTCTTCTTTTGAAGGGAGGTATCGTTCCTATCAGGGGCTACAAGACAGTTTTTGCCCGTACCTATAAGGTCATATCTTCCCGCACTCTTAAGCGCCGAAAGCACTATAGCGCGGTTTTCGGGCTTAAAGTATTGCAGAAGTGCGCGTTGCTGAGCCTTCTCCTTCATTGTGCGGGGCACATATACGGGCTGCATGGTGTTAGGGTCAAGCCCCGTATAGAACATACAGGTGGAAATGGTACCCGGTGTGGGATAAAAATCCTGCACCTGCTCCGGATGTAGCCCCTCTTTTTTAAGGAAAACCGCCAGCTCTATGGCATCCTTTATGGTGCTTCCGGGGTGGGAAGACATAAGGTAGGGAACTAAAAACTGCTCCTTGTTAACACTTTTTGTAAGCTCATAAAAGCGCTTTTTAAACTTTTGATAGGTGGCAATTTTTGGCTTGCCCATATATTTTAAAACGTTATCACTGCAGTGCTCGGGGGCAACCTTAAGCTGACCGCTTGTGTGGTGCTCTATAAGCTCCTTGAAAAAGCTTTCATCGCTGTCGGCTACAAGGTAATCAAAGCGTATACCCGAGCGGATAAAAATTTTCTTTACCTTGGGGATTTTCCTGAGTTTTCGCAGTAATGACAGGTAATCGCTGTGGTCCACCTTCACAGCAGGGCAAATATCGGGTGCAAGACATTTTTTACCCTTGCAAAGCCCGTTTTTTAACTGTTTATCACAGGATGGGGCACGAAAGTTTGCCGTAGGGCCGCCCACGTCGTGAATATATCCCTTAAAGTCGGGCATTTTGGTAATTTTTTCTACCTCTTTTATAACCGATTCGTGACTTCTGCAGGCTATCTGTCTGCCCTGATGAAAGGCAAGGGAGCAGAAGTTACAGGCACCAAAGCAGCCGCGGTTATGAATAACCGAGAACTTTACTTCCTTTATGGCATCAACACCGCCCATCGCCTCATAGGAGGGATGATAATCGCGCATATAGGGCAGGGCATATACCTCATCCATTTCCTCTTGAGAAAGGGGAGGCATAGGGGGATTTTGAACGAGTATTTTATTGCCGTGGCGCTGGATAACGGTTTTACCCCGTACCGCATCCTGCTCATCCTGCTGTATGCGGCAGGATATGGCATATTGCCTCTTGCCTGAATCGGTAGGCTCCCTAACTATATCGTAGGCAGGGCACTCGCTGCAGGGGCGGGGAGTGTAGTCCTTAGCCGCTACCGCAAAGCAGGTGCCTAAAATATCGGTAAGCCGGTTTATTTTCTCTCCGCTGTCAAGGCGCCTTGCAATCTCCACAACGTGCTTTTCGCCCATACCGTACATAAGAAGGTCGGCACCTGAGTCAATTAAAATGGATGGGCGCACCTTGTCATCCCAATAGTCATAATGGGCAAATCGGCGGAGGGATGCTTCAATGCCGCCAATGGCAACGGGAACGTCCCCAAATAGGCGACGGACGTTTTTAGTGTAAACAATGGTTGCCCTGTCGGGACGGCGACCTGCTTTGCCGCCGGGGGTGTAGGTATCATCACTACGGCGTTTTTTAGCGGCGGTATAATGTGCCACCATAGAATCAATATTTCCGCCGTTTATAAAAAAGGCAAGGCGAGGAGTACCGAAAATAGTATAGTCGGTATCCTTTGTGGGCTGGGGAATAATGCATACCTTAAAGCCTGCGCCTTCCAGCACTCGGGAGATAACAGCGGTGCCAAAGCTGGGGTGGTCCACATAGGCGTCCCCCGTAATTATTATTATGTCAGGCTGTTTCCAGCCGTAGTTTTCCATTTCTTTTCTTGTAATAGGTAAAAAGGGCATAATTTTACATCCTTAAAATTAGTACATCTTAATTATAATGATAATCGGTAGTCGAAAAGCTTTCAATCAAAGCTTTTCGAAAAACCGCTAAGTGTAGCGGTTTTATGTAAATAATCTCTGATTATTTACACCGACATCATTGCAATGATGTTGGTGAAATTATTTATATAATTTCACCAACCTATTTTCATTATATTATATATTTTGTAAAAATGCAAATAAGTCGTTGAGAATTGTTATATTTTGGTATATAATGGAAATGAATGAGGTGTTAAAATGTTTGCAAGTTTAAAAAGTGTTGCCATTTTCGGTATGGAATCATATATGCTTGAAATCGAGACGGATTTATCAAACGGCCTTCCTGCCTTTGACATAGTTGGCCTGCCCGATGCTTCGGTAAAGGAGTCAAGGGACAGGGTGCGCTCGGCCCTAAAAAACTGCGGATTTAAATTCCCCGTTGGCAGAATAACCGTAAATCTTGCCCCTGCCGACCTTAGAAAAGAGGGCCCTGTTTACGACCTTCCCATACTTATAAGCATTCTTCTTGCATCAAAACAGCTTAATTTATCGGTGAGTGATGCGGCCTTTATAGGTGAAGTATCCCTTGACGGTAAAATACGCCCCGTAAACGGTGTGCTTGCAATGGCTATCTGCGCTAAGGAAAACGGCGTTAAAAGCTTTTACGTTCCCGCATCTAACGCTACGGAAGCCGCCGTGGTTGACGGCATTAACATCTATCCAATAAATACTATAGAGGACCTCATCCTCCATTTAAGAGGGGAGAGGGAAATAATAGCGGCACAGTCCCAAAGCTTTGCACATACCCCCACCTATGAGGGGCTTGATTTCTGTGACGTCAGGGGACAGACCGCCGCTAAGCGTGCCCTTGAGGTCGCCGCCGCAGGTGGGCATAATATTTTGCTTATAGGCCCTCCCGGATCAGGAAAAAGTATGCTGGCCAAAAGAATGCCCACTATTTTACCTGAAATGACCTTTGAGGAATCTATTCAAACCACAAAAATACACTCCATAGCAGGTATTCTTGACCCTGAAAAACCCTTGGTTACAACCAGACCCTTCCGTTCGCCTCACCATACGGTATCTGCCGCAGGTCTTGCAGGGGGCGGTGCTGTGCCAAGACCGGGTGAGCTTTCCCTTGCCCATAACGGCGTACTGTTTTTGGATGAGCTGCCTGAGTTTCATCGCGACGTTATGGAGGCTATGCGTCAACCCATTGAGGACGGTAAGGTAACAATTTCCCGTGTGGCAGGTACCTTAACCTATCCAAGCTCGGTTACGGTTGTTGCCGCAATGAATCCCTGCCCCTGCGGCTTTTACGGTCATCCGTCGGGCCGCTGTACCTGTAGTGAGAATATTGTGCGTAAGTATTTAAACCGTATTTCAGGTCCTATGCTTGACCGACTTGACCTGCATATTGAGGTGCCTGCGGTGGATTATAACTCCCTTAATTCCAACGTTAAGCAGGAAACCTCCGCCCAGATAAGAGAAAGGGTTAATGCCGCAAGAGCTATACAAACAAAGAGATACGAGGGCACAGGTATTACCTGCAACGCAAGACTTACCCCTGCACTTCTTAAAAAATACTGCGTTATGTCTGAGGCTGCTTCAAACATCCTACGCGCCGCCTTTGACAGGCTTGGTATGTCAGCCAGAGCCTATGACAGACTTTTAAAGGTGGCACGCACCATTGCCGACCTTGAGGGCAGTGAAAATATTGAGGCTGCCCATATTTCTCAGGCAATACAATTCAGAAGCCTTGACCGTAAGTATTGGGGTAATGAGGAATAAAATGAACTATTATGTATATATCCTCTCCAATAATACAAATGTTGCGATTTATACAGGTGTAACCAATGATATTATTCGCAGGGTTTATGAGCATAAAAACAATATAAATCCCAAAAGTTTTACGTCGAAATATAGTATACATAAGCTTGTTTATTTTGAAATTACGACAGATGCTTATTCAGCAATTGCTTTTTTCGCTTTGGTTGAAACGGCGATATCATTTGGCGCTGGACTTTGGAACGATGCTCCTGCACTTGCTGCGGCATATAATTATTGGATGAAGGTTATCCAAACTTTATCACCCGCTGTTTCAAGTTCTGCACAGTATGTTCCTGCATAAAGATAATTTAACTGAAATATTGTTATCATATGGGAGGTTGCTATGAAAAAATTATATATGAAAAGGATATTAATATTAATTTTAATTTTAGTTTTTGTCATCACTGTTCTTTTGGCTTTTTTAATACAAATAGGTAAAAACAGAAGAACAACCTATGTTTTGTCTCCTAAAATATGTTTAGCATTATTCGGTTGCGAACCTAACAACTTCGCTAATTGGGAATTGGATATTTATTCTACAACAGAGGATTTTCGAGAAAAGGCATTTGTCGATGGAGAAGGGAATTTAGTTCTTAGTTTAAATACAGCACAAAAAAAGGCGTTTCGCAATAAAAATTGGGGAATAGGTGTTGATGTTTTAAGAAAAAGTGAAAATATGGAAATAACTGAAGACTGTACACAAATCACAATATATGGTTATAAAGAAACATTGTTCACCGATCTTTCTAATTTTGTAGTAGGCGCAAGTTCATTAGGTGTGGAGCAATTATTAAATGGTAGAGATCCATCTACAATTGCAGTTAAAATTATAGTTAAAGACGGTGTTACTGGTGAAACAGTTTACTCAGTAGTTTGGCCGGATGAAGAGTTTGTTTTCGAATTTGGGGATTATCAATTCAGCGAAAAACCATAATCAGGTATAGTGCGATAATTTAATTGTTTTGAGAAAGATATAGTACATTCCACTATCCTAACCTAACTCTCTTCTTTGTTCATATTAATGTACTCCTTCTGGGGGGAACAGCCAGCGCAAGCTGGCTGTTCTTCTTTGGTGCCTTTAGGTGTGGAAATAAACCCCCGGTTCTACCGGGGGAAGAAAAAAGAGCGAAGCTACAATAAAACGGGCGAGGCGAAGCTAAGCCCAAAAAACTATAGATAAAAGAAGAACCTCTTGTATAATAGTAATGGTTTGGCAACCGCATTACAAAAATACAGGAGGTTTTTCAAATGAATGGAAATAATGAGATAAAAAGCAGTTCACACTCAAAATACAGATGTCAGTACCATATAGTTTTCGCACCAAAATACAGACGAAAAGAAATATATGGAAAAATCAAAAAAGACATAGGAGAAATTTTGAGAAAATTATGTGTTCAAAAGGGAGTAGAAATAATAGAGGCAGAAGCGTGCCCCGACCACATACATATGCTTGTAAGTATCCCACCGCACATAAGTATAGCACAATTTATGGGATATCTCAAGGGTAAAAGTTCGCTGATGATTTTTGACCGACACGCAAATTTAAAGTACAAGTACGGCACCAGAAGTTTCTGGTGCCGAGGCTATTATGTGGATACGGTCGGTCGAAACAAAAAGGTTATAGCAGAATACATAAGGAATCAGTTAGAAGAAGATTACGCAGCAGAACAAATTAGTATAAAAGAATTCATTGACCCGTTCACGGGTAACAAGAAGTAAAAGGCAAAAAAAGACAGCCGCACGTGAGCGGCTGCCCGAGATTGTAATGCGTTGCTAAACTTTCAGTGCCCCTTTTAGGGGTTAAGCCAGTAGTCACCCCTTATAGGGGTGGTGCATACCACCGGTTTACCGGTGGTTATGATTTTGCTTTTGAACAAAAGTGTTATATTCTTATAAAACAATTGTATTAAATGATTGAGGCTTTAAAACATAGTTTTTGCCTTCAAGGGTTAATACCTTTTGGCTATTATAAGGATTTATTGTTACCAAAACTATACTGCCGTCAGGATTTTTAAATGCCGCACTGCAGGAGGAATGAGGTCCAACGGTTTTCAGCATTACTGCGCCCTTTTTAACAAAATGGGAGAAATGCTTAACACAGTAATACTCAGGATTTTTAATGTACTTACCATCCTTAATGGTAAACAGGGAATTTTGGTGCCAGCCCCAGGTGCTGAGACCACCCTCTTTAAGTACCATATTCCAATATACGTTTGCCCTTGCACCGCCGCGGAAGCTGCGCCTATAAAGCTCAAATACATGCATTGCGTGGTCCCAAGTATTGTTTCCGTCACCGCATTCGCATTCGGTATGTACCGCATCCTTTTCAGGATAATCTTCCATAAACATCTGTATCTCATCGGTGGCACTCCACTGGAAGCCTGCTCCGCCAATGGCATTACGAATTTTTTTGTTTTGCAAAATTGTGTTAAATATTTTTGTATAATTCTCTCGCCAACAGTTGGTACCAAGCCATATTTCACAGCTGTCACCAATTTCATCAATAAGATAATTTGCAAGGAAATTCTCCATCTCCTGAGCGTTATACTGACAGGAGGGGAATTTATGGTCACATAAAAATTCGTTTTGTGGATAAAGGTGGGAAATTTTTATACCCTCCTTAGCATATTCCTCAACAAATTTCTTTAAATAAAGGGCATAAGCCTTCAGGTTCTCCTCGGTTTGCACAAGTCTGCCGTGATTACAGGCCTGGGGATATTTCATCCAGGTGGGAGGGCTCCAGGGTGATGCAAAGAAGGTCATTTCGGGACAGCGCTCCTGCGCCCTTTTAATTGCAGGAATAATATAAGCTTTATCCCTCTCAATTGAGAAGTTTTTCATCTCATAATCGTATTTTGTATCGTTATAGCTGTACCAATCCTCAGCAAAGTCATTAGCTGCAACAGAGATGCGGTTATAGGAAAAATCAAGACCGTCGGCAGTGAACAGGTCATCAAATAATTCCTCTTGACTTTCAGGTGAAAGGGTGCCGATTTCCTTCATACCTATTTCGTTAAAACAGGCACCAAAGCCCCAAAGCTCCTTGCTGAATGCTTCTCCGATTTTCAGCTCCTCACCGGATTCAAGAGAAAATTCGTCGGCTTCAATCCATTTTTCATTTTCGGTTGTGCAAATCCATTTCATATTAAAACACCTCTTACTTAGAGTTTAAAGCATTTAATGTGATTTTTCTAGCAACATTATATACAAACAATAGCCAAAATTTGACTTTTAAGAGTATTAGTTAAAAAATCCGTCCGAGTTCTCTCGGACGGATTTCTTTGAATTAGGTGAAATTATTTATATAATTTCACGGACAATTGTTAATTTGTCCGTGAAAAAGCGCATTTGCGCTTTTTCACCAACCTATTTTCATTATAGCACCTTAGCAAGGAAATCCTTTAATCTGTCACACTTAGGATTACCGAAGAACTCCTCAGGAGGAGCCTCCTCCATAATAATGCCTTCATCAATGAATACTACTCTGTCGGCAACCTCACGGGCAAAGCCCATTTCGTGGGTAACAACAACCATAGTCATACCCTCTTTTGCCAGCTTCTGCATAACTTCAAGCACCTCACCTACCATTTCAGGGTCAAGGGCGCTTGTAGGCTCATCAAAAAGCATAACGTCGGGGTTCATAGCCAGAGCGCGCACAATGGCAACACGCTGCTTTTGTCCGCCTGAAAGCATAGCAGGGTAGACATCGGCTTTGTCTAAGAGATTAACCGTTTTAAGAAGTTCTATAGCTTTTTCTTTGGCTTGAGCCTTAATTTCTGAAAGGGGCTTCAAGTCCTCGGAAATATAAGGTTTGCGAAAAAATTTGTTTCGTTTTGCCTTTTTCAGTTTTTTCTTGGCAACATAAACAGGGGCAAGGGTTATATTTTCAAGGACTGTTTTATTGTTGAATAAATTGAAGTGTTGAAAAACCATTCCAATTTTTTGACGGTGCATGTTGATGTCAACTGCCATATCGGCAATGTCAACGCCGTGGAAGAAAATGTTGCCTGAGGTTGGGTCTTCCATACAGTTAAGGCAACGAAGCAAGGTGCTTTTACCGGAGCCAGAGGGGCCAAGAATAACAACCTTTTCGCCTTTTTTAATATGCAAATCAATATTTTTAAGAACCTTGACATCCCCAAAATCTTTGCGGAGATTACATACTTTTATCACCTTTTCTGAGGCTCCTTTCCATAATTTTAATAAGCAGGCTGATGCCGTAAACTAAAATAATATAAATCACTGCCATTGCAAGATAAGGCACCATGAATTCGTAACTGTTGGAGCCCATATAATTAAACGCAACATAAAGGTCGGTTGCACCAACGAAACTTACAACCGAGGTCTCTTTTATAAGGGCAATAAACTCATTTCCCAAGGTGGGCAAAATGTTCTTGATTGCCTGGGGAATAATGATTTTCATCATTGTGGCTGAGAAGCTAAGGCCCATTGCACGACCGCCCTCCATTTGACCAGGGTCAACCGATAAAATGCCGGCGCGCATTATTTCCGAAATGTAAGCACCACTGTTTAAACCAAAAACAACAATTGAAACGGCTACCGAAGTCATTTTAACGCTTAAAAGGGGTAAAAGCACATAGTAGAAAAGCAACAACTGCACAACAATTGGGGTGCCGCGGAAAAAACCAACGTAAAAGGTACAAAAACCGTCTAAAACGCGGGGCAGGGCATGGTATTTGGGCATAACTCTTATTGCTGCTATGATGGTGCCGATTAAAATACCGATAACCAGACCTAAGATGGCGATAGTCAACGTGTTTTGAAGGCCCAAAAGAACAGTCTTATAACCATTATTGTCAATAAACTGTTCAATAAAAACTTCAATTTTTCTTCCAAAATTTCCCATTGTAAAATTCCTTTAACCGCACAAACGCCCCGCCCGTAACGAGCGAGGTGTTAAGTGCTTATTCGTTTATTTATATTTTACTGAAGAGCATTCATCTTTTCGGTAATGCACTTTGCAGGAGCTGAGTCAATGATAACGTAGTCAAGATTGCCGTTAATGAGATCTTGAACTGCCATAGAGCCGTTTTTGTAGCCAACGCCGTTAACGGGAAGACCAGGGAATTCCCAATCCGCATCGCCTAAAACGTAGAATTGACCTGTGGTACCGTTTTGATAACCAACTTTGGTGGTTTCTTTTGTTTTTGCATTAAGGATAGCAACGATATCATCAGCAGTTTTGCAATTGTCAAATTCAGTATTGTCTCCTGCAACGATAAGCATTTGAGCAGCATTGTAGTATGGGTCGGAGAAGTTAACGTGTTCCTTTCTGTCTTCTTTAATTGTAAGACCTGCCATAGCGATATCGCACTTGTGCTGACCAACGGAAAGGCAAACAGCATCAAAATCCATATTGCTGATAACAAGCTCTTTGCCGAGCTTGTTAGCAAGTAAAGCGGCAATTTCCATATCAACACCTAAGTATTTGTCGCCTTCGGTATACTCAAAGGGCTCAAATGCGGCGTTGGTTGCAACAACCAATTGGTCTTTGCTTTCGTCATAAGGCATTGAAGTAACGGGGGTAGGGGTTCCGTCACCGAAATACTTGTTGCAGATTTCTTCAAATTTACCGTTGTCTTTGATTTCTTTAATGAAAGCGTTTACCTGAGTGAGAAGTTCGGGCTGGTTTTTGTCAACACCGAAGGCATAATCCTCGGTGGTAAGACCGATTTCAATAACCTTCGTTGCAGCGGTTTTGCTTCCGCAGCCTGCAAATACAAGTGCCAGCATTAAAACTGCTAAAGTAAGTGCTAATAACTTTTTCATTTTGTTTTCCTCCAAAATTTATTTTGTAAACTAACTTTATCACAAAGGGAATGAAAATGCAACTGTTTTTGCATAAATATTTGCAACTTTGGCAAAAATGATAATCAAAAGCCTATTTTATTCCCTTTTTTATGCGATATAACGAATAAATATGCAAAGATAATGAATATTATGCAATAAATATTCATTTTTAAAAAAGTGTTGACAAAACGAGATACTTCATATATAATATACTGTCCCGACAAACTAACGTAAAAAGGAGTGAAAGGCGTTGGGTGAAAATTTAAAAACTATAGCCACAAATAAAAAGGCCTTTCATGACTATTTTGTCGAGGAAAGCCTTGAGGCAGGTATCGTGTTATCGGGTACCGAAATAAAGTCTATCCGAAACGGTGGGGTAAATCTTAAGGATGCCTGGTGCACCGTGGAGGAGGGGGAAATGCTTGTAAAGCAGATGCACATCAGCCCATATGAGAAGGGAAACATATTTAATAAGCAGCCTATGCGTGAGCGTAAGCTCCTTCTCCATAAGCGGGAAATTATGCGCCTGTTCGGCCTTGTTAAACAACAGCAGGGCCTGACACTAATCCCTCTTTCCCTTTATTTCAAGGGCTCTCTTGTAAAGGTGCAGCTGGGTGTATGCCGTGGTAAAAAGCTTTATGATAAGCGTGCCACCGCCGCCAAGCGTGATGCGGACCGTAATATAGACCGCGCACTTAAGGAGCAAAACCGGTAACCCCTTACTTCTTACCTCTTACTTCTTACTTCAAAATATGGGGGCGTAAAGGTTTCGACAGGGATCTTAAAGTACGGAAAGCGAGCAGCGGTGCAGAACCGCTATAAAATCTGCAATTTTTAAAAATAACTGACAACAATAAAGTTGCACTTGCTGCCTAATTAAGGGCGGCCGTTCCGCCCCGAAGTACCGCGGTCGGGAACGGAGCGTCATTTAGCGGTGAACGTGAACAGGGGAATGCTCCTGCCCCTGTCACGCAGTGGAGCTACTAAGCCCGTCAGTTTGACATTTAACGGTCGGGCAAGGGAACGTAAATAAATGTCTGCGCTCGGAGACGTCTGTATGGCGAGGTTTTTGGACAGGGGTTCGATTCCCCTCGCCTCCACCATGGAAACACCCTCATTGTTATACAATGAGGGTGTTTCCAATGATATCCGTTCCCTACGGTCACGAATGATATAGCTGACGCTATGATATCTGCTTCGCAGATGATATACGCTTCGCGTATGGTGGGAACGGATATTATATCATGCTTGCGTAGCAAGTATATCATACGGCAACGCCGTATATCATATCGCGACAGCGATATATCATTGAAAAGCAACATTTTTTGTGGTATAATCAATTCAACAAATTCGACATTTAACAGGAGGCATTTCTGTGGAAAGATATCCTATCACTGAAAAAGATAAAGAACTAATTAAAATTGGTTTGCAGGTTTTAGCGAACAATTTTGATGATGGCGTTTACAATCACACGGTTGGATGTGCAGTTTTATGCAAGAACGGAAACATCTACAAAGGCGTAAATTGTGATGGCATTCACGGGTCTTGTGCTGAATATATTACCGTTGGAATTGCTATTTCAAGTGGAGAACGTGAATTTGATACGATCGTTGCCGTACACGAAAAACATCATAATTGCGTTATTCCGCCCTGCGGAAATTGCAGACAAATGTTGTTTGAGTATTGTCCCGATATTAAAGTAATAGTAAATGATGAAAACGGAAATCTTATCAAGGTAAAAGCCAGAGATTTGTTGCCGTTTGCTTGGGAACCTGTAATCTGCTAAATCAATAGTCCGGCGCACTACTTTTAGTCTTTCTTACCCCAGTTATACTACTTTTAATCGCTCTTTCGCAAAAAAGAAGTAACTTTTGTCCACCAAAAGTTACTTCTTTTTTTATCCAAGCCGCAGGCTTGGCATATCATCAGCCCCAACGGGGCTGTATATCATCCATCGCTTTGCGATGGTATATCATCACGGCATAGCCGTGCATAAACCCTCCTGCGGCTTGATGAGATGCAACACTGCGTGTTGATGACATACCGCAACAAGTTGCAGTTATTTCATTTTTATGTTAATATAAAAGAAATCAAAAATTTAAGGTGATATAATGTATGATGAACTAACCGGCGTTGATATAGCTAAAATGAAGGAAGAGCTGGAGTACAGAATAACGGTGGTACGTCCTCAGATACTTGAGGAGGTTAAGCTTACACGAAGCTACGGTGACCTTTCCGAAAATGCAGAGTATCACGCCGCAAAGCGGGAGCGTGGGCGGAATGAGAGCAGGATACGCTACCTTAAGAATATGATAAAGACCGCAAGGATTATAGAGGTTGAAAGCAATGCTGACGAGATAGGCCTTTTTGATACAGTAACCTATTACGTTGAGGAGGATGACTGCGAGGAGCAGGTGCGTATTGCCACCTCCCTGCGCCGTGACCCCTTTAATAATATTATCAGTAAGGAATCTCCCTTAGGCCGTGTTATTATGGGCAAAAAGGTAGGGGACAGGGTGCTGGTTACCACCGATGCCGGCTATTCCTATTATATTGTAATAAGGCAGATTCAAAAGGGTCAGGATGATTCCTCCCTTGAAATCAGAAAATTTTAATTAAAGTGAAAAAACCACAGCATCTGAAAATAGATGCCGTGGTTTTTTCAGCTACAGATTACTTTACCTCGTCAATAATGAGTATCTGACTTGTGGCGTGTCCCTTCAGTTCAAAGCGCAGACCAATATTCATAAGCCCTGCTCCGGTAAAGGTACCGTAATTTTTTGTTCTGTCAGGTGCAGGTGGCAGGTTATTATCATAGAATTTCTTAGGCTTTGGATAGGTGCCGTGGCCTGTTACCGAGTATTTTTTGTTTTGGTCAAGGTCTTTAAGCCGCAGCTTTTCCGGCAGAGCTCCGAACTGCATATTTTGTCCCAAAATAAATACCACAGCGCGGCTTTTATCTTCATTTAAAAACTGGTATACGGCATAGGGGTGGTCGTATGCCGAAACAATGCGGTACATATCCCCAAGCTGAACGGTTTGTCTTATCTCACGGTTAAGGGAAAGGAGGTGGCTAAGCTCGTTTTGCCTTTCCTCATCAAGCTCGGCAAATTTAAGGGATACCGAAACACCGCTGAGCATTGCTACGTGTGCCTGATATTCCATAGAGGTGTAGCGGTTGTTTACCACCCTTGTGTATTCATCGGATATAAAGCAGGCGCCACCGGGAAATTTTGAAGGAATAAAGGTGGTCATTCCCTCATGCATTTTTATGCTATCCATCGGGTCCTGATTATCACTTCGGTGCATTCTGCCGGAAAACTGAAGCATACCAAGGTCTCCGCGCTTGCCGCCCGCCGCCGAGTTTTCAAAAATCAGGTCGGGAAAACGTTCCTTAAGGCGCATATAACAGCGCCACATATTTTTTACGTACCTATCCCAGCTTTCCTTTTGGTGCTTAAGGGGAGCGCCTCGCCAACCAAGATGAACAAGGGCACGGTTAAAATCGTTTTTAATATAATCAATATCGTTTTGTTCAACAAGGTCTATCATAACCTGTGTTATGTAATCACAGGCCTCATCGTTTGCCATATTAAGGGAATAGCAGTTGTACCAGGTGTTTATTTCGGGCTCGCGGTTATCATAGCCCACCATCCATTCGGGATGCTCAAGAGCAATTTTATTGGTGTGGAATACCGCCTCAGGCTCAATCCAGAGTCCAAACTTCATATTATAGCTGTGAAGCTTATCGGCAATAAATTTAAGCCCCCTTGGGAACCTTTTTTTATTAACCTCCCAGGTGCCGAAGCCCAGCCTGTGTGCCTGACCGTTATTAACGGGTGAGTCCACTTCGTCATATCCGCTCCAGCCACCATCTATTACAAAAAGCTCCACACCGTGCTTGTGAGCAAGCTCTATCTCCTTTAAAACGTTTTCCTCACAAACGGCATTTTTAAGACTGCCGTGGGTGTTGTAGATAACGGGAAGAATCCTGTCGCGTTCGTTTTTATGGATTATGCAGGCTCGCTCATATCGGTGGAGGAGCCTTGTTGCGCCGCCAAAGCCTTTATCTGTAAAACCACCAATGAATTTTGGTGTCTCATAGGTGGCTCCCGGTTCAAGACAGTATTCAAAATCAAAGCTACTCACACCGCCTGTTATAAGGGTGCGAAAATCAAAGGCCTTTTCCACAACAAACTGCCAGTTGCCGCTCCATACAAGGCCACCGAAAAACACCTCTCCGAAATCCTCGGTAGCATCTCCGGGGTCAAGCATATAAAAGGGAGCGGAGTCGGTTCCCGAAAGACCCATTCTGGACTCTAAAACCTTTCTTCCGGGCTGAAGAAACTCCTGATATTTATTAAACTCACGGTTGTATGCTCCCGCAAGATAGGTGAGCCTGTAGTTGTCCCTGTATGGAAAATGCCAGTTTGCCGAATATGCCGATTCAAGAACAACGTCACCATCACCGCAGTTTTTAATCTCTGTCCAACGTTCTATAACGTCAAATTTCTCACACATACGGTAATAAAGGGTAACAAACAGAGGGTATTCTTTGTCTTTAAGAACAAGCTTTAATGTATCGTTTTCTATACTGTGGGAGCAGTATCTTAAAAATATGGCTCTGGTGCCGTCGGGCAGGGTGGCCTTTAGGGCAGGCGTAATTCTGGAGCTTCCGCCAAAGCCCCTGTATTCCTGACGGTCATCAATAACGGTGCCTCTTGCTTGAAGCTGAGGTCTTGAAGGTACATCAATAGGGTCTGTGATTTTAAGCCCCCAGTGATGCTGTGCCACCGTCAGGTCGTTGGCTATTACAATGGCATAGGTGGTTTCTTTTCCCTGCAGTAAAAACGTTTTGCTTTCTTCAAGGTAATGAACAGACATAAAACATATCCTCCAAATATAATATATTATCATTTTATCACAGGAAATTGACAAATAAAATGCGGTATTATATACTAAAGATATAATATTTTATCATTTAGAGGTAATTATGGGTATACAGCTTGATTTCTATATAAAGGTCTGCCGTGAAAAATTCCAGCTTGAAGATTTTTGCGGCAAGGAAAACGTTCTGGCGGTTGTTCAAAAGGGTAGCTTTTCCTTTTCGAGCAAATATGGCTCAGGCACGGTGGGTGAGGGTGAAGCCCTTTGCTTTATGAAGGGAGTAAACTATTATCGAAGGGTTAAGGAGCCTGTTACCCTGTTTTTATTCAGATTTACACCGGCACAGTCCTTTGAGGAAAGGGGAAAAATAGTATTTTACGATAAAGAAAGAATTTTTTCCACACTCAGGGTTATAGATGACCTTTCGGTAGTGCAGTATAATCAGCGTTTAAAATACGTTGAGGCACTTTTTGGGGACATTATAAACCAAATTGCTGTGGAAAAAATTCTTACGGATAAAAGAAATACGGATAAAAAAATTGTAGAAGGTATTAAGTATATAAAAGAAAACTGCTTCACAGGGTTGGAGCTTAGCCTTGCCGCACAGGCGGCGGGACTTTCCTACGTGCAGTTTTCCCGTAGATTCAAGGCCTTTACAGGACAAACGCCAATGGAGTACGTGATAGAGCTGAGAATGAAAAAGGCTCAACAGCTGCTTGCTCAAACAAGTCTGTCCGTTAAGGAAATATCTGCCCTTTGCGGCTTTTCGGGTGAATATTATTTTTCAAATTTCTTTAAGGCTAATTTTGGAATGTCACCCTCAGCCTTTAGAAATTCAATTTAGCTTTTTTGCTTCACCGGGAAGAATACCCATATATTTTTTAAAGGTTTTTGAAAAAAAGGAAAGATTTTCAAAACCACAACCCTCCGCCGCCTGGGTTACGGTGGAGCCGCTTTTTAAAAGCTCCAAGGCCTTAACACAGCGGTAGTTATTAAGGTTTTCAAAAATGGTTTGTCCCGTAAGTCTTTTAAAGCTGCGACACAAAGCGTATTTATCGGTACAAACCGCCTTTGCAATATCATCAAGGCTGATTTTTTGTCCATAGTTCTCTCTTATATATTTTATGGTGCCCTTTACCTCCTCAAGAGCCTTGCCCGAGTAGGATACTGCGCTTTTTTTACTTGAGTGCTTTTCAGTGAGTTCAATAAGAATATCAAGAAGAAGCTTGTTAAGCCTTGCCGTTCTGAGGGCGTCAGATTTATCCGTATAAGCCCTTACAAGCGCCTCTATTTTTTCGGCAAGAGAGTTGCTTTTAACAAATTCTTCAAAGGAAATAGCGGTACAGTCAATGCCTATCTGCCTGCAAAAATCGGCTTTTATTATCAGGCAGGTGTAGGAAAGGAACGTATCGGTGCCTGTATAGTGAATAACGTTTGAGTTAATAGCGCCAATATCACCTTTTTTAAAGGGATGGCTGACACCGTCCAGCAAAAGCACTCCTTCTCCTTTTGTGCAAAGCTGAAGCTCAATATCCTCGTGCCAATTTTGCTCGCCGCTTCGCTTAAAGCGGCTTCTTTCCAAATCGGGATATAAAATAAAGGGCAGGGTAGAATAGTGGTTTTTATATTCATCATATCTGGTGGCTATCATATATTATCTCCTATTTGCAATATTGTGTTAATTTTTACCAATATAGATTATTGAAACACGCTGTTTGAACCAATATAATATTTATATCATAAAAAACAGCAATATTCAATATGGTGGAATATGAAAATAATTGCACAGCTTTTGGGACTTGGAGCAATGGTGGCTCTGTTCCTTATTTATCAGCAAAAAAACCGCAAGGGAATTCTTGTGGCAAAGCTAACGGCTGACGTATTCTGGGTAGCCCATTATTTGTGCCTTGGTGCTTTTGGCGGCGCAATACCGAATTTCGTTGGCATATTCAGGGAGCTTGTGTTTTTAAAGCGCAAGGAAAAGCGGTGGGCAGGGTTAGTATTTTGGCCGGTATTCTTTATATGCCTTAATTTAGGGATAGGAGCCTTCACCTTTCGTTCTCCCATAAACGTTTTACCCATAGCCGCCTCTGCACTTGTTACGGTAGCCCTGTGGTTAGACCGCCCGCTAATTACAAAGCTTTTGTCACTTCCCGTATCAGTAAGCTTTTTGGTTTATGATATTTTTATAGGCTCACAAATGGGCGTTATAAATGAAGCAATCTCAATTTTATCAATAATTATTTTTTTAATAAGGAGAAAAACAATGAGTAAAGGATTTTTTTCTCAGGACGTAAAAACCGAGAAGGAGCTTAGCTTTTTACCCCGCGCCCAAATTGGTGATGCGGCAAAAACCTTAAGCGTAAACGTTGCCGAGGAAAAGGTAAAAAAGGGCGATGCCTTTGCTCAGGAGATAACCGAAGGCTTTGTTGCCGATTTTGAGCGCAGTGAGGATAAAATGGCCCACGTTTCCACCTTTATGGTTATTGACGGCACCGTTTATATGACCTATTATGCCAACACTAAGGAGCCCTCGGAGGACCCTAAAAACCAAACCGCACGTATAGTTTACGCTCCCATAGATGATATTGAAAACAAGACCTTTATTGACCTGCAGACAACAGGGGACACCGTAGGCGGTGAAAAAATTGATATGGTGTACGACACCATTTTAATGCGAAAGGATGAAAACACACTTTTTATCCTTTGGACCGCCCGAATAGACAGCGGCAACTATTACCGTTTTTACTGTCCCTTTGATATTGCCGCCAAGACCTTAGGGGAAATAGGTGTAAACCGCCTGAAGATTGGTGACGTGGTGAACGATTTCTCCTTTAGCGGTATAAGAACCGCACTTGCGGCAAATAATCTGCCCTGTAAAACAATGTACTCGGACATAGGCATAATGCAAAAGCTTTCCTCCCGTGTGGAAAACGGGGAGACATACTATTATTCGGGTTGCTATAGCGGAGACTTTAACTGCATTATAAAAAGTAAGGACCTTATTACCTGGGAATACGTTTCTCAGCCCGATTTTATAAATGAATCAAAGTGGGAGAACGCCACCTACGTGCTGAATGATAAGGTATACTATTTTGTAAGACAGCACGACGGTAACCCCAATAGCTTTTTAACGGTTTACGACCTTGAAAAGGGAATTTGGGAAAAGCCTGTGGAGATAGGGGACTGTCAGTCCAGAGGTGACTTTATTATGTATAAAGGTGACCTCTATCTGTTCCATGCGCCAATAGACCGTGAGCATATAGGAATAGTTAAAATTGATACAAAGGATATTGCAAAAAGTGAGATTTTGCTCCAGGCAAAAATGCACACAAGCTGTTTTTATCCCTTTGTACAATATTTTGAAAACGGTGAGCTGGCTATGTCCTACACCGTGGCAAGAAAGCATATTCGTCTTGCAAAATTTACCCTTAGCAAATATCTGTAACAAGCAAAACGTCCTGCAAGATGCAGGATGTTTTTTGTTTTTATGCTTGGAGTAGGTTTTTTAGAGAGTTGTTGTATTGACAATATCTTTTTTATGGGGTAAGCTTATCTTTAAGGAGATGTTTTTATGAAAATAACCGTTGTTCAACCACCCTATTTTGCAGGAGATGAGCCCGATGCAAAAATAGCAGAATTTTTACTTGAAAAGATAGAAAGCGTAGAAAAGGGCTCACTTACCGTACTGCCTGAATATTCCAACGCAGGCGGCCTTTCCGATGCTCAGCGCGAGCTTGCGGCCTTAGATAGAGCCCCCCTAATGCTTCAAAAGGCTGCGAAATCCGCCAAGAAAAACAGTGCCTACATAGTTATAAACGTTCTGGAAAAAAGGGAAGGCAAAATTAAAAACAGCAGTTACCTATTTGATACCAAGGGCGATATAGCCTTTATATATGATAAAATTCATCTTCCACCCTCTGAGGTTTCCTTTGGGGTTACAAGGGGAGAGGGTAAATGCACCTTTACCCTTGACGGCATACGCTTCGCATTTATGACCTGCTATGATGTGTATTTTAATGAGCAGATAGAGTATATTGCAAAGGAGAAACCTGATATTATACTTATTCCCGGCTATCAGCGCGGGGAGCGCACCGATATTATCCGCGCTCAGGCAAAGCTTACGGCGTTTCGTTGTAACGCATTTATTGCCCGTTCCTCATATTCTATGAATGATGACGGGCACGGCGGCTGTTCTATGATAGTATCCCCTGAGGGACAGATAATAGAGGATATGGGCAAGGAGGTAGGCAGTATATCTGCAAATATTGACCCTACGTATAAGTATATGCGTTCTGCAGGCTTTGGCGGCGCCACCGTCAGAAATGATGAATTTATCTCCGCAGGCCTTACTCCTGAAATATTTAAATAAGAAAAGCACCTGTAGTCAAGAGACTACAGGTGCTTTAATATTACTTGTTTGCTTCCTTTATTTTTGCCAGCTCCTCAAAGGTGACAAATTCATAGCCGCATTTTTTAAGCATTAAAATAATCTGCTCTATCTTTTTTGCGTAGTTTTTAATACCCGCCTTTATGTAGTATTTATCGTAGGATTTAAGGTCCTTTATAAAGGGGACTTTCTGGGTTGTAAGCTCAAAGGGATGCAGGTAAAAGACATAATAATCGTGTTTTTTAATATACTGAAGAATAAGGCTTTTTATAAATTCCCAGTTGCCAAGCCTTACGTAGCCGCCACCTGAGACAGGGTAGGGGAACCCAAAAATATTATGCACCGAAAGGCCGAATTCAAAAAAGCTTTTTCTTTCAAAAATACCGTCACCAAGGGCATTAAAGCCGCCAAGGTCAAGGTCTACCGTGTGCCGTGCCTTGGAAAAGCAGAGGTTGCTTGAATCGTACCTAAAGCCAAGCTCCCTAAGCACATCAAGCCGCTGTCTGTCAAGGCTGAAGCAGGGGGCACGAAAGCCCTCAATATCGGTACCGAAAAGGGAGGTTAGCATTGTCTTTGCACGGAGAATTTCCTCCTTGAAGGCCGAAACGGTCATATCCATAGGGGCAATATGCCTGAAGTTGTGCAAAGCAAGGCGGTGACCGCGCGCAATACAGCCTTTTAGCTTGTCCGCTATTTTGGGAGCCAATTCACCCACCGTAAAAAGGGTGCTTTTAATCCCGTAGCGGTCAAGCAGTTTTATATATTCGTCGAACCCGTCAAGCAGGTCGACCTCCACGTCAACAGAGGAATTACTCACACACTCGGTGTCGGTAAAGGCCTCCACGTCCATGGTAAATACCGCGTACTTTTTATTACTCATTTTTCAGGAATTCAATAATGGCGTTATCGTACTTTTCGGTATTGTTTATACGCAGGTGTGAATGACCGCCCTTGTCAAACCAAACAAGCTTTTTATCAAGGGAGGAGCAGGCGGCAAAAAGCTTTCTGCTTTTTTCGGGGATAGAAAAAATATCCTTTTCACCGTACAGGAATAAAACGCGCTGCTCAGGACGAAGTTTTTTTATTGCGCGTATTGGCTTTTGGGTGTATACGTTGGTGCCTGTATATGTATTTATAAGCAGCATAACGGTGTCAAGCACGGGGAAAAGGGGACGCTTATCCGCCATCATATGGCGCTTAAAGGTCTCCCTGAAGGATACGAAGCAACCCTCTGTAACAAGTCCCTTAAGGCAGTCGGGGCATTCCTTATCTATCATAGCAAAAATACCTGAGGAGGTACCAATACATATACCGTGTATGTATATCTCCCTATTTCCAAGCTCCACGTTCAAAAGACGTACCCAGGCAAGCACGTCACGGCTTTCTTTAACGCCTATGGTATTATACTTTCCGTCACTTTTGCCGTGACAGCGTGTATCAATTACCAGCACGTTAAAGCCTGCCTTCTCATAAGGGGCGGCAAAGTAGTAGGAATACATAAGACATTCACATCTGCCGGGAACTATAAGCACACAGCGGTCAGACCCAAAGTCAAAATATTCACCGTAAAGGTCAAACCCGTCGTTATGAATTTTAACCTCTTTTATTTTATCCTTGAAACTTTCGGCCCAGGCAATGCCATCATTCCACATTGCAAGCTGCTCCTCATTTTCGGGAGCGGAGCATACCCTACCCCATTTTTCAGGTTCAGTTCGAACAAGCTGTGTATTGTATACACGCTTTGAAATAGGGAAGGTATAAGCCAGCATTGCTATAAAACCGCCTAAAAGCAGAACGGCTAACACTATTAAAACAATAAAAATAGGTTCCATATTTTCCTCCAAAAACCACATTTATGTCATTATATCATATCGTTAGAAAAAAATCATCATAAATCGTCAAAAAAATATAATTTTTATTGAAAAACGACAGTTTTTGTGATATTATGAATATATTATTAACAAGAGGAGATATATTATGGCGGATTTTGTTATTATACCCGATACTTCAAGTGACCTTACCAAGGAACTTAGAGAAAGGTTCGACATTCCCGATTATGTAAGGGGATTGGTTTACTTCCCCGATGGACATTCGGAATTTTCCGACCTTGATTGGGAAAAGTATAACCCCAAGGAATTTTATGAGTCTATGACCGATAAAAAGACCATATATAAAACTGCCTGTGCCCCCACAGGCGAAATTATAGAGGTTGTTGAAAAGCATTTAAAGGAAGGAAAGGACGTTCTTATGATAACCCTTTCCTCTGCTCTGTCAGGCACCTACCAGGCGTGTGAGCTGGTTAAAAAGGAGCTTTTGGAAAAGTATCCCGAAAGAAAAATAATCTGCGTTGACTCAATGCGCTATTCTACAGCACTGTCCCTGCTTTGTATGATGGCAAGCGAAAAGAGGAAGAGCGGTGCCACTATTGAAGAAACCGCACAGTATATAGAGGAAAACAAGCACCGCGTGCATCAGATAGGCCCCATGGATGATTTGTTCTTCCTTGTAAAAACAGGCAGAATATCTAACTTTAAAGCCTTCTTCGGCACCCTTGTGGGAATTAACGCTATGGCCGATTTTAACCGCAAGGGTCTGGCAGAGGTGCTGGGACGCTTCAAGGGTAAAAAGGCCGCCTTTGACGCAGTAATCAAATACATACGTGAAACTGTGGAAAATCCTGAGGAGCAGGTAATGTTCGTTGCTCATTCCAACCGTCCCCAGGCGGCAGAGCTGCTTAGCGAAATGATAAAGAAGGAATTCTCTCCTAAGGAGGTTATTATAAACCACGTGGGAATGTCCTGCGGTGCCTCCATTGGCCCCGGCCTTTGCGCCGCCTTCTACTACGGTAAGGAAATAAGTGAGAATATGGAAAAAGAAAAAGAAATAATGAACGCAATCATCGAGGGTCAGCGTTCAAAGAAATAAGGGAGATGTTATAAATGAAGGATTTTGTCATTCTTGCTGATTCTACCTGCGACCTGCCTAAGGAGCTCAGAGAAAAGTATAATATTGACTACGTTGCAATGAATTACATAGTTGATGATACCGAGTACGTTGCCTCCCTTGATTGGGAGTCACATTCTTCAAGAGATTTTTATGACCTTATGCGTGGCGGCAAGCGCGTATTTACTACACAGGTTCCCAAAAACGTTTTTTACGATAAATTTCGCGAAATTGCAGGACAGGGAAAGGATATTGTTTATATATCCTGCTCCTCCGCCCTTTCGGGCTCTGTAAACATTGCCCGCATGGTGGCAGATGAGGTTTTAAAGGAGTTTGAAAACACAAAAATCTTTTGTATAGATTCCCTTATCAGCTCTTTAGGTCAGGGCTATCTGCTTATTAAGGCCAGTGAGCTCAGAAGCGAGGGAAAATCTGCAGAGGAAACTGCGAAGCACATCGAAGAAATAAAGCTGTGCGTTAACCAGTGCGGTACCGTTGAATCCCTTGAGTATCTTAAAAGGGCAGGCAGAATTAAGGCTTCCAAGGCATTTTTTGGAAACATTTTCGGAGTTAAGCCTATAATAATTTCTGATATAAAGGGTCAGAATTACGCCTTTAAAAAGGCAAAGGGTATGAACAATGCCCGTATTGCCATTGCCGAGCATATTATAGAGGCGGCAAACGGTAGCTATGATACACTTTATATCGCCCATGCCGATTGTATTGATGCTGCCGAGAAAATGAAGGAAGAAATTTTAAAAATTGCTCCCTTTAAGGCGGTTGTTACCAGCATTATAGGTCCCATTGTGGGTGCCTCTGTAGGTCCGGGCACCGTAATTGCCTTCTGCTACGGAAACGAAGTAACTATTGAAGGAAAAGAGTAGAAAATAGCTTATGCAACAGATGCTTCTTGACGGTATTGCCTTAAATCAGCTTTTTGAAAATGGCTACCGCAATCTAAAGAAAAATATGAACGTCATAAATGACCTGAACGTTTTCCCTGTGCCTGACGGCGATACGGGAACAAATATGGTTAAAACCTTCGGCGGTGGCTTGCGCTCGCTTGAAGGGGAGGAACCAAGGGTTAGTACCTATATGCAAAAGCTGGCAAGCGCTGTGCTTATGTCTGCAAGGGGAAACTCAGGCGTTATATTTTCACAATTCATTCACGGCTTGTACCGTGGCTTCCAAGATAAAGATGAAATAAGCTTTAGCGATCTTGCCTATGCCTTTGAAATGGCTCAGGAGGATGCCTACGGTTCTATACTTGCACCTACGGAGGGTACCATACTCACCGTTATTCGTGAAGCGGCTGAGTTCTTAAAGGACAAGGGTGACGCCTACTCTGATTTTGTTCAGGGCTTTGGCGCACTGCTTGAATGTATGAAGTTAAGTCTTGCAAAAACACCTGAGCTGCTAAGTGTTTTAAAGGAAGCAGGCGTTGTAGATAGCGGCGGCGCAGGCCTTGTGTGCTTTATGGAGGGTATTTATGCTCACCTTTGCGGTGAAAGCATAGAGGATACTCCCGATTTTTCCGATACTATGAGCAACGTTACAGCAGGCGGCTTTGGCCCCGACAGTGAGCTTGAATACGGCTACTGTACCGAGTTTATACTTCAGCTTATGAACGCTAAGACCGATATTAAAGGCTTTGACGTTAAAGAGTTTGTAAAGCCTCTTGAGGCCTTGGGAGATTCCATTGTTGCGGTATGCAACGAAAGCATAGTTAAAATACATATCCATACCTTCACCCCTGAAAAGGTGCTGGAGTATGGTCGCCGTTATGGTGAGTTTGTAACCATAAAAATTGAAAATATGTCGGTTCAGCATAGTGAAAGTGTGGCCGAACAGAAAAAAGAGCATTTAAAGTATGCCATTGTTTCGGTGGCTGCAGGACAGGGTATAATTGATTATTTTTATGAAATAGGCTCTAACGTTGTTATTGACGGTGGGCAGACCAATAATCCCCCTGTTGATGCCTTTCTTGATGCCTTTAAAAGCCTTGATGCGGAGCATATAATAGTTCTGCCCAACAACTCAAACGTTGTACTTACTGCAAAGCAGGCGGCGGAGCTTTATACCGCAAGTGACGTGCGCATAATCCCCACGAAATCTATTGTGGAGGGGTATTCCGCCCTTTCCATGATGAATTTGTGGAGCGATACCGTTGAGGAGCTTATTGAGGATATGAGCTCAGGCCTTTCCACCATAACCACCGCCTACGTTACCACCGCCACAAGAGATACCGTTATGAACGGTATTCAGGTTACGAAAGGGCATTTTATAGGTCTTGATAATAAAAACATCCTCTCCTGTGGTGAGGAGCTTATAGACACCGCCGTTACACTTATTAAGAGCATCAGCGATATTGATGATAAGGAAGTTATTATTATTTTCCGCGGCGCAAGTGTAAGTGAAACTCAGGCTGAGGAATTCAAAACTATACTTGAAAATCAATATCCCCTTGCCGAAATAGGTATTATTGACGGCAAGCAGGACGTGTACGATTTTATTATTTCATTGGAGTAATTTTATGGAAAAAATCGTTATTGATATTTACGGTGCCGATGCAGGAGCCCAGCCTATAATAGAGGGCGTTGCCAAGGCCATAAACGGTGGCACTCGGTTTTTCCCCGTGCTTGTGGGTGATAAGGATATAATAACCGATACAATGTCCCATTGCGGCATTGAGGAAGGCCGTTACGAAATTATTCATACCGATAAGTTTATCACCAATAACGACCCTCCAACTGCCGTTTTTGGAGGTAATGATGATGCCTCTATGGTGCTGGCTTATTCGTACCTTAAAAATAACGGTGCCTGTACCGCAATGCTTTCTCCCGGTAATACGGGTGCCCTGCTTGTGGGCTCTATCTGTCGCTTGGGTCTTGCCGGCGGACTTAAATTTCCCGCCCTTGCAAGTGCTCTGCCGGTGGACGGAAACAAACTTGTATGTCTGGTTGATTGCGGTGCCAATACCGAATGTACACCTGCTGACCTTGTTCGCTTTGCCAAAATGGGCAACGCCTTTTCAAAAAGCTACTGTGGTATTGAAAATCCCCGTGTGGGACTTTTGTCGGTGGGCAGGGAAAAGGGAAAGGGAAACGCCCTTGCCAGGGAAGCTTTTGACCTTTTAAGTGCCACAGGCCTTAATTTTATCGGCAACGTGGAGGGTAGCGACCTGCTGAACGGCTATGCTGACGTTATTGTAAGTGACGGTTTTTCTGGCAATATTATCCTTAAAAATGCCGAGGCGGTGGGTAAGGCCGCAATGGAGATAGTACGCAGAGTCGGTCTTGATAAGGACCCCGAGCTTACCGAAAAAATAAACAGTGAGTTGTTCAAAGCCTTTGACTTTAATTCACAGGGCGGCGCCACCTTCTTAGGCCCTGAAAAAACGGTGGTAAAGATGCACGGCTGCGCCAATGAGGATACTACCGCCGCCTGCATAGAACAAATAATAAGACTTAATAAGGGTAACTTTGCCCAAAACGTAGCGCAGTCTTTAACGTAAATAAAAAACAAACATTCCATCGGAATGTTTGTTTTTAAGTTATCCTCTTGTTTTTAGTGCAACAAATATAAATTTATGTAAATAATATCTTAGCGGAATACCTATTAAATAAGCTATGTTAAAGGAAAGCCAAAGCGGTATCACCCATGAGAAAACAAGACACACAAGGGTATAGAACACGTAATTTATAACGTTAAATATAAGCATTGTCCAGTAATCGTAGCAAACTGCTTTCTTCATAAATATGCTACGTGTAAGAATTATATTTATTGCGTAGCAGATTGCGGCAACTCCCGGCAGGGTGAAAAAGATATGGTGATAGCCTAAAAATACCGAAATTAAAATCACCATTATTTCACTTGCAATAAATGAAATAAAGCTTCCCATTGCAAGGTGGAAAAGGCTTTTGTATATCCTTACCGTATCCTTAACGGGACTAAAGTGGGAGGATTCGTTGCTGCCTATGTATATTGCTTCAATGTAAATGGTGCTAATGCTTATGCTCTTTTTGGCTGCATAGTAAAGCACGTTCATTTCATAATCGTAATTGTCCTTTTCAACCTCTACCATCCAGTCAATATGTGAGGCGGAAAAACCCCGCAGTCCTGACTGATTATCGGATAAATAGCGGTTGGTGAGCAGGGCGTATACCACACGGGACATTGCGTTGCCAACCTTTGAACGCAGAGGGATCCCTCTTTTGGGACGGCGCATGGTAAGCACGAATTTTTCCCCTGAATGAAGTTTTTCCCGTACCCTTATAACGTCCTCAACCCTGTGCTGACCGTCAGCATCGCAGGTTATAAAGTTTTGGCAATCAGGTATATTTCCCTTTATGTACCGCATACCCGCCTTAAGTGCGGCGCCCTTGCCGCAGTTATGGGGCAGGGTTACTATCTGTGCCTTTGCCGATACTGCCTCAAAAATATGGGCATAATCTGCACCGCTACCGTCATCCACCACCAAAACAAAAAAGCCGTTTTGTGAAAGCGAATCAACCAGACCTATAAGCTCCTTATCAGGCTCATAGGCAGGAATTAAAACCACATCCATTTATTTTCCCCCTAATTTTTAACCGCACTTTGCTTTAAAAATCTTTCTATCTGCTCAAAAAGCTTGTCATTGGCAGTCCCGTCGCTATCAAAAAGCAGGTCGGTATGTCCGTTGCTTTCAGGCTGTGAGCAGACGTAATATTCTACGTTTTTTGATTTTATTTTATCCTTTTGTGATATTATGGAATACCGTGAAAGGGGCACCTGCTTATCCTGCTCACCGTGAACTATCAGCACGGGAACGTCACTTTTGGATATCTCCTCATCGGCACTTAAATTGACCGTATCGGCACCGAAAAGCATTGTTTGATATAACCACAAAAAACCGTAGTTAAGGTATGCAAGGCCTCCAACATAGTTTACCGAGGCACCCATAATACCGTCCATTGCACTGTTTATGCCGCTTACACTTATAACGGCCGAAACATTGTGTCCGTACGCTAAATTACAACAGGCGGCATAGCCTCCGCGGCTGTGTCCCATAATAACAATATCATTATAACCAAAACGGTTGTTTTTTTCAATATATTTAAGCGTATTATCAAGATCAATTATTTCCTGAGCAAAGCCTACCGTGCTTTCTCCTTGTGAAGAATAACAGCCTGTGGGGTCAAAGGCGAATACCGACCAGCCACGGTTATTCAGCTCGCTTATCTGCCAAAGGTAGCTGTCGGCCCCTGCATTAAAGCCGGGTGCCAGCACTATAAGGGAATTATAACGGTCTCTTATTCCACTTTCATACAGGTAACCCGATAAGAGGTTTTCGCCTGAGTAATACTCCTTTTCGGTGCGGTTTTCCACCATTTGGGAAAGGGTGTCAGGCACGGATATTTCAGGCTCATCCACACGGGTGAAAATATGGTCGTAAACTATTTTCGTGGCGGCCATTGATACAATACAAAAGGTTAGTATAAGGCAAATAACGGTTATCAATATCCTTTTTAAAAGAGATTTCTTTTCAGATACCATTATTATCACCACTTTTTAAAAAAATTATGCTAAGGAGCAAAAACCATGCGCTTTGTCCCTGATTTTAAACTGAATATTATAGCTGAGGAAGAATTCCCCCAAAGAATTAAAGAAATAGAAGCCACCTTGGATAAGTGCAGGGTAAGCGGCACCTTTAAATCCTTTGATAACGCTAAGCTTTTTTACGAATATTTTCTTTGTGAAAACAGTAAGGTCTCCGTTGTTGTGGTGCACGGCCTTAGTGAGTTTACAAAAAAGTATTACGAGGTCGCCGCATATTTTTTAAATCAGGGCTACAACGTATTTTTGTTTGACCTGCGCTGTCACGGACTTTCTCAGCGCCTTACCGAGGATATTGAGCTTATCCACGTTGATGCTTTCAAGGACTATGCCGATGACCTTGAGCAGTTTATTGATAAAATAGTTATCCCTGCCGAAGAAAAGCCCGTTTATATCTATTCTCACTCAATGGGCGGAGGTATTTCGGCTATGTATCTTGAAAAAAACAGCGAAAAAATTAAAAAAGCCGTGCTTTCCTCCCCCATGATAGAGCCCTATGCAGGCAAAACTCCTGTTTTTTTAGCGCGATTTTTTATGTGGGTGGAAAACACCTTTATGGACCCTGCAGCCAAATGGAATTTTTCAAGTGAGTTTAACCCTGAGCATTCCTTTAAAAACAGCTCCGATTCAAGTGAAACTCGTTTTAACCATAACCTTAATATGCGTATAAATAACGCTAACTACCGCACAACACCGCTTTCAATAGGCTGGGTTTATAATTCACTCACCTTAAAAAGGAAACTGTTAAAGCACAGTGCAATAAAAAACATTAAAACACCCATTCTGCTTATATCGGCAGGGAAGGATACGGTAGTAAAAAATTCTGCTCAGAAAAAATTTGCAAAAAAATGCAAAACCTGCCGTATGGAAACCGTTTTAGATTCAAAGCACTCTATGCTCACAGGGGATAACAACACCCTGACACAGCATTTAAAGCTGGTGCTGGATTTCTTTTCTTTATGACCTAACCTCTTCCTCCTCCAGCGTGCGTCGTGCCTCCTTAAAGGCAACGCGTATAAAGGCGGCAAGTAGACGGCAAAGCCGTACCGATATTATAATATCATAGTCGAATTTCGGTGCTCCGCCGTAAACATCACAGGATATATTTACCTGTTCACCGCTGCGATTTACCTTCATAATAGAATCCACCATCCCCAAAAAAGGGTAGGTGACCGAGCTGCATTTACCGTAATTTATGGCAGCCTCAGCTGCATCTGCTCCGGTGCAAACAACGTTAAGTTTAAGCCTTTTAACGGTGCAGTATTTAAGTAGCTTGGCAATTTCCTGTAAAAGGGATATAATTATATGATAGGTAGAGGAAAGGGTGGAGAAAAGACCCGTTTCTTTAATGCTTGATTTTAATTTCTGTGTTTCAATGTTGGAAATACCTGTTCCTTTTTTAAGAAATAATACAATGGGATTTTCAGGGTCAGGCACCTCACCAAAGGTTTTGTGCAGTATTTTATAACGGAGTGCAAGTTCATTATTCTCGTCGTTATATGCAATTATATAAACGGGGAGCATAAGCACCGCGAAAACAACTGCAATTATAAAAAGTAATATACCAAGAAAAATCCATAACCACATACAAAAAACATCCTTTAGTAAACTAAAACAATTATATATTATTATAACACATTTTTCAAGGGAGATGATGCTTTGTTTTGGGAACTTATTAAAATAACCGATATTTCCTCCAAGGATTTGGATGCTGCCTACAATGCACTTCATCCCTCAAGAAGGGCGCATATAGACTGCCTGAAGCAGGAAAGGGACCGCCTTTGCTCCCTTGGTGGAGAAATTCTTGCAAAAAAGCTTCTCAAAAAACACTACGGCATAGATAACGCCGTAATAGTGCGGGCAGACAACGGTAGACCCTATGTTATGGACAGCAATATTTATATAAGCATTTCCCATTGTGATGAAAATGTTGTCTGCGCTGTGGATACAGCCCCTGTGGGAATAGATATTGAGCGGATACGTCCTGTTAAGGAGGCGCTCATAAATAGGGTATGTACTATGGAGGAGGCGGAATATCTAAGCTCAGCTAAAAGCGGTGAAGAAGGCTTGTATCGCTTTTTTGAGGTATGGACCGCTAAGGAGGCTTATTTTAAAAAGCAGGGAACGGGCATAACACAGCTTAACAGCATTAACGTACTTAACCTTAAAAGACAGGTTACCCGAATGGACGATTACCTTATCCAAACGGTAAAATAAAGCTCGGTAAACACAGCGTTTACCGAGCTTTTGCTTATTTTCCAAGCATAATTCTTAGTTTTTCGCGAACGTCCTGCAAAAAGTGGGACCGACTTTCCCCAAACACACAAAGATTTGCAAAATGTTCACAGTTGTTATGCAGTATATCGTAACCGCCCTGACCAATTCTCTCCTGAGCAAAGGCAACTGTATCCTTAGGCGATCTCCTTCGGGACGTTTCATCAAGGTCAAGCTTTGCCACTTCAAGCTCTCCGCCCTGAAGGAAGGTGTATATATCGCTGGCCAGCACCTTTACCTCCTCAGCAGGACGGCTCACGTCATCAGGCAAACCAAACTGTATTACACACTCAGGGCTTACAAAAATTCCGTAATGATGATAAAAGCTTACCTTGGTACGTATCATATCGCCGTATTTAGGCTCTTTTTGTACCCATTTCATATCCTTAGCACTTGCTTTCTATACATTTAATAACGTCTGCAACGGTATTTATGGAGGGAAAATCCTCGTTGGTGAACTTAATGTCAAACTCCTCCTCAAGGGCCATTGCCATATAAAGCATACCAATGGAGTTTATACCAACGTCCTCCCTAAGGGAAGAGTCTAAAGCAATGGCGGAGGTATCAACCTCGCCCTCAAATACAACGTTAAAAACCTTTACAAGCCTGTCAAAAGTAGTCATTACACTATCTCCATTTCGGAACATTTTTTCATTGCCTCCATAAGATGCCCGGTAATCTCCTGTATATCCGCTGTGGAGGGAAATTTCTTTTTACAAATATCTGTGGGAATAATGGGTTCACCTATAACCACGGTGCGCCTGCTATACCATTTTTTATTCGGGCATATATACATTGGCACAATGGGTACCCCTGCCTGTAAAGCAATCAGCACCGCCCCTGATTTAATGGAGTCAATACCATCCTGCCTGTCAATGCCGCCTTGGGGAAATATGCTCAGCACCCATCCGCATTTAAGTATCTCAACAGATTTCTTTATGGCTTCAATATCGGCCTTTTCACGGTCAATTTTTATGCCGCCCATACCCTTAAGCAAAACAGAGCGAAGACCACCCTTCATTACTTCCTTGGCAATAAGAAAGAAAACACGCCTGTACCAAAAGGCCACTCCCACTAAAAATGGGTCGGCAAAGGAGGTATGGTTGGCTGCTATAACGGCACCGCCCTTTAGCTTTGAGTTGTATTTTTTACCTGTGGGGGTTATGCGTCTCATACGAAATATGGGGAGAAGTACCGAACAGACAATTCTGCCTGCGTCCATAGGTAAACGGCGTATGTCGAAAACCTTTGCCTTACCGTTTCCCATTATCAGTCTCCTTTTCAAGCTCACCCTTAAGGGCGTAAATCTTTTCCTCCAACACCGTGGTAAGGTGCTTTAGCTGCTCCTCATCACTAAGTCCATCCTTACGGTATTCCATAAGGTCAAAGGGCTCACCCACAACAACGCTTGCGCACTTTTTTATACCGTAATTGCCATCGGTATAAACGGGTACTATTTTTGCATCGGCGTGGCTTGCAATAAATGCGGTGCTTACCGTAAAGGGCCAGGGCTTACCGTTTACGGGAAGCCTGCCTTCAGGGAATATACCCAAGGTGCCGCCCTTGTCCAGAACCTCAATACAGTTTGAAACAAAATCAAAATTAAAGGCGTCTCGGTCAACCCGTATGCCGCCTATTGCATAAAGAAAGCTTGCAAAGGCTTTTCCCTTGTTAAAAAGCACCTCTGCCATAAGGAAACGTATGGTGCGGAAGGGGAATATAAGCAGATAAAGTGCAAAATCCATAAGGGATTTGTGGTTTGAAACAACCATACAGGGCTTGGGTAGTTTTTTGCACAGCCTTATAACCCGCGGCTTAAAAAACAGTAGCGCCGCAGGAATTCCCGTTATCTTAACAAAGCCCAAACAAAAATTCACAAGAAAATTATTTTTATTCATACTAAATATTTCTTTCTATGTATCTACAAATTTCCTTTGCGGTATAGCGGTATTTTTCGTTGCTGTCATAGTCCTTTATAGAGAATTTCTCCGAAAGAGCAGAAAGTATGGAAAAGTACTGAATGCTTGTGCCGCCAAGGTCAAAAAATATATGTGCATCGGGTGATATATCCTCCGCCTGAATTCCAAGTGCCTGGGCAATAATACCTTTTATCTCGGCAAGTAAAACGGGATTCAGGTCATCCTGATTTTGTTTTTGTGCCTTAACGTCGGCAAAGGGAATAAGGGTAACCTGACCTGAGGATATTTTAGAAAGCAGCTGCTTTCGGCTAACCTTAACGGCTGTAGGCGGAGCAAGGTCATCATAAGTAAAGTAGAAGCCCCTTATTGCCGTTGCGGTAGGCAGGGTCTCATTCACGGCGTATATTTCGTTTACAGTATCGGTAATAGCCTCGTTTCCAAGGTAGGGATTTATCTGAACAACAATGGAAAGCTCCTCGCCTTCCTTTGCAGGAATTCCAAGAACGCAAAGTGCCTTAGCCCCTGCAATATTAAAGCGTTGCTCTACGGTATCGGGGTTAATGTTCTCGCCGTTTTCGCCTATTACCACGTCGGAGGTACGTCCTGAAATATAGTAATAACCTTCCTTTTCGGTAACAATATCTCCCGTATCAAACCAGCCTTCAAGGAATATTTCTTCACCGTTTATAAGCTTTCTTGTACAAAGGGAGCTGCCCCTTACCTGTAAAACGCCGTTCTCATCAATTTTATACTCAACCGAATCAAAGGGTCTGCCTATAGAATTAAGATTGCGGTGCTTCGGCTTACTTCTGAGCTCTACCGAGGTAATGCCAATCTCACTCATTCCGTAGCCGTTATGCAGGCTGTAGCCTATACCGTTAAAAAGCTTTATAGCAGAATCTCTTACGTAGCTTCCGCCGTTTATGCAAAAGCAAATTGAGGGTCCAAAAAGCTTATCGGTAACCTCGCCCATAACGGATTTCGCTATTTCAGGGCCAAAGGCAGGGAAAAGGTTTTGAAGAGCGGTCATAGCCTTCAGTCCCTTTTCAAACTTTTTCTGCTTTTTCTCGCTTTCCTTAGAAAGGGTGGATAGTAACTGCTTTTCCACCGTGTGCCAAAGCATAGGTACCGCAAAAATATGGGTAACCTTATGGCGGCGGCAGGTTTTAAGAATAGTCTCGGCCGAGTAATCCCTTAAGAATACCAGGGTTCGTCCAAAAAAGGTAAACCAGAAGTACACTGCAAAAAGCCCGAAAATATGGTAAAAGGGCAGGAAGGCGAGCTGTTTAAGCTCACCCTTATAATGCTTTGCCATTCGGGGGCATTCCTTGATTATGGATTTAAAATTAAGTATCTGCTCAGCTATCTGCTGTCCCTTATAAAAGCATACCACCTCATTCATTGAGGTAGCAGAGGAGGAAAATGCAAGCTCATTTTCAAAAACCTCCTCAGGGGGAAGGGGAGCATCGGTATAAAGAGAGCTTATATCAATACCCTGAGCATCAAAGGCAGTATCACCAATACAAACCACCTGCTTTATGTCAAGGGTCTTTAGAATAGCCTGTGTAAGGGAGGCAGGGTAGCGCATATTTATAAGATATGGCTTGTTGCCGCTGAGCAGTATAGCCCAAAAGGCAATTATCCACTCGGTTGAGTTTTCCATTTCAAGGCCTACGTAGCCGTGTGTTGCACCTATCCTTGCATACAGTCCCGCCGCGGCAGAAAGAATTTGTTCCTTCACCTTTGCGTAGGAGTGCTTATGTATGCGAAAACCGTCGTTTTCCTCGCAAAGTATATTATCCTCGGCATCAAACATAATTTCAAAAATAGCCTTAAGGTCTTTTTTGGAATTTACAAGTGCCGCCTCGTGGTGCTTTATGAATCTTTTTAAATTTCCGTTCATAATCTCTCCGCAAATAAAAAATATACACCATAATTATAAAATTATTGCATATAAAAGTCAAGAAAAAAGGCACTCTGCTGAGTGCCTTTTTGTAAAACAAATTAAAAACTTGAAGTACTTGCCAAACCAAAGAACAACATAACCGATGATAAAATAACACCGACAATACCAAGTATTTTACCCACACGGCTAAAGGTGTTTGTTCCACCTGCGTTTATGTAATTTTTGGAAAGAATAAGACCCACAAGAGAAAGGGGAAAACTGAAAAAGAAGAAAAGAATTCCGGAAACGGCAACTCCTTCAAGTTCTTCTTCTATCAAGAAAATTAAACTGTAAAAAGAAGCAAGGCTACTCATTGCTATTCCTGCAATGCTAAGTGCCATACCCACAATGCTTTTAGCCTTTGAGGGCGGTGCCGCGGTATACACTGGCTGCTGATATTGATATTGAGGCTGTACAGGCTCCTGATACACAGGCTGTACCGGAGGCGCAGGGGGTGCCTGCTCAACCATGGCGGTACCGCATTTAGGGCAGAAGTTTATAGCCTCTTGTGACGTATTATTACAGTTAGGACAAATTCTCATAACAATTACCTCCTTTATAGTTTTATTATATAACAAAAAACCATATAATGCAAGTGCGTTTTTATTGACAGTGATATGCGTGGTATGATATAATTTATACATAATAAATAGGAGGTAGATATTATGCCATTTGTAATTTTAGGTATTGTTTTATTTGTTGTAATACTGTGTCTGAGAATTGTTCCTCAAGCAACCGAGCACGTTATTGAGCGCCTTGGAAAATATCAAAAAACCTGGGGCGCAGGTCTGCATTTTCTCATTCCTGTAATTGACCGTGTTGCAAAAAAGGTGACACTTAAGGAGCAGGTGCTTGATTCACCTCCTCAGCCTGTTATAACCAAGGATAACGTTACAATGCAGATAGACACCGTTGTTTATTTTAAGGTGTTTGATGCTAAGCTGTTCACCTACGGTGCGGTAAATCCCATAAGCGCCCTTTCAAACCTCACCGCTACTACCCTTCGTAATATTGTGGGTGAGCTTGAGCTTGATGATACCCTGACCTCCCGTGATACCATTAACGGAAAAATGACCGAGATACTTGACTCTGCTACCGACCAGTGGGGTATTAAGGTAAACCGTGTTGAGCTTAAAAATATAATTCCTCCTGCCGAAATTCAAAACGCTATGGAAAAGCAAATGAAGGCTGAGCGTGACCGCCGTGAGACCCTGCTTGAGGCTGAGGGTCACAAGGCCGCCGTTATAACCCGAGCAGAGGGTGATAAACAGGCTATGATTCTTGCGGCAGAGGGTGAAAGGGACGCCAGAATTGCCCGTGCCGAGGGTGAAGCCAAGGCAATTTTACTTGCCAAGCAGGCCGAGGCTGACGGTCTTGCCGCATTAAAGGCGGCGGGTGTTGACGAAGCGGTGCTTGAGCTTAAAAAATATGAGGCGCTGGTTTCCATGTCCAACGGTACGGCATCTAAAATAATTGTTCCTACCGATGCCGTTCAAATGACCAAGGCAAACGTGCTTTTCAGTGAAACCGCAGGTCTTGGGGACGTTACAAAGCCATCGGCCAAAAAGCCCGATGCTAAAAAGACCGACCCCTGTTGCGAATAAAATTACGGAAGGGGAAACCCTTCCTTTTTTTTGGTGATAAAATGAAAAAAATAATATCCTTAATAAGCGTAGCGCTTGTAATTTGCCTTTGCCTTGCGGGCTGTGCAAATACAGGTGTGCAAAGCGCAGTAACAAGCAGTGGCGATTCCTACATAGCAAGCGTTAACGAGGTTCCTTCCTTTGGGAATTCGCCTTATGTGGAAATTAAAAATAATGAGCCTGATTTTTCTGCTGAGCAATTAAAGCCTACCGCCTTTGAAAACTATAGCCCCCTTGATGTTTTGGGACGGTGCGGTGTGGCCTTTGCCTGTATAGGAAAAGAACTTATGCCTGAAGAGGAGCGTGAGGGGATAGGGCAGATAAAACCCTCAGGTTGGCAGACTGTCAAGTATGATATTGTGGACGGTAAGTACCTTTATAACCGTTGCCACCTGATAGGCTTTCAGCTTGCAGGGGAAAATGCTAACGAGAAAAATCTTATTACAGGTACACGGTATATGAACGTGGAGGGTATGCTGCCCTTTGAAAACCAAATTGCCGACTACGTTAAGGATACGGGCAGTCACGTGCTTTACCGCGTTACCCCTGTTTATGACGGGGCAAATTTAGTTGCCCGCGGCGTTCAGCTTGAGGCGAAATCCGTTGAGGATAACGGCAAGGGCGTTTGCTTTAACGTGTACGTTTATAATAATCAGCCGGGGATAAAAATAGATTATGCCACAGGCAAAAGCAGTCTGATTGACGGCACCTCAAATATAGCAAGTGATGAAAAAATACAGTATATCGTAAATATTAACACTAAAAAATTCCACCTGCCATCCTGTGAAAATGCAAAGGATATTAAGGCGGAAAACAGAAAAGAATACATTGGTACAATGGAGCAGCTTGAGAACAACGGCTACTCACCCTGTAAGCTTTGTCTTAAATAAAAAAAGAGCCTTTAAAGGCTCTTTTTTATTTTTAAAGCTTTTGTATATCCGCTTCGGTTATAATATGGAATCCGGCTGACTCAAGTGCCTTTTCTGCCGCCGCATTGTCTGCAACGCGGAGCACAACATAGGCGTGTTTTTCGGTCCTTGCCATGAAGGCATAAAGGTATTCCATATTAATCTGGGCCTTATCAAGCACTTCAAGGGCTTTTGAAAGCTTACCCGGTGCATCGCCTATCTTAACACCCACAACATCTGTGGTTTTAATAAGATAGCCCTCATCTGAGAGAATTTTACGGGCAGTGTCATTATCATTTACTATAAGTCGCAGAATACCGAAATCCTCAGTATCGGCAATGGAGAGGGCACGGATATTTACATTATGATTTGCCAGAGTATCGGTAATGGCGACCAGCGCACCCTGCTTATTTTCAACAAATATGGTAAGTTGCTTTATAGACATAATGCTTTCCTCCTTTATATAAGTTTTCGCTTATCAATTACGCGCACAGCCTTGCCTTCACTTCTGGTTATACTCTTGGGAGCAACAAGATGAACAGCAGGATTGATTCCAAGCATAGTCTTCATTGCTTCGGCAAGCTTTTTCTCTAAAGAGGTAACACCGCTGACTGTATCGGTAAACTGATCGGGGTTCATCTCAACGTTAACATCAAAGGTATCGGTGTTACCCTTACGGTCAACTATAATCTGATAGTTAGGCTGATAGCCTTCATTAAGCAGAACGGTTTCAATCTGACTTGGGAATACGTTAACACCGCGGATAATAAGCATATCGTCACTTCTTCCCATGGGCTTAGCCATTTTAATGAGTGTACGTCCACAGGAACAAGGCTTACGGGAGAGAACACATATATCACGTGTTCTGTAGCGGAGAAGTGGGAAGGCCTCCTTATCAAGGGCGGTGAACACAAGCTCGCCCTTACTGCCCTCAGGCAGAACCTCGCCTGTATCGGGGTCAATTATTTCTGCAAGGAAGTGGTCCTCGTTTATATGCATACCTGTCTGCTCACTGCATTCAAAGGATACACCGGGGCCGGAGGTCTCGGTAAGTCCGTAAATATCGTAGGCCTTAATGCCTAAGGTCTCCTCAATGTTTTTACGCATCTCCTCGGTCCAGGGCTCTGCACCGAAAATACCTGCCTTTAAGGGAATGTCGTCAGGGCCATAGCCCATTTCCTTTAAGGTCTCGCCTATGTATGCGGCATAGGAGGGGGTACAGCAAAGAATGGTGGCTTTAAGGTCAGTCATAAACATTATCTGCCTCTCGGTAAAGCCTGAGGACATGGGCAAGGTAAGACATCCAACCTTGTGTGAGCCGCCGTTAAGACCGGGGCCGCCTGTAAACAGTCCGTAACCATAGGCTACCTGACAAACGTCCTCCTTAGTGCCGCCTGCGGCAACTATGGCACGGGCGCAGCAGTCCTCCCAAAGGTCAATATCGTGCTGTGTATAGAAAGCAACAACGCGCTTTCCGGTTGTGCCCGAGGTGGACTGAATTCTTACACAGTCCTCAAGTGGCTTTGCAAGCAGTCCGTAGGGGTAGGCGTCTCTTAAATCTGCCTTGGTAAGGAAGGGGAGCTTGTGCAGATCCTCAATACCCTTGATGTCGTCAGGAGTAACGCCCTTTTCATCCATAAGCTTTTTGTAATAGGGCACGTTTTCATATACGTGCTTTACCTGCTTTACAAGCTTTTCGGACTGAAGCTTCTTAATTTCCTCAACCGGCATCGTTTCGATTTCTTTTTGATAATAGTTTTGTGCCATATAAATCATCCTTTCTGCTTTTTTGTTTGGTACAAACCTTTGGAATGAAAGGAAACAAAAAGTCCTCTGCATTCCAATAAAGAATACAGAGGACGAGAAAATAAAAATCCCGTGGTACCACCTCAGTTTACTGCTATCTCACGGTAGCAGCCTTGTCAGGTACTATCATACCCTTAGTTCTGTTACGGGAACACCCGTTGCATCCTACTTAAGATTTCTCTTGTTCAGCGCACTGCTACAGAATGAATTCAAAATGGACTTCCTCTTTGCCTTGCACCAACCGGCAACTCTCTATAGATTCTATCCAAACTTACTTGTTTCCGATCATCGCATTTAGTAGCGCTTTAACGCGCTAACTTATTTTAGCACGGCAAATTTAAAAAGTCAACACTTTTTATGCGTTGTATCCAAGCTCAAATGCTTTTTTATTCATTTCGACAAACTTGGGCGCAACGGTGTTTTCAATGGCGGTTATCCACTTTTCATATGGAATATCAAAGTACTTTGATGCCTTACCCATAAGAACAATATTTACCGCCTTTGAGGAGCCTGCCTCCTCCGCAAGACTTAAGGCATCAAGAGCATCAATATCCACACCCTTTTGGGTGAGCTCATCAAGAACCGTTTCAGGATACTGTGCAGCACCTATAATTACAGGCATAGGGTCTATCTGCTGTGTGTTAACAACAATTTTTCCACCCTTTTTAAGATACTTTGCATAGCGTGCCGCCTCTAACTTTTCAAAGGAGATTATAACGTCGGCCTCGCCCTCGGTAACAATGGGGGAGTACACCCTTTCACCAAAGCGCACGTAGGTAACAACCGAGCCACCGCGCTGGCTCATACCGTGAACCTCGCTTACCTTTACGTCAAAGCCCTCGTCAACTAAAAGTCTGCCAAGAAGCTTTGAGGCAAGCAGGCTTCCCTGACCGCCAACGCCAACTATCATAACACTTGTAGTTTTCATTTTAATATCCCCCTTATACTATAGCGTCAAATGCGCAAAGCTGTTTGCATACGCCGCAGCCAACGCACAGGGTATTATCAATTTTTGCCTTACCGTCTTTAAGACTTATTGCAGGGCAGCCAAGGCCCATACAGCGCTTACAGGACTTGCATTTATCACTTTCCACCTTTAAAGGTGCCTCGTGCTTAACCGATTTCAGAAGCACACACGGTCTTCTTGAAATGATAACAGAAGGTTCATCTGCTGCAAGTTCTTCCTTTAAGGCAACCTGACAGGCCTTAAGGTCATAAGGGTCCACCACACGAACACGGTTAATACCAAGAGCTTTACATAAAGCCTCCAAATCAACCTTGGCGGCAGGGTCACCCTTAATGTTAAAGCCTGTGGTGGGATTTTGCTGATGTCCCGTCATACCTGTAATGGAGTTATCAAGTATAATTACGGTGGAGTTGGTAGCATTATAAGCAATGTTAACAAGTCCGGTCATACCCGAGTGCATAAAGGTAGAGTCACCAATAACGGCAACGCTTTTACCCTCACTATCCTCGCCCCTTGCGGCGTTAAAGCCGTGAAGTCCCGAAACCGAGGCACCCATGCAAAGTGTGGAATCAAGGGCATTAAGTGGAGGTACTGCACCAAGGGTATAGCAGCCGATGTCTCCCATAACGGTAATCTTATTTTTGGCTAAGGTATAGAATATTCCTCTGTGAGGACAGCCTGCACACATCATAGGGGGACGGTTTGGTATAACGCTGTCGGCAGAAACATTTTCCTTAGCAGGAAGATTAAAGGCCGCGGCAATAGTGCTTTGTGAGAACTCACCAAGGGGTGAGAAAAGCTCCTTACCTATAACCTCAATACCAAGGGCTCTTACATGGGTTTCAATAATGGGGTCAAGCTCTTCAATAACGTAAAGCTTTTTAACCTTCGCGGCAAAATCCTTTATAAGCTTTACAGGCAGGGGATTAGGCATACCGATTTTAAGTATGCTTGCTTTTCCTCCCATAACCTCTTTAACGTACATATAGGAACAGCCCGAGGTTATAATACCAATCTCGTCGGAGTTCATTTCCACTTTATTGTAGATGCAATCCTCCGCAAGCTCGGTTAAGGCAGCGGTGCGCTCCTCCACAAAGGGGTGACGCTTTATTGCGTTACCGGGCATCATAATATATTTTGCGGGATTTTTCTCATAATCCTTTAAAACGGCAGGTACCTTTTCGCCTGTTTCAACAATAGACTGGCTGTGTGCAATTCTTGTGCACATACGAAGTAAAACAGGGGTATCATATTTTTCTGAAAGCTCAAAGGCAGTTTTTGAAAATTCATAAGCCTCGGCGGAATCTGCAGGCTCAAGCATAGGCACCTTTGAGGCAATGGCATAGTGGCGGGAATCCTGCTCATTCTGGGAGGAATGCATAGCAGGGTCATCTGCAACGCAGATTACCATACCGCCGTTTACACCTGTGTAAGAAAGGGTGAAAAGGGGGTCTGCCGCAACGTTTAGGCCAACGTGCTTCATTGCACAGGCGCTTCTTGCTCCTGCAAGGCTGGCGCCAAAGGCAACCTCTGCCGCAACCTTCTCGTTGGGGGCCCATTCGCTGTGTATGTCGTCATATTTGGATAAAAATTCGGTAATTTCGGTGCTGGGGGTGCCGGGATAGCTTGAAACAACTCCCAGACCGCCGTCATGCAGACCTGCGGCAACGGCCTTGTTGCCAATCATCAATTCTTTCATGATATGTACTCCTTAGGATTTATTCTGTGAAGCTACAAGTCCCTCTGCCCCGTATATTTTACGAAGCTTGGGCTTTTCAATTTTGCCTGTGGGGTTTCTGGGAACGTCGGCAAAAATTATCTTTCGGGGTCGCTTATATCGGGGAAGGTCAAGGCAGAACTCATTGATTTCTTCCTCGGTACAGGTCATATCCTGCTTTATTTCAATAATAGCGGTGGCAATTTCACCGAGACGGGAATCGGGAAGGCCAATAACCGCCACGTCCTTAATTTTTGGATGTGCAGAAAGAAAGTTTTCTATCTGTACGGGGTATAGGTTTTCACCGCCTGTAATAATAACGTCCTTCTTACGGTCAACAAGATAAACAAAGCCGTCCTCATCCTGCATTGCCATATCGCCTGTATACAGCCAGCCATCCTTAAGCGCTTCGGCGGTGGCCTTTTTATCACGGTAGTAGCAGGTCATAACACCCGGACCCTTAAGACAAAGCTCACCAACCTCGCCCTGTGTTACCTCCTTACCGTCAGCCATAATCTTAATTTCCCAGCCGTAACCGGGAACGCCAATGGCACCAACCTTATGTACGTTTTCAACACCTAAGTGCACCGCTCCGGGGCCGATAGACTCTGAAAGACCGTAGTTGGTATCGTACTGCTGGTCGGGGAAATATTCAAGCCAGCGTTTTATAAGGCTTTGGGGAACGGGCTGGGCACCAATATGCATAAGCCTCCACTGGGAAAGCTCAAATTCCTTGGGGTCAAGCTCACCTCTGTCCATAGCATTTAAAATATCCTGAGCCCAGGGCACAAGGAGCCATACTATAGTGCATTTTTCTTCACTTACGGCCTTTAAAATATTTCTTGATTGTGTGCCCTTTAGTATTACCGCCTTGGAGCCTGTTATCAGGCTTCCGAACCAGTGCATTTTAGCACCCGTATGGTAAAGGGGGGGAATACAAAGGAAGCAGTCCTCCTTGGTTTGTCCGTGGTGCATCTGCTCAACACGGCAGGAGTGAATAAGGCTCTGGTGCTTATGAAGAATAGCCTTGGGGAAGCCTGTTGTGCCTGAAGAAAAATATATGGCCGCATCATCGCTTTCCTCCAAGGTGCATTCGGGATATATTCCCGAGCACTCGGAAATAAGGTCATTATAATCATCCGCAAAGGCGGGACAACCCGCACCTAAATATATAAGAGTGCATCGCTTGCTCAGTTTATCAGCAACCGCCTCCACACGGCCTATAAATTCGGTGCCGAAAATAAGCACGTCAGCCTCGGCCAAATCAAGACAGTAGTCTATCTCGTCAGAGGAATAACGGAAGTTAAGGGGCACGGCCAATGCTCCTGTTTTAAGTATACCAAAGTAAATGGGAAGCCAATCAATGCAGTTCATAAGCAGAATTGCTACCTTTTTACCCTTGCCTATACCGTTCTGTTGAAGCATATTGGCAAGGCGGTTGGCTTTTTCATTAAATACCGCCCAGGTTATCTCCCTGCGGTAGTGACGTACCCTTGGCGTTGGCTCAACCAGCTCATATTCAGCCCAGGTAAGCTTTCGGGTTTCAGGTTGCTCAGGGTTTATTTCCACAAGAGCAGTGTCACCCGCATATTCTTTTGCGTTCTTTTCAAGTAAATGTACAATAGTCATACAAAAACCTCGGATTTTAAAAATTACTTTTATACTTTAACATTTTAAAGCGTAAATGTCAACCAAAAAGGCGAAAATTTCACATAAAATAAAAATTTTTTAAAAAAGTACTTGACAAACTTGCTTTAAAGTGTTAAAGTATTTTCAAAGATTTAACGCTTTAAACTACTAAAACGGAAAGGTTGATGGTTTTTATGCCCACAATACTTACAGTAACTTCAGCAAATTCCGCTACTTTGTGGATTGCAATTCCTATGCTTGTTTGTTTTTTTGCTTTGATGATAGGGGTAGGCTTTGCCTGCCGCAAGCACGCCGCAAGTGTAGATAGCTTTGTTCTTGGTGGTCGTGCCGTTGGTCCTTGGCTCACCGCCTTTGCATTCGGTACTTCATATTTTTCAGCCGTTATTTTTGTAGGCTATGCGGGGCAGTTCGGTTGGAACTTCGGTCTTGCCTCTACTTGGATTGGTCTCGGAAATGCCTTTATAGGCTCTCTGCTTGCCTGGACCGTTCTTGGTAGACGTACCCGTGTTATGACACAGCATTTAGGCTCTAAAACTATGCCTGACTTTTTTGAAAAGCGTTATGATTCCAAAAAGCTTAAGGTTGTAGCTTCCTTTATTGTATTTGTGTTCCTTATTCCTTATACCGCATCCCTTTATAATGGTCTTTCATCGCTGTTTAATAATGTTTTTGCCATTCCATACTGGGTAGTAGTGCTTGTAATGGCAGTGCTTACAGGCGTATACGTTATCTTTGGCGGATATATGGCAACAGCTGTAAATGATTTTATTCAGGGAATGATAATGCTTGTTGGCATTATTGCCGTTATAGCCTCCGTGCTTACACAAAACGGCGGCTTCAATGCCGCGGTGGAGGCGCTTGGCGTTCAAGCGGGTCCTGAGTTTACATCTATGTTTGGGCCCAATCCCATATTTCTTTTCTTTGTTGTAATGCTTACCTCCCTTGGCACCTGGGGACTTCCTCAGATGGTTGGTAAATTCTACTCCATTAAGGACGAAGGCTCAATAAAGAAGGGTACCATCATTTCTACTATATTTGCCATAATAGTTGCAGGCGGTTGTTACTTCTTAGGTGGCTTTGGTAAGCTTTATCAGGATAAGATGATAAGTGACGGTTACTTTAATCCGGAATCTGGCAAGATTTTGTTTGATAAGGTTGTTCCCACAATGCTTTCTGAACTTTCGCCCGTTATTGTCTCGCTTATAATAGTTCTTGTTCTGGCTGCATCAATGTCAACGCTTTCCTCCCTTGTACTTACCTCATCCTCAACCCTTACCCTTGATGTTATTAAGCCCCTTACCGCTAAAAAGGGTGAGATGAGTGAGAAAAAGAGCGTATTTGTAATGCGCGTATTTATCGTATTCTTTATTGCCGTTTCGGCTATTATCGCTATTTTAAAGGATAGCATCTGGTCCGATTCGGTATTCATAGCACAGATGATGGGCGTTTCCTGGGGCGCTCTGGCAGGCGCCTTCCTGGCCCCCTTTATGTACGGTCTGTATTGGAAAAAGACCACCAAGGCCGCGGTTGTAGCAAGCTTTATCTTTGGTACAGGTCTTGAGATAATTCAGCTTTGTATCAGCGTTGGATGGCTTTCGGTTAAGAGCGTTCCCGTTATCTCCTTTATATTCACAAACTCCCTGTATTCAGGCGTTTTTGCAATGGTTGGAGGACTCATCCTTGTTCCCATTGTCAGCCTGCTTACAAAGAAAACCTTGCCTGAAAATATTGATGAGAAATTCTCCTGCTACGATATTCAGGTGGTAACAAATAAAAAGGATTCCTTAGGTTAAAAAAATATCCCGTGGTACTCCACGGGATATTTTTTATTTCTCGGTACTCATTTTGTATATTTCCTCTGTGGCAAAGGCAAGCTTTGTAATAACGTTCTCCTTGTTTTGCGGGTAGCAGTAGAAGGAATCGTTTTCGGTGGAAATATCAAAGCAGTCAAAGGGCTTTATATAGCAGTAATCGTATTCAACGTGCAGGCTGTTGTTCTCATAGGGAAGGCGCTGGATTTTATAATCCTTGCCTCTGTAATGTCCCGTAAGCACAAAGCCGTTTTGCGGGTCGTGGGTTAGTTTAGCCTTTCCAAGTTTCATAAAACGCCAGCAACGGGGCAGGGAATATACCTCAACCTCATCCTCAAAGCGGTATTCTCCGCTTCGTACCTGCCGTTTTACCTCACTGCGTTCCCACTCAAACCAGTCGTTAACCTTTGTGAATTCGGTGTTACCTTGGTTGGCGCAAAGGCTTGAGTCCTCATTTAACGTCCAACGCTTGCCGCAATGGGTGCAATATATTTCACAGCCCTCACTTGCCATTTTGGATTCGGTATTACAGTGTGGACAGTGGTAGAGAATCTTGTGCATACCCTCTGCTCTAAATGGCTCGGTTATCTTAATATTGTTTTCGGCCTGATAAGCGTATTCATCATAGGTAAGGGCCGTCTTTACTGCCGCGTTTATCTCGTCGGCAGACATATTCTTAATCTGCTCTGCCGTTAGTATTTGTGTCATGGTGGTGTGCATAGGAACCTTCCTTTTTTTGCGGAAGTTCCAGAAAGGGGAATGGAGATAATTTCCGCGATGTACCACCGTAACAACAGGAACTTTATTCATTTTTATAAGCTTGCCTATGGACTGCGGCATAAAGGAGGTTGTTCCGCTGGGAGAATACCGTGCCTCAGGGTACATACAAAGTATATCTCCACGCTTAAGCACTCGACTTATTGATTTAACCAGATGCAGGTCGGTAATATACTTTCTTGTACAAATGGCACCAATAAGCTCCATAAGCCAGGGGCGGCGGTAATAACCGTCAATACTTACAACATTATTTACCCTGTGGGGAAAGGTACCAAGGGCGCAAAGCTCAAAATCAATAAAATACATATGGTTGCTTAGAAGCATATATGGTGGCTTTAGCCCCTCCATATTTATTTTTTCAACCTTATATTTTTTGCCTATAAGAATAATTTTGCTCAGCAGCCAAATAAGAAAGGTTATTATAAGTGGCTGGCGTATGGGGTATTTGGCAGTTTTATACCGCTTTTGATTTTTGTAGTTAACCTGTCCGCTCATAAATTCACTCCTCCAGCAGATTTTAAACTATTTTCCTGTAAAAAGCAAGAATAAGTTGAATATACGTAAAATTTATAGTATCATATTATAATGAAAATAGGTTGGTGAAAAAGCGCAAATGCGCTTTTTCACGGACAAATTAACAATTGTCCGTGAAATTATATAAATAATTTCACCTAATTCATTGCAATGATGTCGGTGTAAATAATCAGAGATTATTTACAT
>JAZSEH010000050.1:0-15902 GCA_045531585.1 Acutalibacteraceae bacterium
ACTTTCTGTACATAACAGAAAATACAATAATTTTCCTATGCGTCCTCTTAATTGGAAATCTCCTGCTGATTTTTTAAATGCTTTTCTTATTAATGGCGAAGTTTTCTAATTTTGTAACACATCATTGACAAACCTACAATAAATTTAACCGTTCTTCCCTTTTTCTTATTGACGGCAAAAAACAATTATGTTATAATACTTTAGAACAATAATATTTATTGGAGGGAATTAAAATGGAGCATATTAAAACTGTTAAGACCCGTAATCTGTGTGCAAGCGCAAAAAACGGCGGTTGCGGCGAGTGCCAGACTTCCTGCCAGCCTGCCTGCAAAACCAGCTGTGGTGTTGCAAATCAGCAGTGCGAGAACAAAGCAGAAAAGAAGTAATTTACTTTGGAATTAAGGCCGCCTTAGGGCGGCTTTTTTCATAGAGAAAAATATAGGTGATTTTTAATGATACATCAGTATAAGCTTGGCGGCTATAACATTGTGCTTGACGTATGCTCAGGCGCGGTACACGCCGTTGATGAGGTTGCTTATGATATAATTTCTCTTTTTGAAAATGAAAAAAGAGAAAAGGTTATAGATAAGGTTTATAAGACGCACGGTGAAAAGGGTATTACCAAAGAGGAAATTGAGTCTTGCTATGATGAGGTTGCCGCATTAAAGGAGTCGGGTGAGCTTTTTGCCGACGATACCTTTGAGAATATGGCAGGCACCCTGAAAGCCAAGACCTCGGGGGTCATAAAGGCCCTTTGTATGCACATTGCCCACACCTGTAACTTAAACTGCTCCTACTGCTTTGCCTCTCAGGGTAAGTATCAGGGTGAGCGCGCTGTTATGAGTTTTGAGGTGGGCAAAAGAGCCCTTGATTTTCTTATAGAAAATTCAGGCAGCAGAAAAAACCTTGAGGTGGATTTTTTCGGCGGTGAGCCCTTAATGAACTTTGAGGTTGTAAAGCAGCTGGTTGAGTATGCCCGAAGCATTGAAAAGGAAAAGGGCAAGAACTTCCGCTTTACCCTTACCACCAACGGTCTTTTAATAGATGATGATGTGATTGATTTTGCCAATAAGGAAATGAGCAACGTGGTGCTGAGCCTTGACGGACGAAAGGAAATTCACGACCGCTACCGTGTTGACTATGCAGGAAACGGCAGTTGGGAAAAAATCGTGCCCAAGTTTCAAAGGCTGGTGGAAAAACGGGGCGGCAAAAACTACTATATGCGGGGTACCTTTACCCACGCTAATCCCGATTTCCTTGAGGACATTAAGCAGATGCTTGACCTTGGCTTTACCGAGCTTAGTATGGAGCCTGTGGTCTGCGCCCCCGGAGATAAGGAGGAGCTGACCTACGAGGACCTGCCCATTGTTCTTGAGCAGTACGAAAAATTAGCCCAGCTTATGATAGAGCGTGACGATGAGGGCAAGCCCTTCACCTTCTACCATTATATGATTGACCTGGAGGGCGGCCCCTGCATATATAAGCGTATTTCGGGCTGTGGCTCAGGCACCGAGTATATGGCCGTTACCCCTTGGGGCGACCTGTATCCCTGCCATCAGTTTGTGGGTGACGAGAAATTTAAGCTTGGCGACATATATAACGGTGTTACCAACAGTGAAATTCAGCAAAGCTTTTTAAACTGCAACGTTTATGCAAGACCCGACTGTAAGGACTGCTGGGCAAAGCTTTACTGCTCAGGGGGCTGTGCCGCAAACGCCTATCACTCCACAGGTAGCGTAACGGGTGTTTATAAGTACGGCTGTGAGTTGTTTAGAAAGCGTATGGAATGTGCAATAATGGTTGCGGTACACCGCAACTTATCGGAGTAAATTATGAATACACCAATTTGTGATTTTGTTAAGGAATACGGAAAAAGCGGTAAGGTGCGCGCCCATATGCCCGGACACAAGGGCATTGGGGATATGGAGCTTTACGATATTACCGAAATCCCCGGTGCCGACAGCCTTTATGAGGCCAAGGGTATTATAAAGGAAAGCCAGCAAAACGCAGGCGCTCTGTTCGGGGCAGATACTTTTTTCAGTGCGGAGGGCTCCTCCCTTAGTATCAGGGCAATGCTGTACCTTGCGGCGGCTTACGGAAAAAGCCGCGGCAGGGAGCCTATAATTATTGCGGCGCGTAACGTTCACAAAAGCTTTGTTACTGCCGCCGCCCTGCTTGATCTTCAGGTGGAGTGGCTTTACCCTGAGGAGCAGGAGTGTTATCTTTCCTGCAGGGTTAGCCCCTGTGTGCTTGAGGAAAAAATTAAAAAATATCATCCTGTGGCGGTTTACATAACATCCCCCGATTATCTTGGAAATATGCAGGATATTAAGGGGATAGGTGAGGTCTGCAAAAGGAATAATGTGCTGCTGCTTGTGGATAACGCCCACGGTGCCTATCTTAAATTTTTGCCTGAAAGCGCCCACCCTATGGATTTAGGTGCCCATATGTGCGCCGATTCCGCCCATAAGACCCTGCCTGTGCTTACAGGCGGTGCGTATTTACATATAAATAAGGATGCACCTGCCTTCTTTAAGGAAAATGCAAAAGCGGCGCTGAGCCTTTTTGGCTCCACCAGCCCTTCATATCTTATTTTACAGTCCCTTGACAGGGCAAACACCTATCTTGAAACCCATAAAAGGCGGCTTTCGGGATTTTTGCCTAAAATACAGGGGCTGAAAAATGCTCTTTCGGGTTTTGGATACACCCTTATTGGGGATGAGCCGCTGAAAATAACATTGAGCACAAAGCCTTACGGCTATAAAGGCTTTGTGCTGGCACAGCTTCTTGAGGAAAAGGGTATTGTTTGTGAGTTTTCCGACTCCGACCACCTTGTGCTTATGCTCACACAGGAAAACAGCGGTGATATAGAGAAAATTATTAAGGCGTTTGCAGGTGTTAAAAAACTCCCTGAAATAAAGGAAGCGCCTCTCACCTTTGAAATACCGCAAAAGGCTCTTAGCATCAGAACCGCAATATTTGGCGATAGTGAAATATTACCCGTAGGAGAAAGCCTTGGCAAGGTTGTTGCCGATGTAAGCGTTGGTTGCCCCCCTGCAGTGCCCGTCATAATCAGTGGCGAGGTGGTAGATGCCACCGCAATAGAGTGCTTTAAATATTACGGGATAAAGGAAATAAAAGTATTAAAAGGATGAAGCGTTACGCTTCATCCTTTTTTGCATAACGAAAACTGCCTGCTTAAGCGTGTGGTATCAAAGAGGCTTGCAGCCGCAGAGCAAACTATCGGCTTAGTCGGTAGTTGTGATTACAGTGGGTAAACCTTAAATTTAATTTTTAACAGATGTTTTAATAAATTACTAATTGTGCAAATAAATATTTTGTGGTATAATATAATGAATATATTTTATTAGGAGAATAAACGTGTCATTTCCACTTGAAAACATAAGAAATTTTTGCATAATCGCCCATATTGACCACGGAAAATCCACCCTTGCCGACCGTATGCTGGAATTAACCGACTCGGTATCCTCAAGAGAGATGGAGGACCAGCTTCTTGACAGTATGGATTTGGAGCGTGAGCGTGGTATTACCATTAAGGCTCACGCCGTTACCCTTTACTATACTGCCGGTGACGGACAGCAGTATGAGCTTAATCTCATTGATACTCCCGGACACGTGGACTTTCATTATGAGGTTTCCCGTTCCCTTGCCGCCTGTGAGGGTGCGGTTTTGGTGGTGGATGCCTCTCAGGGTATTGAGGCCCAGACCCTTGCCAACACCTACCTTGCAGCTGACCACGGCCTTGAGCTTTTGCCCGTTGTAAATAAAATTGACCTGCCCAGCGCCGAGCCTGACAGGGTGATAAACGAAATAGAGGATATTATAGGAATTCCTGCTCAGGGCGCCCCGAAGATAAGCGCAAAAAACGGCATAAATATTGCCGAGGTTTTAGAGCGCATTGTTACCGACATCCCTGCCCCCACGGGGGACAGAAAAGCACCCCTTAAGGCACTTATATTTGACTCCTATTACGATTCCTATAAGGGCGTTGTGGTTTTCTTCCGAGTAGTCAGCGGTAAAATCCGTGTAGGGGATACCATTAAGATGATGGCAACAGGTGCCACGGTGCAGGTTGTGGAACTTGGCCGAAAGGGTGCTACGGCACTTCAGACCTGCGACTGCCTTGAGGCAGGTGAGGTTGGCTATCTTGCCGCATCCATTAAAACCGTTAGTGAGGCACAGGTGGGTGATACCATTACCCTTGCCGATGCTCCTGCCGAGGCACCCCTTGAGGGCTACCGCAAGGTAAACCCCGTGGTTTTCTGCGGAATTTACCCTGCCGACGGTGCCCGTTACGGCGACCTCAGAGAGGCCCTTGAAAAGCTACAGCTTAATGATGCATCCCTGCTCTATGAGGCTGAGACATCCTCGGCCTTGGGCTTTGGCTTCCGTTGCGGATTCTTGGGACTTTTACATATGGAGATTATTCAGGAGCGCCTTGAGCGTGAATATAACCTTGACCTTGTTACCACCGCGCCCAGCGTTGTTTATAAGTTTGAGCTTATGGACGGCAGTGTTATGGAGGTGGATAACCCCACCAACTACCCCGACCCTGCCACCATTGTTCACGCCCTTGAGCCTGTGGCCGACGTGCATATTTACTCTCCCAGCGCCTACGTTGGTGCAATAATGCAGCTTTGTGAGGAGCGGCGCGGCACCTATACCGATATGAAGTATATGGGTGACCGTGTGGACATTCACTACATTATGCCTATGGGCGAGATTGTTTACGACTTTTTTGATGCCCTTAAGTCCCGTACCAAGGGCTATGCAAGCTATGATTATGAGATGAAGGATTATCAGAGTTCTAAACTTGTTAAGCTTGATGTTCTTCTTGCAGGTGACGTGGTGGACGCGCTGTCCTTTATCGTTCACGCCGATAATTCCTATGCAAGAGCAAGGCGTATTGCCGAGAAATTAAAGGAGTTTATACCCCGTCAGCTTTTCGAGGTGCCCATTCAGGTTGCGGTTGGGGGCAAGGTTATTGCCAGAGAGACCGTTAAGGCCCTTAGAAAGGACGTGCTTGCCAAGTGCTACGGCGGTGATATTACCCGTAAAAAGAAGCTTCTGGAAAAGCAGAAGGAGGGTAAAAAGCGTATGCGCCAGTTAGGAAGCGTTGAGGTTCCTCAGGAGGCATTTATGGCGGTGCTTAAGCTGGATGAATAGTATGATTAAGGGAATTATTTTTGATTTGGACCATACCCTCTTTGACCGCTACGGTACACTGAGAGCAGTTCTGCCCGAAATGTATAAGCGGCTACGTGGTAAAATCCCTGAAGATTTAAGCCTTTCGGATTTTATAGAGCGGTTTATTAAGGAGGAGCAAAAGCACATCTACAACGGCTGGAAATATACCGCCGAGAAGATGATAAAGGAAGGTATTTTCCTTGAGGGCACAACGGGGGAGGACGTGTGGCAATGCCTTGCAAACCATTGCTGGCCCTTGGCGGCGGTGAAATTTCCCTTTACCGAGCCAACCCTTAAAAAACTTAAGGAAATGGGCTACACCCTTGGAATAATAACCAACGGCGAGCATTCCTATCAGGCGGCGAAGCTTAAGCTGCTTGACTTTGCTCACTATTTTGATGAGATAATTATAAGCGGAGACATCGGTGTGCAAAAGCCTGAGCATGAGCCCTTTGATGAAATGAGCCGCCGACTTAACATTCCTGCAAATCAGCTTTTATACGTGGGAGACAACCCCCTTAATGACGTTAAGGGCTCAAGGGATGCAGGATATGTGCCCGTTTGGGTCAAGACCATTGGAATCTGGCCCTTTGAGGATATTGAGCGGTGTGAATATGAAATTGATACAATAGCCGAGCTTCCCGAGCTTCTACGTAACATAAAATAAAAAAAGGAACGACTGTTAGATCGTTCTCTAAAGGACAGAAAAAAGCTGTGTAGAAATTTTCTACACAGCTTTAATGTTGTAAGGAAAGCTTTTCCACTACCGATTATCATTATAAATATGTTATAAATTTACGGAGTAATCCTTTTTAAACCCATGCGCTCCGAAAATCTGCCAATTTCCTACACCCAAGCGTTGTAAAATAGCATTTCTTTCCTCTAAACATAATTTGGGATCTGTATCAACGGAGGTCATGAGTATGGGTGCATATCTGTTATACTTTTCCTGTTCAGCTGTAAGACCGTGGGTGTTTATATAAATATCTCCCGTAATAGCAATGTGATTTGCATAATCTATTAAAACAATTTCTCCCGGCAGATGCCCGCCTTTTCCTTCATATACTTCAAAACTCAGCTCCCCAAAATTATAAAACCCTATTTGTGTCAGAGAATTGTCATAAAAATTGACACTTTCCCATAATTTAACAATTTTTTGGGGATTCACAGGTTTGTATTCTGTAAGGATTTTACAGATGTTAATATATGGCTTGTGCAAAGGATTTTCCTCTCGGTATCCGTCAAGTCCGTTATACTCCTTTTCTAAGCACAATGCCGTTTTTTCATTTGTAATTACTTCATCAAAAAGCGGCAGAAGCCCACAATGGTCTACATCTGCATGGGTGATAAGTATTTTCTTCTTTATGGTAGTAAAATCGGGAATAATTTTATCAAATATTTCTAACATTTCCCTTTGATAACAAGCATATCCGCTATCAATAAATAAATACTCCCCATTACTATTTATGATTATTGTATTACTGCCACAGGGCGGCTCAATTAAAGTTATTTCGGTATTTTCGGAAATTTTGTGTGTGCTTATGCGTGGCGCAAAGCTTTTCCCTTTTGAAACACTTAAAAGCTCAGCAAACTTACTTATACTGTCAAAGGTTCTGTAAGGGGATAAACCTTTTTCATCTAATGTTTGCATAGCAAGATTAACGTTTATTAAGAGTTCTTGCTTTGCATCTGCAGACAGCCCCATCATTTGTGACAGACCCAAAACATAGGTATTATAAAAAATGCTATTATCGTATACGTTTTTAGAACGGTTATAGTCAATAACCCGCACTTTGCATAACTTTTCTGCTTGACCTAAAAAACAGGAAATTTTATCAGAATCCTCAACGTATAATCCCATTTTAAAATATTGATAATCTGTTCCGTTTTCTTGCGAACTTATGTAAGAAATATTAAAATTAAATTCACTTATAAGTTTGAGAATATCTGTAACGCTTCCGGGAACATCTTTCAAACAAAACTCTAATAAAACAACACTTGTTTTGTTATCATAATCATTTCCTAAGTATCCAATTTTCTTAAGTTCAAAATCTGCTTTTTTAAGTTGTTCCTCAGTGCCGTCAGCATCAATAAATAATATATGGGAATCAATAGCTTTATTATAATTGACCCGAGTAATATTGATTCCCAACGAGGAAAAACATTCACTCGCTTTTAAAAAAGCACCAATATGGTCAGGCATAGATGTTATATAGGTTTTTTTCATAGCAATCATCCTTAAGAAACTAATAAACTTTATTTTAAATTGAAGTCGGTAGTGCAGAATAGGGTACGGTCTTTAACTGCCGTTTTTATTGCTCTAAGCCTTCAAGCTCCTTTTCAAGGGCTTCGGCCTCCTCCATAAGGGCGAGCAGCTCCTCCTCAAGGGTAGAAATTTCATCATTTATACCGCAAAGGCGCTGGTAATCGGACATTACCTCCTCGCTTTGGGTAAGGGCGGTAAGGACATTAAGCCGATTTTCCGCCTTTTCTATTTCCTCGGTTGCCTTTTTCAGGCGCCTTCTTTTTTTATCCAGCTCCTTAAGGGGGGTTGTAAAGCGTTGTTTTTTAGGCTTTTCTGCTTTTTCTCGGGTGAGCGGCTGTGCCTTTGGCTCCGCCGCGGCAGGGGAGCTTTGCTGTGCCGCCCAGGTATCGTAATCGTATGGGAAGTAGGTTACGCCCTTTTCATCAAAGATAAGCAGGCTGTCCACCACCTGCTTTAAAAAATAACGGTCATGGGAGACACAAAGCAGACTGCCTGAAAACTCCTTCAGCATATTTTCAAGGGCCTCCTTACCCACAATGTCCATATGGTTAGTGGGCTCGTCAAGAAGGAGGAAGTTGGGGCGCTTGTGAAAAATTTTACAAAGGGCAAGGCGTACACGCTCACCTCCTGAAAGCACCGAAATGCTTTTGAACACGTCATCCCCTGAAAAGAGGAAGGCGCCAAGGTCGTTTCTGGCCTGTGTGTGGGTGAGCAAGGGATAGGTGTCGGTATAGTCCTGTAAAACGGTCTTTTCGCTTATTACCCCTGCCATTTGCTGGTCAAAGTAGCCTATGGTTACCCCTGCACCAAAGCGGATATTGCCCGAAAGAGCAGGAACCGCCCCGGTAAGGGTTTTAAGGAAGGTGGATTTTCCTATGCCGTTACCGCCTATTATGCCTATCTTTTTGCCCCTCTTCATTTCAAGGTTAACCTTTGCAAGGAGTCTGTCATAGCCAATGCCCAGCTCCTGCACGGTAAGTGCGGTGCCTGCGCTTTGTACTGTGGGGGTAAGGTCGGTATAAAAGGCGCGTAGATCAAATTTATCAGGCGGGGGAGCAGGTGTCATACGCTCAATGGCCTTTAGCTTGCTTTGGGCCATTGCCGCCTTGGTTGCCTTGTAACGAAACCGCTCAACCAGCTCGGTTAGGCGTGCAATTTCCTTTTGCTGTGCCTCATACTCCGCCCTGCGGCGCAGATAATTTTCCTTTTTCTGCTGCATAAAGGCGGAATAATTTCCGTGATATTTTGTAAGGGTGCCGTGCTCAGCCTCGTAAACTGTATCCACAATGCGGTCAAGGAACATTCGGTCGTGGGAGACAAGGAGTATTGCCCGCGGGTAGGTTTTTAAATACTCCTCCAGCCATATTACCGCATCAAGGTCAAGGTGGTTGGTGGGCTCGTCCAGCAGGAGTATATCGGGCTTTGAAAGCAGTAGCCTTGCAAAGGCAATTTTGGTGCGCTGTCCCCCCGAAAACTCGCTTAACTTTTTGTATTTATCCTCCTCGCTAAAGCCGAATTTGGATAAAACGGTATCGTATTCCTTTTCGTAGTAGTAGCCGCCAAGAATTTCAAAATATTCCTGTAGCTCGGCGTATTCCTGTGCGGCGGCGGCATCGCCTTGGCTTTCAATTTTAAAAAGCAGTTCATCAAGGCGGGCCTTAATATCGGTATAACGGGAAAAGGCACGCTTAACCTCGTACTCTAAGGTAACGCTTTCATCCTGAAAGGCAAGCTGCTTTAAAAAGCCTATGGAAAGCTCACCGGTTTTGGCAACACAGGGTATATCGTGGTTTTGGCCAAAAACGTCAATCTCCCCTGCAACGGCACGAAGCAGTGTGGTTTTTCCTGCACCGTTTCGGCCAACAATGGCTATTTTCATTTTGTCCTTAATTTCAAAGTTTACGTTATGGAGTATAGTCTTTCCCGAAAGCTCTATACTGCCTTTTGTTATCTGATAATGCATTTTTACTTCCTTATAAATTTATGATAATGGGCATAATGCCGCTTTGCTCAATATCTATTACGGCGTAGGTGGGGCGGCCCTGTCGTGGATGACCGATGGAGCCGGGATTCACAAGCCAAACGCCGTCCTCATATAATGTAAGCGGAATATGGGTGTGCCCAAACAGGGCAAGGGGAATACCTCGCTGCTTCGCCGCATCCCGTAGCAAAGCAGTGGACTGCTTAACAAAAAACCTGTGCCCGTGGGTGTAAAGAATTTTTGTGTCACCAAGGGTAGCAATATCGGTAGTAAGGGCAACACTGCCGTAATCACAGTTGCCGCTTACGCTGTAAAAGGTATGGTGGGGAAAATCCTCACGAACAACCTCAATATCCCTGATGTTATCCCCAAGGAAAAACACGTGGCGGCTTCCCTTCTGGGCAAGGAGAGCATTGCGTATGGCGGCGGTGTTGCCGTGGGAATCGGAAATAACTGTTATTCTCAAAGCTTAGCCTCATTCATATGTAAAAAGATTCATTCATATAATATATTATACACAAATGGGAGGGGAGTGCAAGATGCAAGACAGGGAAAAAATATTAAACAGTTTAACCCCTGAGCAGTTAAAGGCGGCCAAGGGCGGTGACGTTAAAAGCCTTATAAAGGGACTTGATAAAAAAAGTCTTGAAACCTTAACCGCAGTTTTGAAGGATGAGCAACGCACCAAGGAGATTTTATCATCCCCCGAGGCACAGGCTCTGTTTAACGCAGTTATGAAGAAGGACGGCAGAAAAAATGGCTGACCTGATGGAGGATATTTCTAAAATACTTGGAGACGAGGAATCCATGCGTCGGGTTCAGGCCTTGGCGCAACAGCTTTTATCGGGAAATGAAAAGGAGGCCGAGCCACCGCCGCCCTCCCTGCCTGATACGGGCGGTGTGGACGTGGGGAGGCTTTTGGCCCTTGTTTCCAAATTCAAGGCTCAGGGTGAGGATGACCGCACGCGGCTGCTCCTTGCCCTTAAGCCGCATCTGAGCAGTGAGCGGGCCAAAAGGGTGGATACCGCCGTTAAGCTTTTAAAGCTTATTGACCTTTTGCCCCTTTTAAGGGAAACCGACCTGTTTTCGGGACTACTGTAGTTGGGAGGCGTTTTTTTGGAATCGGATTTTCAGCGTATGCAGCGTGAGGCAACACAGCGCCTTCTTGAAATGAACAGGCAAAATTCGGGAGAAAAAAGAGAAAAGCCTCCCAAAGAAGATGCTCCTGCACCTATGAAAAAAAAGGCCCCCTCAGGGGATTTATTTTCCTCTCTTTTTTCCACCGGCTCGGACGGAATTCTTATTGCGGGACTGCTGTATTTACTCTACCGTGAAAAAAGCGATAATCTGCTTATGCTGGCCCTGCTGTATATTCTTCTATAATTCACAAAAAAGTGTATTTTTTTACTCAAAAAGTGTACTATTTTCCAGCAAAAATTGTTACAGTTTTTTAACCTTTTTTCGACATATTTTGTTGTTATGTAAACTATGTAACCTATTAACAGTTATTATAGTTATCCACATATATATCCCCAACTTTCCCCACAAAAAGGGTGGAAAAGGCCATTTCAAAGGCTTGAAACGGTGGATAAGTCGGTTAACAAGTTGAATGAATGAGTATTCATAAATAATATGAATAAAAAAATTATGTAAAACGGCTCCTATACAAAAAAAGAAAAAAATCTTTCATTTTTTTACAGGATGGTGTATAATAGAATTATAAAAATTTAATCTACACTCATTTATTTAAGGAGCACGTTATGAAAAGACTGCTTACCCCTTTGCTTTGCATATGTATGGCAGTAGTTTGCTTGAGTTTTTTAGGGGGCTGTGAGGGTAAAAACCAACACACCGCCTACAGTATTTCAAAGAGCGTTCTTGAGCTTTGCAGTGAGGAGGTTGAAATGACCGCCCTCACCGCGGAACAGACTGCAAACTATTACGGCATACCGGATGCTCACCTTCATGATTTTTCGGTGCACATCTCCTCTGCGGATGACCAGTATGATACCGTGGCGGTGTTCTCCTACACCGATAAGGAGGAGCGCACGGTGCTTGCCGATGCCGTTGCCCAAACAATAAAAACTAATGAGACCACCGTTAAGGCGGTGAACGATGCGGAATACCAAAAGCTTCAAAACCGTATTATAATGGAGCTTGAGGACAAGCTTATACTTGTTATCTCGGACAACTTTAGCGAGATTGGCGAGGCGTTGGAGAAGATGGGCGCAGAAAAATTCTTACCCTAACAAAAAATACACAGTAGATTTTCTACTGTGTATTTTTTTAATTTAGAAGAAAAGTCCGTACTCCACAAAGCAATAGCCGTCATTCCAATCGGCGTTGTCTCCCCAATTCCATAGCCTGGAGGAATGGAAGAAGTGGCGCGGACATACGCCGTGGCACTCGCCCTGCTCCAAATGGAAGGGACCCAGCAGGTTTCTCAGATTTCCCGTAACGGTTATCTCTATTTCGTTTTCGCCCTCCCTTAAGAGGTTTGATATATCAAGTGAGTAGGGCTGCCACATAATTTTGCCTGCAGCTGTTCCGTTTACCTTAACTTCGGTTACGTTGGAGCATAGCCTTGAGAATTGTATCAGGGCATTTTCTTTCTCACAGGCGGTAAGATTTATTTTTTTTGCGAAGGTCATACTGCCTGCAAAGAAGGGGTAACCCTGCGTGCACAGTGCCCCGTGGGTAACGGTGGTGGTACGCTCGGCCAGATAGAAGCCTCCTGCAACACGCAGGGCACGTTTGTCAAGAGAATGGAAGGGGGAATCGGTATAAACTCCGAAATCACCCTTTAAATATATTGCCTCCAGCTCCATATCATAGGAAAGCTTATTTTTTTCCGATTCAAACTTGTAGGATTTCTCAATATTTTCATAAACCTTTTCGCTCTGCACAAAATCACAGATAAGCTCAATTTGGTTTATGCCGGCGACAAGGGCAGGATAAATATCTATGCACTTAAAGGCGCTGTCGTGGAAGGTGCCTGTTACCTTGTTTTTAATCTCCCTGCCGTTTACCTTAACGGTAAATATTTCGGGGGTTTCAATAACAAGCTCACATTCCTTGAAGGCAAGACGCCGCAGGTTAAAGGGGAATACAAGGCGTGTATTTACCTTTCTGCCGAAATTACAGGCCATTTCCTGCACGTCACTTATGGGAACGCCCTTGCCATGAAGCTGGCCGTCAAAATAAACGTCGCAATAGTCAAGGGTCAGGCTGTTTGGGGTGGAAGACAGAATTTCCCACTCACCCTTTAACCTATGGGTTATATCCTGTACCTGCTTTTTATTTTCCTTTGCAGGCTGGGCTACATCACCGTCATATACAAATATAATGGCGCTGCCCCTTGAGGGTAGTGTGAGGCTTATATTAAGCTCATCGCCGCACTTTATGTAAACCGCAGGTTCCTCGGTGCCTTCAAAGGCGTTAAACATTGCAGCACTGCCGCCCTTAACGGTGGCCTTTACCTGATGGGTTATTTCGCAAGGATTCATCAGGTAGTGCATTGTCATTCCCTGTTGACTGAAGCGGCGAGAATTTACAAGAATAGGTGTATCATTTCGGTCACCCTTATAGGATAATCTGATATTATGTAAACCGTCGGGAATAAAGGCGGTAAGATCCTCCATAGCCACCACGGGGCAATTCCCCGCAAGTCTCAGGAAGGCATCGGTTTTTGTACCGTCAATGTACTCAGGAACCCTTTCCACGAAAATAAGGGTACCGCCCTGCTCCTTAAATTCCTTTAAAAGGTTATAGGTATTCTGTGCAAAGCAGGCGGTAGGTGGAACAACCACTACGGAGTAGCTCATCTTCCCAATTTTAAGCTTGCCCTTTTCTACGCTGCCGTGGCGCTCCATAATAATGCTGTCACCAAGGTGGTAGTTAAACTGCTGTGCTTCAAGGCGGCCCATAACCTCATTCATCCTGCGGCAGTAATCCTCAGCCGCGCCGTTGTTAACCATCATTTCGGTCCAACTTGACTCAACAGAGTGGAGCACCAGAAGCTTTGTGTTTATTTCACCCTCGGCCATAAGCATACCAATACGGCTCATAGCATCATTAAACACCTTATACTCCTTCCACCAGGGCTGATGGCGGAAAAGGGAGGCAGGGTAGTCACGCTTTCTTATACCACGAAGGGAGTAGCCCTCAAGATGCTGGCAAAGCCAGTTAACGCCGCGCACCATCTGGGATTCGTATATCCACCTTAGCTCCTCAAAGCTTACGTTCCAGCCTGAAAGAGCAAAGGTTTCGGAGAGTATCTGTTTTTTACCAAGCTGATTGGCAACGCTTACAAGCTGCATATCGGTTTGAACCGAGGCCATACTGCGGCCAAGGTGGTCCATTCCGGGAATATCAAAGAATTCGTAATGGGGCATACAGGCGCCGTTGGCAAAAACGTGGCCTACAACACCCTCCTCAAGAACAAGGTGTCCCGTAAGGGCACTGCCCTGCTCCCTGCACCAAAGCTGTATTTTTTCAAAAAAGTTATGGCTGAACAGCTTTGTTATAAGCCTATAGAACCTGTAGCGCACCTGCTTTGCATTGTGGGTATCGTAAAAAAGTGCAGGTAGCAGAGGCAAAAGGTCATCACCGTAGGCGGCCTTATATTCTTTCTCCATTATAAAGGACCAGGGAATACCGTTTCGGGATATCTGGGGCTCATCGGTGAAAAAGCCCTTCATTTTGGTGAAATCCCCGCCCATGTTTTCCTTATATTTTGCGTGGGTGGAGCGTAAAAATTCGTCGGTTACCTCACCGTCAAGTGTATCAACGTAATAGGGGTTTACCTCATAGTAAAAATGCAGGTTTTTGTCCTGATATTCTATATTTGTAATGGTGGCTTCGGTGTTTTTTGCTTCCTCGGTCTCCTCACAGCGCAGGTACTTTTGCTGATACCTTATCCCAAGGCCGTTTACCGCACCGCTGCCAAAGCCGCTGGGCCAACCGTTTTCGTCGTAGCCCCAGGGCTGCATACCAAGGCTGTCCCCCTCCTTAGTGGCGGCAAGGACGTTATCCATCCATTCCTCACTCATATACTCGGTTTGAAGTCCGCCTCTGGCGTGCATAAAATAACCGCCAAGACCAACCTCATCCATTTGCCGTACCTGAAGGCGGGTTTCCTCAGGGTCAAGCCTTTCGTTCCAACTCCAAAACGGGGAGGGGCGATATTTTTTTGGTGGGTTCTTAAGATTTTCTTTAAACATAAGCTTTTGCCTGCCTTTCGGTAGATTACACCGTGATTTTAACATAACTTAAGGCTTTTGTCCATAAAAATAAGGAAATTTTTGCCCCAGATCGTATAATAAATAAAATATAGTAAAGGGAGCTGATTTTTTTGAAAAAATTTTTATGCTTATTTGCCGCGCTTTGTCTGATTTTGTGCCTTACGGGGTGTGCTGCAGGTGCCGCAGATTCCGAAAGGGACTACCTTACAGATGAATTTGCCAACGGTGCCACTACCAGCACTACACAAAAATATTCCGTCAGTGAGGATACTTCCGATACTGCCCAGGTAACGTTACAGGAAAACCGTAAGCTTATAAAAAAGATACGTATGGGAGTGGAAACCGTGGGGTACGACCAATACGTAGCCTCACTTCGCACCGCCGTAGAGGAGGCAGGAGGATATATACAAAGCTTTGAGGAGAAGGAAAAGGATAATTCCTTGTCCTTTAGCTCCTTTGTTATTCGTATTCCTGCCGATAAAACCGATGCCTTCTTAAACGTGGCAGGCACGGGAGTCACCGTTACCTCCCGCAGTGAGGACGTAAACGACGTTACGGGGGAGTACGTGGATATATCTGCCCGTATGAATGCCCTTAAGGCGGAGGAAAAAAGCCTGCTGGCCCTTCTTGATAAGGCCGGTGACGTGGCCGAAATACTCACCGTAAGGGACCGCCTGAGTGAGGTGCGTGTGGAGATTGAAGCCTATCAGGCACGGCTTAACAGTTATGATGACCTTTCGGCAATGAGCACCATAGACCTTACCGTAAAACAGGTTCCAAGGGAAAAGGAGAAGGAGACTCTGCTTAACAGAATAGGCAATAATTTTGCCGATGCAGGAAGCAACATAGGCGGCTTTTTTGTAAATGCCTTTGTATTCCTTCTTGCGGCTTTGCCCTATGCAGTTATAATCTCTGTTCCCGGAATTGTGGTGCTTATAATTATAAAAAAGAAAAGGAAAAACAAATAAAAACACAAGCCCCGTTGGTGACACACCAACGGGGCTTGATTATAATGATAATCGGTAGTCGAAAAGCTTTCAATCAAAGCTTTTCGAAAAACCGCTAAGTGTAGCGGTTTTATGTAAATAATCTCTGATTATTTACACCGACATCATTGCAATGAATTAGGTGAAATTATTTACATAATTTCACGGTCAATTGTTAATTTGTCCGTGAAAAAGCGCATTTGCGCTTTTTCACCAAC
>JAZSEH010000061.1:0-4611 GCA_045531585.1 Acutalibacteraceae bacterium
TACTTCGGAACGACACTTAGATCGTTCCCTACAATGCTGACGCATTTCTTTTTGTCCTTGATTTCTTCTTGAGATTTCTCTTCAAAGAATCGTCGGGTCCTTTTGGTCGTTGTTTAATTTTCAAGGTCCGTTTCGCTGCCCTTTTTTTAGGGCGCCCGATTATAATACCACAACGCTTTTCAATTGTCAACACTTTTTTTAAAAAATTTTTAAAAATTTTTATGATTGTTAAAAAGGCACAAAGTGTGGATTGTTTTTGAAGGGTTTGTGGTCACCTCGCGCAGTATATTTCCTATATAAATGGAAAAGCGTGAAGGAAAGACTTCCCTCACGCTTTATAGATTAAAACAATTTTAAGAATACTTTTTTACGATAGCATCCATTTGGTCCTTAGCCTTTTCCATATCGGATACCAGCTTGAACTGTGTACGGCAACGGTCAAGGTTATGGTTTTCGCGGTGAATCTTGAAATATGTATCGCCGCTTAAATAGTCGGTAAGAAAGCGCATACCACATTCAAAGGTCATCATCATAGCACCAACGGGGAGCATCTTCTTCTCGGCCTCGGTAATAAGGGAGCCGCACTCGCCAAGGAAGCCCTTTGTATAACACTCAAACAGGTCAATTTCAAAATTAACCTTGGAAAGGTCAACCTCATCCTCTGCGGCGTGGGTTGCACCAAAACGGATACTGTCACCAAAATCGTTTACCGAAAGACCGGGCATAACGGTGTCAAGGTCAACAACAACTAAGGGCTGTTTTGTTTCGGCATCCATCATAACGTTATTAAGCTTGGTATCGTTATGGGTAACGCGCAGGGGTATTTCGCCCTTTTCCTGCATATCAACCAAGGTTGCGGCAAATTCTTTTCTTGCACGAACAAACTCAATTTCCTCTTTTACAGAAGCGGCTCTGCCGCAAATGTCCTTTTCCACAGCCTCTTCAAAAGCAAGGAAACGCTTTTTGGTGTTATGGAAATCGGGGATTGATTCGGTAAGGGTATGTGCGGGGAAATCTGCCAAAAGCTTCTGGAAATGACCAAAGGCACAGGCTGAGGCATAGAACAGTTCGGGAGTTTCGGCGGTTTGAAGTGTGATGGCGTCATCTACAAATATATATATACGCCAGCAACCGCTTTCATCCTCACAATAAATTTTGCCTTCCTTAGTGGGAACAACGTTAAGGGTTTCACGCATGGGGTCGCCGCCTGCGGCAATAATTTTCTTCTTTAAAAACTCAGTTACCGCAACTATATTTTCCATAAGAGCCTTGGCATCCTTAAATATAGATGTGTTAATACGCTGGAGGAGATATTTTTCTCCTGAATCGGTAATTACCTTAAAGGTATCATTGATATGGCCGCAGCCATAGTTTTCGGCGGAAACAACAGTCCCCTTAATATCAAATTTATTTGCAATTGCTATTGCTTCAAAATTCATAATTTTTCTCCTTATATTATATGTATGCCAAAAAATATACTCGCTAACTATAATATAATAACGCTTTTTTCTCAAAAGGTCAAGGAGATTTTTAAAAATAGATTTTCTCATTGACTTTTTACACTCCCAATATTATATTATTTATGTAAGGAGCGATGCTTTATGAAGAATTTACAGGAAAACATAATCCCTGCGGAGGGACAAAACAAAAAGGATTATTTCAGCGAAGGTAAGGACGGACTTAAAATTTTATTTGTGGGCAATTCCATTTCCCGCCACGGACCTAAGCCTGAGGTTGGCTGGACAGGTGATTGGGGTATGGCCGCAAGCGAGGCCGAGAAGGATTACCTTCACCTTATAGTTGCAAAGATAAAGGAAAAGTATGACCCCAACGTTTCCTTCAGCATTGCACAGGTGGCAGGCTATGAGCGCAACTTTGCCACAATGGACCCTGAAACACATTATAAAGAGGCCATTGATTTTAAGGCGGATATAATAGTAATGTTCTTTGGAGCAAACGTAAGCAAGGAATATGATACAACCGAAAATCCCGAGGTTAAATTCGGAGATGCCTACGAAAAGCTTCGCAACCTTTTTGTTGGTGGCAGGGACAACGTTTTTGTTATGCATTCACAGGGCTTTTACATTCGCCCCGTGCTGGACGAGGAAAAACGCGCCGCCGCAAAACGCCTTGGCGACCCCTTTGTTGAGCTGGGTGACATCCAGACAAGGGAGGAAACCCACGGCAGATTTAATCACCCAAGTGACCTTGGTATGCAGGAGATTGCCGACCTTTTCTGGAAGACCCTTGAGCCTGAGGTTGCTAAAAGATGTAAATAATATAGGTAAAGGTCTGTGGAGGTCCACAGACCTTTTTTGATTTAAACAAAGCATTGCATTTTCTCTTTTAATTTGTTACCATATATACGGTGATATTATGTTTAACTTTTTTGTTGATGCCAAGCTCAGGCAAAAAAACTCCTTTTTAATATGTGGCAGTGACCTGAATCATATAAAGAACGTACTGCGTATGGGCGTGGGCGATACCTTTCTTGTAAGCTGTGAGGGTAAAAGCCACCTTTGCCGCCTTGCAGGCTATGAAGCCGAAAGTGCTATAGCCGAAATTGTGGAGGAAAATTATCAGTCCACCGAGTTGCCCGTGAACATACACCTTTTTCAGGGCCTGCCCAAGAGTGACAAGCTGGAGCTTATAATACAAAAATGCGTTGAGCTTGGGGTACATAGCATTACCCCTACCGAAATGAGCCGCTGCGTTGTTAAGGTGGAGCCTAAGAAAAGGGATGCAAAGGTGACACGCTGGAGGTCTATTGCCGAAGCCGCCGCAAAGCAGAGCAAGAGAAGCTGTATCCCTCAGGTTGAAGGTATCCTCTCCTTTGGGGAAATGCTTGAAGCGGCAAAGAAGCTTGACCTTTTCCTTGTGCCTTACGAATGTAAGGAGGGTATGCTTGCCACGGCTGAGGCTTTATCAAAAATCAAGGCAGGTATGAACATAGGCATACTCATTGGCCCAGAGGGCGGTTTTGATGAAAAAGAGGTTGACGCCGCAGTTCAGGCAGGGGGAATTCCCATTTCTCTGGGACGGCGTATTCTCCGTACCGAGACTGCCGCCGTTACCGCAGCGGCAGCCGTTATGCTTTATACCGAAATGAAGGTGGATTAGAAAATGAAACTGCTTCCCACCGCCTTTACCGCACGAATGAAGTCCCTGCTTGGTGACGACTACGCCGCCTTTGAGCAGGCCATAAACGGTGAGCCTGTAAAGGCCTTTCGTGTGAATACCGAAAAGATAAGTGTTGAGGACTTTAAAAAAATTGACTGCTTTTCCTGCGGCAGTATTCCCTACTGTGAAACGGGATTTTATACCAAGTGTGAAAAGCCCGGTAACCATCCGTACCATCACGCAGGTATTATATATGTACAGGAGCCTGCCGCAATGGCGCCTGCCCAGTGCCTTGAAATTGACCCTGATTGGTATGTTCTTGATATGTGTGCCGCTCCCGGTGGCAAAAGCACCCAGCTTAAAAACAAGCTTGGTGACAAGGGGCTTCTTGTATCCAACGAAATAATACCAAACCGTTGCAGGATACTTACGGGCAATATTGAGCGGTTGGGGCTTAAAAACACCGTTACCACCTGTATGGATACCGCACGCCTTGCCCAGGTTTTTCCTGAAACCTTTGATATGATAATGGTGGATGCGCCCTGCTCAGGAGAGGGTATGTTCCGCAAGGATGATACCGCCATTGCCGAGTGGAGCGAGGAAAACGTTCTTAAATGTGCCGCCCGTCAGGCGGAGATTCTGGAAAATGCCGTAAAATGCCTGAAGAAGGACGGCTACATTATATATGCAACCTGTACCTTTTCATTAGAGGAAAACGAAATGGTGGTGGACGCCTTTCTTACCGCTCATCCTGAATTTTCCCTTGTACCCGTTAACCCTAAGGTTTCGGCCTGCACGGCCGACGGCATTTGCTTTAAAGACTGCAGGCACAGCAATATTTCCCTGACCCGCAGATTTTATCCCCACAAATGTCCGGGTGAAGGTCAGTTTATGGCGGTGCTATACCGAAAAGGCGAGAAAACCGCTGCATATAAAAAGGAGCAGAAGTCTGTAGTGCCCGACAGGACGGTCTTCGATTTCCTTGACGACGTGCTGGAGGACTATGAAAGGGATGCTGTAAAAACGTATGGGGACACCCCCGTTTATTTTGGAGGCGACCTTGAAATAAAAAAAGGCACCGCCTTTTCCTGCGGTGTCACCATTGGTGAGGTTGTTAAGAACCGTATAGTTCCCCACCATCAGTTTTTTATGGCGTTGGGGAACCGCTTTAAAAGGAAAATAGACCTTGACCCTGACGGTGAGGAGATAATGCGCTACCTGCACGGCGAGGAAATTGACACCCCCTGCCGGAACGGCTGGGCTGTGATTACGGTTCGTGGCTGCAGTCTTGGCGGCGTTAAGGTGGTTGACGGCAGAGCCAAAAACCACTACCCAAAGGGACTTAGAATGAAATGAAAAAAGGGGCTGCCCATTGAGGCACACTCCGTAAGGAAGTGTGCCTCAATGATATCCGTCCCTATCCAGAACGGGTGATATATCTTCGATATGATATCGCACTTTGTGCGATAATGAAAATAGGTTGGTGAAAAA
>JAZSEH010000047.1:0-18725 GCA_045531585.1 Acutalibacteraceae bacterium
TACTTCGGAACGACACTTAGATCGTTCCCTACAATGCTGACGCATTTCTTTTTGTCCTTGATTTCTTCTTGAGATTTCTCTTCAAAGAATCGTCGGGTCCTTTTGGTCGTTGTTTAATTTTCAAGGTCCGTTTCGCTGCCCCCTGTTTTGGGGGAGCCTGATAATAATACCACAGGTAAAATTATTTGTCAACACTTTTTTTCAATTTTTTTTAAATTTTTTTCTTTTCGTTTTTTTATCTTCATTTCTTTCCCAAAAAGGCACAGTTTATATGAATTATTCCATATATATACGCAAAATATCAAGGATTTTCTTTTCCCGTCGCGATACCTGTACTTGTGTCATATTTAGGAGTTTTGCGGTTTGACTTTGGGTAAGACTTCTAAAATAACGAAGCCTTATTATATCTGAATCCTCCTTAGGAAGTCTTGACAGAGCTACGTTCAAATCGAGTCTATCAGATAACTGTTCCTCAATGCCTGGGGTAGGTAAATCAAGCTGACAGTTTCCCTCGTCGTTTTCAACCGTTAGGGACAGAACGGGTTGTGCGGCGCAAAGTGCCTCTGCCACCTCTTCACCTGATACGCTGAGCCTTTGGGCCAGCTCCGCCACGGTCACCTCCCTTCCCGTCTCCTTTTCCATTTGCTCCCTTGTGTGAACCGCTTTAAGGGAAAGCTCCTTTAATGAACGAGAAACCTTTATGGTACCGCCGTCACGGAAAAGGCGTTTTATCTCACCTAAGATAACGGGAACGGCATAGGTGGAAAAGCAGAGACCCCTTTCCTCATCAAATCCATTTGCAGCTTTAATAAGTCCCATACAGCCTGCCTGATACAAATCATCGTACTCGATGCCTCGTTTCACAAAGCGCTTACAGCAAGAATGTACCAGACCTAAGTTCTCGGAAATGAAGGTTTCCTTGTCACGCATCAGCCTTTACCCGAATACTTATCTTCTTTTTTAAGGTAACCGTTGTACCCTTTCCCACCGTTGAAGTAACGCGGATGCCGTCCATAAAGCTTTGCATAACCGCAAACCCCAGCCCTGCCCTTTCACCGCCCGCTGTGGTGAAGAGAGGTATCATTGCTTGCTCTATGTCCGCAATGCCGCATCCCTTATCCCTTATCCTGATACAAACGGTATTATCTGCAAAAATCTGTACGGTTATGTATATTTTTCCTATTGTTTCACGGTAGGCGTGAACTATGCAGTTAGTAACCGCCTCGGACACGGCTGTTTTTATGTCGCTTATTTCCTCTATAGTAGGGTCAAGCTGAGTGACAAAGGCCGCAACCGCCGACCTTGCAAAGGCCTCGTTAGCAGACCTTGAGGGTATTGTAAGGGAAAAACTGTTATTTGCTTTCACTTTTTATACTTCCTTTCTCTAATCTTGCAAGGCGTTCAAGACCTGCAAGACGCATTACTTTATAAAGCTGTTCGCTTGCACCGCTGATATGAAGTGCTGCACCGTATTTTTTTGCAAGGGCATATCTACCCATTACAAGGCCAATTCCCGAGCTGTCCATAAAGGATATATCGGAGAAATCCAAAACTACAAGTGTGGGATGATTTCGGTTTATGGCTACATCCACAGCCTCACGCATCTCTTTAGCATTATGATGGTCCAGCTCCCCCTGCAAGAAAGCAGTGACCACCTCACCTGTTACGTCTATTCTTACTGACATTTTTTACACCTCCTGTTAAAAAATGAAAAGGACAAGCCTCATATTATATAATAGAGGCTTGTCCTTAAAATATAGGTCATATTCTGTTGTCGATTTATATAAGCTTTGGTCGTATTGCGGAGGCAAGGTATAATGAGCCGAAAATGAACAGCGGATTATCCCCACACAGCTCCTTTGCTTTTTTTATTGCTTCGTCGTAATTCTCTGCGCTAAGGCAATTACTGCAGTATTTTTCTGAAATGGAGCACAGCTCGCTTGCTGAGATGGCTCTGGGATTTTCCTTTACCGTAACTGTTATTACATTTTTGCAATGAGGTAGAGCTATGCTAAGCGCCTCATCACAGGATTTATCTGCCATCATACCTATAATTGCGGTTATGCTTCCGCTGTAATTTTTCATAAAGTTCTCAAGGGCTTTCGCGCCGTCAGGATTATGGGCGCCGTCAAGCACAACAAGGGGGTTGCTTGATATAACCTCAAGACGGGCGGCAAAGCGTGTAGCTTCAATCCCCTTTTTAATGGCACTGCCGCTTACAGGCAGAGCTGCCGCCTTTACCGTTTCTATAACACTTAATGCATTGTTAACCTGATGCTTTCCAATAAGTGTGGTTTTGTAGGTATCGCCTTTATATATGAAAGTGTTGCCCGTTATATCGCTGTTAAGTATGACAAGATCATTTTTATCAGGAACGGTGAGGTGCTGCGAATAACTTTTTATAACGCTGAGTGCGGCAGGGTCCTGCATACAATCTGTAACAACAGGGGCGCCGCCCTTGATTATTCCGCACTTCTCCCCTGCTATTTTTTCTATTGTATCACCCAGCACCTGCATATGGTCAAGAGCGATATGGGTTATAACCGAGCAAAGGGGATTTTTAATTATATTAGTGGCATCAAGCCTGCCGCCAAGGCCTGTTTCAAGAATTACAACATCACATTTTTGTTGAGCAAAATATAAAAATGCGGCGGCGGTTATAAATTCAAACTCGGTAAGAGTTATGTTGGTGTTTTTTACCTGCTCGCAAACGCTGCAGAGGTCTTCCTCGCTTATAAGTTGACCGTTTACCTGTATGCGCTCACGGAAGGTTATAACATATGGAGAAATATAAAGTCCCACCTTATAACCTGCGGCAATATAAACGTTGCTCAGCATTGTGGCGGTGGAGCCTTTACCATTAGTGCCTGCGATATGGATGCATTTTAGCGTATCCTGTATGTTATTTAGTTTTTCCATAACCTCATTCATACGCTCAAGTCCCGGACGGGAGCCGAAAACCAAAAGAGAATGAATGTAATTTAAAGTTTCACTGTAATTCAATTTGTAAACTTCCTTAATATAGGTAAGGCGGTCTTAAAACAAGACCGCCTTTTAAATTTAGATTTGTGCTTTAATTTTGGCAATGCTTTCTTCAAGGAGTGCTACCTTGGCAAGAACCTTTTCAAGCTGCTCGCGTTGCTCGGCAACAACCTTTTCGGGTGCCTTGGCAACAAAGCCCGGATTATTAAGCTTTTTCTCAAAAAACTCTTTATCCTTAAGGGTTTTTTCCATATCACGCTCAAGGCGTTTAAGCTCTGCTTCGAAATCAACCAGTTCATTCATAGGAATATAAATGGTTGCGGAATCGGTAACAACCTGAACTGCATCGGGCAGGTCAAAGGTTTCAGCACTTGCGGCAACCTCAACCTCAGAGGCAGAGGCAAGCTTGCAAAGATAGGGAGCGCTAACGTTGAAGGTATCCTCAAAATCGGTAGCAACGCACACCTTAGCCTTACGTGAGGGAGGTACGTTCATTTCAGCCCTGCGGTTACGGATGGCGCGTATGGCCTGCATAATACGCTCAAACTCAACCTCATCCTGAGAAAAATTAAGCTTTTCGTCATAAACGGGCCAGCTTGCAACCATAATGGACTCACCGCTATGGGGCAGAGACTGCCAAATTTCCTCAGTTATAAAGGGCATAAAGGGATGAAGCAGTTTAAGAACGCCGCTGAATACGTAAACAAGAACCGCACGTGCGCCGTCGGCCATATGCTTTTCCATTGACAGACGGGACTTTGCAACCTCAATATACCAATCGCAGAATACGTCCCAAATAAAGTCGTAAAGCTTTTGAACGGCAAGTCCAAGCTCATACTTTTCAAGGTTATCGGTAACATCCCTTACAAGGGTATTGTACTTAGAAAGTATCCACTTATCCTCAAGGGCAAGGTTTTCGGGCAGAGGCATTTCCTTTTCATCCTCAAGATTCATAAGGAGGAAACGGGCCGCATTCCAAATTTTATTTGCAAAGTTACGGCTTGCCTCAACACGGTCAGGCGAATAGCGCATATCATTACCCGGGCTGTTACCTGTTGCAAGGGTAAAGCGCAGAGCGTCGGCGCCGTATTTTTCAATTTCAACCAATGGGTCAATACCGTTGCCAAGGGACTTGGACATTTTTCTGCCCTGTGCATCACGGACAATACCGTGGAACAGAACGGTTTTAAAGGGAGCAACGCCTGTGTACTCAAGGCCCGAGAATATCATACGGGCAACCCAGAAGAATATAATGTCGTAGCCGGTAACAAGAGTATCGGTGGGATAGAAATACTTAAGGTCCTTATTGTCCTCGGGCCAGCCAAGTGTTGAGAAGGGCCAAAGGGCTGAGGAGAACCAGGTATCAAGGGTATCCTCATCCTGTTTAAGGTGGGTACTGCCGCACTTGGGACAAACGGTTGCATCCTCACGGGAAACGATAACCTCGCCGCAATCCTCGCAGTACCAGGCAGGGATACGGTGACCCCACCAAAGCTGACGGGAAATACACCAATCCTTAATGTTTTCCATCCAATTATAATAAGTCTTTTCAAAGCGGGCAGGAATAAGGGTAATATCTCCCTCTTTTACTGCTTTAACGGCAGGCTTTGCGAGGGGTTCCATTTTAACGAACCACTGCTTGGAGATATAAGGCTCAACAGTGCTGTCACAGCGGTAGCAGGAGCCAACGTTATGAACCATAGGTTCAATTTTAACAAGATAGCCCTGCTCCTCCAAGTCAGCTACAATTGCCTTTCTTGCCTCATAGCGTTCAAGACCGCAGTATTTGCCGCCGTTTTCGTTAATATGAGCATCCTCGGTCATAACGTTTATAACAGGGAGATTGTGGCGAAGCCCTACCTCAAAGTCGTTAGGGTCATGTGCAGGAGTAATTTTAACAACACCTGTACCAAAATCCATTTCAACGTAGGAATCGGCAACAACGGGAATTTCTCTGCCAACAAGGGGCAGAATAACGGTTTTACCAACAAGGTGCTTATAGCGCTCGTCCTCAGGATTAACCGCAACGGCAGTATCGCCAAGAAGGGTTTCAGGACGGGTAGTAGCAAGCTCCACAAACTCATCGCTATCCTTTACAGGATAACGAAGGTGCCAGAAGCTTCCCTGCTTTTCGCTATAGCTAACCTCGGCATCTGAAATGGAGGTCTTACAGTGTGGGCACCAGTTAATTATGCGCTCACCCCTGTAGATAAGGCCTTTTTCATAAAGGCGCACAAAAACCTCACGAACAGCCTTGGAGCAACCTTCGTCAAGAGTAAAGCGCTCACGCTCCCAGTCACAGGAGGAGCCAAGTTTTTTAAGCTGTTCGATAATTCTGCCGCCGTATTTTTCCTTCCAAGCCCAGGCTCTTTCAAGAAATTTCTCACGGCCAAGGTCTTCCTTGGTTAGCCCTTCCGCACGCATTGCCTCAACTATTTTTGCCTCGGTTGCAATGGATGCGTGATCGGTACCGGGCATCCATAAAGCGGCCTTTCCCTGCATTCGCTTAAAACGTATAAGAATATCCTGCAGGGTCTCGTCAAGGGCGTGGCCCATATGAAGCTGACCTGTGATGTTTGGTGGTGGTATTACAATGGTGAAGGGCTCCTTTTCATCATCCGCTACAGCGTGAAAAAAGCCGCCATCAAGCCAGAATTTATAGGTTCTGTCCTCAACCTCATTAGGGTCGTAGGTTTTTGCAAGTTCCTTTGCCAATTGTTATTCCTCCTAAGGGTTTAATACTGGTATATGATAATACTAAAAAATAAATTTGTCAAATACTTCCTGTAATATAATTGCATTTTCCGCAAATAGTAATACTGTCATCGGCAAGGAAGTAAAAAACAAAGCGTTTGCAGCCGATAGACTGGGTCGCCCGAAGGTTTTTCGGGCGGCTTTTGTTATATGTCCATCTTTGCCTGTTCGGCTATACCCTTTTGGGGAAGTGCGCCTGCGGCAGGCAGATTACGGGTACGGTATCTGTGCTCGTTATCCATAGTTCCCTTTGTATAAAGTGCCGCAGAATAGATTCGCTGGCCCTTGCGCTGGGTCATAACCGCTACACCGCCGTTGTTTTTAGTGGTCTTTGCGGCAATTGCACCTGTGGATACAAGCAGCTTTCTGCCGTTTGTAGAGGTAAGCAGCACGTCAGAATCCTCAGGCAGATATATAATGGTGTGCAGGGCAAATTTCTCGCAATAAGCATTTATAAGCTTTTTACGATTGTTCTTTGTCTGATAAGCGCTTAAGGGCACCTTGGCTACTCTACCATTATCAAACACAAATAGCATATAACCCTTGTAATCCCTTGTGGATACCATATATACTGCACTCTCACCTGAATCGAATTCAAGCTTTGAGGGAATATAATCTCCCAGAACGCTTGCCTTACCGTCGGCAAAATCATTTACGTGGGTCTTATATACCTGACACTTGTCGGTAAAGAACAGAAGCTCGTGGGCGTTGGTGGCCTCCTCGGTTTGAGAAAGTTCATCCCCCTCCTTGAACTTTTGATCACCGCTCATTCTAAGGGACTGAGGAGTTATCTTTTTAAAGTAACCTTCCTTACTGAAGAACAGGGTAACGGGAGAATCGTCAACAATCTCCTCTTCCTTTGCGTCGTCCTCACTCTCGGCAGAAATGATAACGGTGCGGCGCTCCTTACCGTGCTTCTTTATAACCTCTTCAAGCTCCTTAATGATAATGCGAGCTATTTTACTGCGGCTGTTTAATATATCCTCCATTTCGGCAATGCTCTTTTCAAGATTTTCTATCTCGTCAAGGCGCTTCAAGATATACTCACGGTTTAAATGGCGCAGCTTTATTTCGGCAACGTGCTCGGCCTGTACCTCGTCAATACCAAAACCGATCATAAGGTTGGGAACAACTTCCTTTTCCTCATCGGTCTCACGGACTATTTTTATTGCTTTATCAATATCAAGCAGGATTTTTTCAAGACCCTTTAAAAGGTGAAGCTTGTCCTTGGCCTTGGTAAGGTCAAAATAAACGCGGCGGCGAACACACTCGCGGCGGAAGGCCACCCATTCACTTATTATCTCCTTAACACCCATAACTCTGGGTGAGCCTGCAATGAGAATATTAAAGTTGCAGGCAAAGCTATCCTGTAACGGGGTTGCTTTAAAGAGTTTTTTCATAAAGCGGTCAGGATCAATACCGCGCTTTAGATCGATGGTAATTTTAAGGCCGTTAAGACCAGTTTCATCACGGATATCGTTTATTTCGGTTATTTTCTTAGCCTTTACAAGTTCAAGAACCTTTTCGATAATAGCCTCACTTGTAGTGGTGGGTGGTATTTCGGTTATATCAATACAGTTTTCGGACTTATCGTAGGAATAAACCGCCCGAACCTTAAAGCTACCGCGACCGCTTTCGTATATCTTCTCCATTTCGCTGCGGTCATATAAAAGCTGACCGCCTATGGGAAAATCAGGAGCAAGCAGAGTATCGGCAACGTTTATGTCCTCATCCTTAATAAACTCAATGGTGGTTTTGCAAACCTCCGCAAGGTTAAAGGGACAAATGGAGCTTGCCATACCAACTGCTATACCCGTATTGGCATTTACAAGCACCGACGGAAAGGTTACGGGAAAAAGTGTGGGTTCCTTAAGGGTTGCATCGTAGTTGTCTACAAAATCCACAGTATCCTTATCAATATCAGCAAAAAGCTCAGATGCAATAGGTGCAAGCTTTGCCTCGGTATAACGGGAGGCGGCATATGCCATATCACGGGAATAGGCCTTACCAAAGGAGCCTTTTGATGCTACATAGGGGTGTAAAAGTGCCTGATAGCCTTCGGACAATCGCACCATAGTCTCATATATAGCCGCATCACCGTGGGGATTAAGCTGCATTGTTCTACCTACAATATTGGCAGATTTAATGGTTGAGCCATTTAAAAGTCCCATCATATACATAGTATAAAGCAGTTTTCTGTGGGATGGCTTAAAGCCGTCTATTTCAGGAATGGCGCGGGATACGATAACGCTCATTGCATAAGGCATATAGTTGGTTTCAAGGGTGGTAACAATAGGCTGTTCCACCGTAAGACCTGCACCTGCAATATAGGTTTTATCGGTATTGGCCTGTACTTTTGGTTTATTAACTGTTTTCTTTCTCGGAGCCATTTATTTTCGTTTCTCCTATAATTTATTGTTAAATTGATTACGGGACGTCGTCCCCTACAAATATGAAATATAATTAACTAAGGTCGGCATCGTCGATATACATATATCCGTAATCGGCAATGTAATCCTTTCTGCCCTGAAGATTATCACCGAGAAGCAGGTCAAACATATCGCTTGTTTTCTGTGCATCGCTTGGCATAACCTTAATAAGACGACGGGTTTCAGGATTCATAGTGGTAAGATTCATCATATCAGGTTGGTTTTCACCAAGTCCCTTTGAACGCTGAATAGAATACTTTTTATCCCCTATTTTGCCCAAAATTTCGGCTTTTTCATTTTCGTCGTAGGCGAAATAGGTCATATCCTTAGTGGTTATTTCGTAAAGAGGTGTTTCGGCAATATACACCTTACCCTCGTTTATAAGGGTGGGCATTACACGGTAAATCATAGTAAGAATAAGGGTTCTTATCTGGAAGCCGTCAACGTCAGCATCGGTACAGATTATAACCTTATTCCATCGCAGATTATCAAGGTTAAAGGTTGAAAGGTCCTTATTCGCCTTGCTTTTAACCTCAACGCCGCAGCCAAGCACCTTTATAAGGTCGGTAATAATCTCACTTTTAAATACCTTTTCATACTCTGCCTTAAGGCAGTTGAGTATCTTACCGCGTACAGGCATAATAGCCTGAAAATCAGGGTCACGGGCAAGCTTACAGGAGCCTAAAGCCGAATCACCCTCAACTATAAATATCTCACGCTTTTCAATATCCTTTGTGCGACAATCAACAAACTTCTGAACACGGTCAATCATAGTATTTCCCGTTTGCAGAGTCTTTTTAAGATTCAGGCGTTCACGCTCACTTCGCTCACGGCTACGCTTGTTTATAAGTATCTGGTCGGCAATTTTGTCGGCCTCCGCCTTATTCTCTATAAAGTAAACCTCAAGCTGATGGCGCAAGAACTCGTTCATAGCCTCGTAAATAAATTTATTGGTAACCGACTTTTTGGTCTGGTTTTCATAGGAGGCTATGGTGGAGAAGCAGTTTGTTACTATGGCAAGACTCTCCTGAACGTCGGAGAAGGTTATCTTGCTTTCGTTGGCCTTGTATTTTCCTGCCTGCTTAATATAGTTATCTATCTGGAAAACAAAGGCACTGCGTACAGCCTTATCGGGAGCGCCGCCGTTTTCAAGCCAGGAGGAGTTATGATAATACTCCAGCATTCTGTGGTTGTTTGAGAAGCACAGTGAAGCATTAATTTTAACGTTATACTCGGGACGGTCGTCACGGTCACGGCCTCGCCTCTCACCTGACCAGGTTTGAATGGAGGTAAGCTTTTCCTCACCCGTAAACTCCTGCAGGTATTCCTCTATACCGTTTTTATAAACGAATTCACTTGTTTCAAAGCGGGAGCCCACCTGCTCACGGAAAACAAAAAGAAGTCCTTTATTAACAATTGCCTGACGGCGCAGGGTATCCTTAAGCTCCTCTGCAGGGATATTAATTTCGGTAAATACCGAAATATCGGGACGCCATTTTATTTTGGTACCCGTATCTCTGCCTGCATAGGGTTCCTTCTGAAGGCCGCCTACGTTGTAGCCTTTTTCAAAGCGGAGATTGTATTTAAAACCGTCACGCTTGATTTCGGCCTCCATATACTCACTTGCAAACTGTGTGGCACAAAGACCCAATCCGTTAAGACCTATGGAATACTCATAGTTGGTGCCTGAGTTGGTGTTATACTTACCGCCTGCATAAAGCTCACAGAAAAGCAGTTCCCAGTTATAGCAGTTCTGCTTGGTATTAAAGTCAACAGGAGCGCCGCGGGCGAAATCCTGTACCTCGTAAGAATTATCGGAATACTTGGTTACTACTATTTTATTACCGTAGCCCTCGCGTGCCTCGTCAATGGAGTTTGAAACTATCTCAAAAACCGAATGAGAGCAACCATCAAGTCCGTCAGAGCCGAAAATTACTCCCGGGCGTTTACGGACCTTATCGGGGCCTTCAAGCTTTTCAATGCTTTCGTTTGTATATTCCGCTGTTTTAGTGGGCATTTGACCTACTCCTTAAAAAAGATATATGCTCATAGATAGTATTATTATACACTATATTTTGTGTTTTCGTCAAGGGCAAGATTCCAATTTATAGTATATAAATAAAAAAATAAGGAAGGAATATCCTTCCTCATTTTAAATTTTCAAGACATAGCTTATATCCGCTTACCAAAAGCATTGGAGCATAGGTATAATGATTTTTATAATCTATTTTTTCCGCAAGGCTTTCAAGTACGCCGAGAAGCTTTTCATTCACCCTGCGCTTTGGGCAAAGTGCGGCAACGCTTGCATACTCCCCTATCTCCCGTATGGGATAAAGCGCTCTGTTTTCCTTTAGCTCGCTTTGATTAGGATTCATATACCGCTTACCGTCAAGCTCTCCGCCGTCATACATTTTCTCTACCCTGTTCCAGCGTTTGTAACGGAAGCTCCATTCTTTTTTATCCACGCTTTCTATCATATGCCTACCGTTTTCAAGGGCTGCCTTTTCGGAATAAACGGCATATTTTTCCATAAGGGATGCACATTTGGTTTTAAAGGCAGCATCATCACTCAGGTCATACATAAGGCGTAAGGAATACTGCAGCTGTAAGGTCACATAGCCGCGGTGCCTTGTGGGGTCGTGGGGCTTGCTTTTTTCCAGCGCCTCATCACGGTATTTAAGGCACGCTTCCTTCCAGTGCTCATCCCCTGACGCGTGGTATGCCGCAAGATAAAACATTGGCAGGCGCAGATATTCGTGGGGACCTATATCTCCCCACATTTTACCCACAAGACCTTTTTTGCCGTCATCCCTTAAAATATTATAATCATTTTCCTTTGTAACGTTGGTCTCACAACGCTCTGCCAAGGCAACAAGCACACGGCGGATATGGGCCTTTTGCCCATTGTCACACAGCGGTGAATTATACAAACGAATGGCGGCGTATACCCAGTGTGTATACTGATCACGTGAGGTATCGGTATAGTGGCTTACCCCGTCCTTGGGAGATACTGCACGGGCTATAAAGCCGTGTGTTTTGCCGCAATCTGCACAAAGCATCATACCTTTAAAAAGCTTATCTGCGATTGCTTTAAGGGAGGCTTCCCCCGTTACGTTATAATCGGCAACAATGGCATCAAGGACGGTACCGCCGCTGAGCACACCATCCTCCATACCTGTTCCCCAGCCGCAGGGATTGGGGTCATCGTTATTTATTTTTTCGGGAGAAGGCAGATGATACCAGGCGTTTTTATATTTGTTTATACGAAAATCATATATCAGGCAGGTTTTTTTATTGAAAAAATATTTCTCAATAAACCTTGTTGCTTTTTCAATAGAATTCATTTTTACAGCCTTTCAAGAAATTTCTGCAGTTTATCTGCAATTATCTCATTTCCCTTATCGCTGGGATGAAGGCCGTCCGGCATATAGGCTTCCTTTATCTCGGGAATTTCAGGCTGAATTCCGCTCTCCTTATAAAGGTCAAGTACAGGCAGGGAGTAGTACTCGGCAACCTCTCTTATAACGTCAACGTATTCCTTCAGGGTATGGTAGCCTTTTTTCTCATAGCCTTCTTTTCTGTATTCACATGAACGGTGGAGAGGGGTCATAATAACAATAGGCTTGCCAAAATATTTCTTTATAAGGCTGCTGAAAAGGTAATGGCAGGCGCCGTAAAAGGTATCAGGAGTTCTGCACTCAAAGGTACCCATAGGAGCATCGCCGTGACCATAATCGTTGGTGCCGCCGAACACAACTACTGCATCGGCATCGTTATCCATTTTATCAAACCGCTCACAGAAGGAGTTTACGTCTACCCAGTTATCCTTAGGGCGCTGCTCGGTTCCCGTTTGCAAAGCAAAGCGCGTACCGCCTATACCGTAATTTCGGGCCTCCGCAAGGCCTGCATTCTTTTTAAGCACGGCGTGAAAAATCTTATCAACTGCACTTGTGCCGTGGCCCTCGGTAATACTGTCACCTAGGAAATTAATTTTTGCTCCTTCAAGTTTCATTTTATTATCCCCTTTCTGTTTTTCGGTATAGAAAAATCACCTCGGCCCAATTATACATTAGCACAAGGTGATTTTCAAGTATTTATAAAAAATTTCAGCCTGCAAAAAGCCCAACCAAAAGCAATATTATTCTCCCTCTGTATATTCGTAGGCGATGCGCTCCTCCCCGTTGCTTAAAAATATTATTCCGCGCCTTGAGAAGCCGTATTTAGCAAGCAGGTGCTGCATTATTTTGTTATCCTCGTGGGTATCTATTCTAAGATGTGTTATTTTTTGACGGCAAAAATCAAAGCACCTCTTAAGAACACCCTTGGTGCCCTCGGCTGCTGCTACTCGATGAATAACGCCGTAGGGCTCATCATTTAGCCAATGACCCTTTGTAATTATTTTGTAGGTGGGGTCCTCACCTATATCAAAAAAGAAAACGCCGAGGATTTTCTCATCCTCCTCTATAACGTAAAGGCGTCCAAGGCTTATATCCTCTACAAGAAGCTCCTTTTGGGGCGTTACGTTTTTCCACTGATTGGGATTTCCGTTTTTTGCCATAAATGCCCTTGCATAAGCATATATTTCAAGTATTACGGGTAAATCCCGTGGGGTGGCTTTCCGTATCATCAGGCGCTCTCCTTTCGATTTTTACTGACATAATTATACAATATTTTTATATAAATAACAAATAGAATATAATTGACACAGGGGAACAAAAACTGTATAATAGTTACATAACTTATCGAGGTGACGGTTTAATGAAAAGGTTATTAGGTTTGGTGCTTTGTTTTGTATTGTTGCTGGGTATGTTTGCAACAGGCGTATCGGCGCAGGAGAGAAATCTTTGCGAGAATTTTGAAGTAATTGAGTGGTTTGAGGCCTGTTATAACAATGGGCTTGAAAATGAATATGGCTTCTCAGAAAAAATAATACATAGATACGTTTCTAATTCCCTCATTCAAAGCAATGAGTATTCAAATGAAGGTGGATTTATTTACGTTCCGTCAAGTGATTATGAAAACGAGGTGAATTTCTGGTTTAATACCTCGTCAACAACAATAAACAATATCCGTTCACTATATTACAGCGATGGTGAATTGGTTACAGAAAGCACTGATTCTCCCGTATTCAACGGCAGTAAGTACGTTATTCCTATCACCAATGTTATGAGTGACAAACAGGTATATTTTCTTGAAGGATATATTGAACGGGGCGATAAGTATGAGGTTTATTTGAATCTTCGCAAATTAGAAAACCAAAAGCCTGAAGGTACAGAAGGCAAGGATTATTTCGAAGAGCAATTGCCCGAAAAAACACTATATTACACCCCCACACAGGAATGGATGAAGTATACCGTTACCTATATTAACTCACAGATAAAATACTACTCGGCAGTTAAGGTTGCAGGCCTTCCCGATGGTATAATTAAACCGGGCGATGCTGTTACCTCTACCCCTGAGGATACCTCAAGCACCGAAAGTGACACAAGCGAAACCTCAAGCGGTTTAGCCTCAATTTCCTCAAGCACTTCCTCGGGCGTTACCTCCTCAAAGGAGGAAAATTCCGTTCCCTCCGTAATACAGGTAAACACCGTTGCTAAAATATCCGGTGTGGAGCTTAAGGCGGCTGAGGGCGTGTTCCCCGAAAACACCGCATTCTCCATTACACTTATAGAGGACGGCATTGCATATGATACTGCAAAATCCGCCCTTGACGGCAAGGCAAACCGCTTCACCGCATATAACATAGCCGCGGCGAATGCAGGTATGGCTGTTCAGCCCAACGGCACTGTTACCGCAGTTTTCTCCATTCCCGAAGGTTATGAAATAACCAAGCTTGCAGTTATACATATTTCCGATGACGGCAAAACCGAGGAGCTCCATTCTATAGTAGATAAAAAGACACACACCATTACCGCAGAAATTCCTCATTTTTCAATCTTTGTTGTTGCAGAGATGATGAACGAAACCAACGTAACGGTTAAGGAGGATAACACGGGACTTATTGTTCTGGTTATTGTGCTTATAGTTCTGCTGCTTGCAGGAGTCGGTTTCCTTGTTTGGTTCTTTATTTTCTATCGCAAAAAGGCAAAAAAGCCTGTTGCCAAACGAAGCGAGCCTGAGGAAAACGACGACGATATGATAATATTCCCGTAATAAACTAAAAAGAGATATGCTGTATCATAACAGCATATCTCTTAAATTTTTGCAAGAATAAATTATGGGTAATTCAATCCATATCATCCTTACCTATCAGTTTTAAAAACCAATCCCTTAATTTATTTCTCTTTAATTGGTCATCGTACTGAGGAAAGCTATGTAAATTTTTTATTATAAATTAAAGTGATACTGAACAATGGTAAAAAACACCCGTTGTACGGAGGCTGTTAAAATTATACTCTGCCACGTTATTTCTGTGCTTCTTTTTTTGCATCTCTTTCTATTTCTTTACGGGAAATTATACGGCAAACCAGAGGAAGAAAATTCCAAACCAATGTCCAAAGCACAAGGTAGACAATAAGTCTTGTTTCGCCTCGTAAATCAAAAGGCAACGTATAAGGTACTATGTTAAATAAAGAATTATAGGCGCAAAACAAAAATTTGAATTTTTCTTCAATAATTATTTTACTATACCTTATGCCGTAAATCGGTAGTGCAATTGCAAGCCACGCCAAAAGAAACAATACCGCCAAAGCAGCCGGCGCATAGCTTCCGTTCGGAAAAGAAAATACATTACTAAGTAAAATCAAAAAAACTGCGTAAAGGATTAAGAAGGTTAAAGGAAAGACAACGGGATAAATATATTTTTTTAACTTTTTCACCAAATCACCCCAAAAAAAGATGTGCAACCGTCTTGATACTATGCCCGAAAACCGCTTGAATAAAGGGCTTTGTTGTTGAATTTTCAAAAATCCCACTTTTATCACACAAAAACTATTTTGCGTATTTCATTTTAACAACGCTATATTCTTCGTCTAGACTTCCATAAAATGAGTGGTGCAATTCAAAATCATTCCCATTCCAAATAAAGTAAAAAGCATCGTTGGTAAACGGGCGAAAACCATCATCAGTAGTGTAGTCGCCTACTTTTTTCATAGTGCAAAAAGATGTTTTTTCGTAAATGTCGCCATAGCCTGAAAGAAGAAAAGAACCTTCATTTACTACAATATTGTGTCTTTTATCATCGGAAGTGTATTCAAAATATGTGGCATCCATAGTAAATAGGAAAAATAATGATAAATAAATTAAAGTAAAGAAAGAAAATATTGTTGTGGCTAATACAACCAAAGTTTTATGTTTGGTGTTTTTATAAAATAATACAGCCATCGCACTTATTAAAAGCACAACACCAAGCACTATGATAATTGGGTTTATTACTTCTACACCTACTTTGAATAAGTATATGTAAATATTAAATGCAACTAAAATTCTAATTAAAAGATAAGCACAAAATAATATACCCGAAATAATAAAGGTAATTTTTGAAAACTTTGGTAAAATAATCTTTCTCATATACTCACCCCAAAACAAAAGATGTGCTACCGTTATGATAGCACATCTCAGGTGATTTTTCAATCGGATATTACTTAAAATAACGGTTTAAAAGTCCCTCAAAAGCCTTGCCGTGACGAGCTTCATCACGAAAAATGCTCAAAAAAACAGTATTTAAGCCACTTTTTTGAAAATTACACACTTTGACACACACTAAAACTGTTTCTGTGTTATAGAAAATTTTGATATGAGGAAAACTATAAGAAAGAAACAAGTTCAATATTTAATCATTTTGATACGTTGACTTTCATTAATAAATATAGTGCGATTAATCAAAAGAATTCAAAATTTACGAGGTGTGCTATGAAAAATAAAATCACATTATTTTTCAGTGCCTCTAATGTACTCTACAACCTTCGATAAAGAAGCTACCTCGGTGGAAGTTTGGGAAATTTCGTCTACTTCAATTAAATATCGAGTATTCTTATACCAATCAGCACCGGATTTATAATTCTTTTCTGCTATTTGAATGTTGTAATATATATCGCAAATTTCAATATAACCATTTTCATTAGTTAACATACCGTCGATATAACTTCCTTCGCGATATGGGTCGATAATACTAAAGGTTCCTTCATCTACTATACACTTATACCCAGCAGTATTGATGAATGCGTCAACGGTCTTCCAATCGCGTTCAACCTTTTCGCCTGCAATAGGAACAAACACTTTGTATAGGAGAGCCCATTGTTCATCGTACGAGTCGGGAATTTCCACATCAGTGGGATTTATTATCTCGGGTGTTTTTTGTGTTTGTGATGTTGCAGTATTGGGGGTTGTGGCGGCAGTTTTATCGGTTTTGCCTGAGTTATCTTTTGAAGTGTCTACACAGCCCACTAAGCTGAGGACAAGGACCAATATGAATATGATTGCTAATAACTTTTTCAATTAAAGTTCCCCCTTTGAATCTGGATTTGCTAAAATCACTATATTATATGTACAGTATAGCATAACCCTCTTTTTTTAAGCCGTTTTGTTAATGTTCTGAAAAATCAAAGGGCTAACCGCCTACCTTTATATAGGTTCACCTTATTCCAAAAGCATTTTACCACATAAAATCATATTTTTCAACATATATTCACAAACTTCTAAGATTAAATCAATTTTGTATTATACCTTGCGATACACACACCGCCTAAAACATAATTTTTTATATTCTTTTTAAGGGGCTGTAAAAAAACAGCCGTGCGATAAATTGTGGGTTATCGGGCAAATTTGCGGTTTAGGAGGCCGTCCCCGGACGGGGAAGGCCTCCGAGGTAACATCTTCAAACTATAATTTATCTGTCTAATATATTTATAAACATAAAAATCTGCAACGAAAGGGCTTTTCTATCCTTTTATTGCAGATTTTTCATTTTATTTTATTTGTATTTTAAGTTTTTAATAAACTTTGTTTTTTTACAGCCCCTATCATCAATTTTATTGCAAAAGAAAAGGACACCCACCAAAGCGGTGGATGTCCTGAAACCCCTTATTTTATGCGGTTTTTCGCTTATTTGAAGTAACGAGCGAGGAGACCCTCAAATGCCTTGCCGTGACGAGCTTCATCGCGGGCCATTTCGTGAACGGTATCGTGGATAGCGTCAAGGCCAAGCTCCTTAGCAAGCTTTGCAAGCTCGGTCTTGCCTGCGGTTGCGCCGTTCTCGGCATCTACACGAAGCTCAAGATTCTTCTTTGTGGAATCGGTTACAACCTCACCTAAAAGCTCGGCAAACTTGGAAGCGTGCTCTGCCTCCTCATAAGCGGCCTTTTCCCAATAAAGACCGATTTCGGGATAACCCTCTCTATGAGCAACACGTGCCATTGCAAGGTACATACCAACCTCACAGCACTCGCCCTCAAAATTGGCGCGAAGGCCTTCGATAATTCTTTCATCAACGCCCTTGGCTACGCCTACAACGTGCTCAGCAGCCCAGGTCTTCTCCCCTGCCTGCTCATTGAACTTTTCAGCAGGAACACGGCACTGGGGGCAATTTGCGGGAGGAGTATCTCCCTCATGAACGTAACCACATACACTGCAAACCCATTTTTTCATAATTTTTTCCTCCATAATAATAAAATTTTTAATTTAGCAATTTTTACAATCACTACATATTCCTTCAAAGACACAGGTGGCGGATTCTATCTGCACGTTCAGCTCCTGCTCCACTGCTTTATACGGTATAAGGCCGATTGCCGAAACGTCCAATATTGAATGACAGCGCTTACAGTAAAAATGCAGATGCTCACTTACGTCGGCATCAAACCGCTCAATCCCTGCAAAAACGCCAAGACTTACTATCTTTCCGCTTTGCTGAAGGTTTGAAAGATTTCTGTATACCGTGCCAAGGCTTATATTTGGAATAAGCTTTCGCGTTTCCTCATAAACCCAAGCGGCACCGGGATGGGTTTTTGTGCCCGAAAGCACCTGTAAAACCGCTTCTCGCTGTCTTGAATAGTTAGCCATCATCGTCTCCTTTTAAAAATAGTAATGATTACTGTTTTTATTATATCAAAATCCTCTCATTTGTCAATACTTTTTTTAAAAAAATTTTAAAAAATTTTTAGGTTGACAAAGAGCATTAAATTTGAGATAATAAACTGTAATTTTATTAGGAGGCGACATTGTGTATTCACAGAGTATTTCGCCCTCTGTAATTAAGCGGCTTCCCCGTTATTACAGATTTTTAGGCGAGCTTAAATCACAAGGAATGACGCGCATATCCTCTAAAGAATTGTCCCAGCGTATGGGGCTTACTGCAAGCCAGATAAGGCAGGACCTTAATTGCTTTGGCGGTTTTGGTCAGCAGGGCTATGGATATAATGTGGAATATTTGTACAGTGAAATCGGTAATATTCTCGGACTTAACCAAAAGCACCAACTCATCATTATCGGAGCGGGAAATTTGGGACAGGCACTTTTAAATTACAATAATTTTGCCAGAAGAGGTTTTATTTTCAAAGGTATTTTTGATCAGAATCCGGAATTGCATGGTACAAAGATAGGCGGTTTAGAAGTTCTTCCAAT
>JAZSEH010000043.1:0-8382 GCA_045531585.1 Acutalibacteraceae bacterium
AGCGTTTCTTTTGCGCATATCTGCAATTAGTTTTAATTCGTCAGCAGTATGCTCGTTTGGGTGATGATGAGGTCTATGTGATTTATCTGCTAATGATTGCAACGTTCCGTCATATCTTTTCTGCCAACGGTAGATATATTGCCGATTAGTTTTATATCTGATTGCAGCTTTTGTTACACCGTATTTCATAGAATATTTAATTAATGCTTGACGATACAGCATAGTTTGTGTTACAGTTTTCATGACGAATGGTTAATCCTCCTGTCTGTTTTGTCTCAGCAACTTAACTGTAACACAGGATTTTCCATTCGTCACTTATTTTTTATTCCTTACTGTAACACATCTATTGTAAACCTACACGATACTTTGGCGCAAAAACTATGTGGTACTTGCAATTCCATTTCGTGTGTGCTAAACTATTTGTACTGATTTCTTCTTTTTTCATTTATAAATCCTCCATTTGTGTTTTGTATGACTGGCAGGTCACTACTATTTTAACACAAATGGAGGATTTTGTTTTGTTCATCGGTTAACCTCTTTTGAACCACGCGACTATCGCGTGGTTTTCGTTATACAAAAAACACGGTAGAGCATAAGCTCTTCCGTGTTTAATATTACATACTATTCCTCGGCGGAGAAATCCTCTTTACCAACTCCGCAAAGGGGGCAAGCGAAATCCTCGGGAAGGTCCTCAAACTTGGTGCCGGGCTCGATTCCGTTATCGGGGTCGCCCAGAGCCTCATCATACTCCCAGCCGCATACGTCGCATACGTATTTCATTTATTTTCACCTCACTTAATTTCTTCAAAGTCGGCGGCGCCGTGCTTACATAAGGGGCAAACAAAATCGTCAGGTAAAGTATCACCCTCGTAAACGTAGCCGCAGATTTTACATACAAAGCCTTTTTTACCATCAGTTTCGGGCTTGGGTTTAACGTTGTCCTGATAGTAGGTATAGGTCATGGTCTCCTTATCGGACAGCACCCTTGCCTCGGTTACCGAGCAGATAAACATTCCGTGAGTGTCAAGATCCACAAAGGATTCAACCTTTAAGGACATAAAGGAATTTATATAACGTGGCAGGAACACAAGTCCGTTATCGGAGCGCAGGGGCTCACAGTCGGCAAATTTATCCACATTTCTACCACTGACAAATCCGAATTTCTCAAACACGGCAAAGGGGGCTTCGGTAGTAAGACAGTTTATATTCATTATGCCCGTTTGCTTGATTATATGATAAGAATAGTTTTCCTTATTTATTGTAACGGCTATTCTGTTGGGGGTATTGGTAACCTGAGTAACGGTATTTACTATAAGGCCGTTATCCTTTTTACCGTCGTTAGAGGTAATAACGTACAATCCGTAGCCTATATTGAAAAGTGCGGAAAGGTCGTTTTTATTGGCGGTGGAATCCTGCTGAGCAAGATACTCACGGCACAGCTCCTCACTAAGGGTGTTAAGTTGCTTTGAGCTTTCCTCGTTAAGGGCGGAGTGTATAGTAACGGTGGTATCGGTATAGGTTAAATTTTTGCTTTCCTCAAGCATACCCTTCATAACCTTAGCGGCAAGGGGTGCCCAGCTTCCGTTTTCAATGAAGGCGACAGTTCTGTTCTGGAAATTACGCTCGGTAAGGTTGGTTATGAACTGATGCATAAAGGGAAAAATTTCCGCATTGTAGGTAGTGGTTGCAAGAACAAGCTTACTGTAACGGAAGGCATCCTCCACAGCCTCGGCCATATCGCAACGGGCAAGGTCGTTAACAACAACCTTGGGACAGCCATTGGCCTTCAGGCTTTCTGCAAGCCGCATAACCGCCTTTTTAGTATTTCCGTAAACCGAGGTATAGGCAATAACAATTCCTTCCTCCTCCGGAACGTAGCTTGACCAGGTGTTATAAAGGTTTAAATAGTAGCCTAAGTTCTCACTAAGCACCGGTCCGTGCAGAGGGCAGATAATTTCAATATCAAGACCTGCGGCCTTTTTAAGGAGACTTTGCACCTGTGCACCGTATTTACCAACAATGCCGATATAGTAACGGCGTGCCTCACAGGCCCAATCCTCCTGTACGTCAAGGGCGCCGAACTTGCCGAAGCCGTCAGCCGAGAAAAGCACCTTTTCGGTGGAATCATAGGTAACGATAACCTCAGGCCAATGCACCATAGGTGCGGTAACAAAGGTAAGGGTGTGCTTACCAAGGCAGAGGGTATCACCCTCCCCTACAACAATACGGTTATCGGCAAAATCGGTGCCGAAAAAGTTGTTCATCATTACGAATGCCTTATTAGAGGAAACTATTTTTGCCTGCGGATATGCCTTAAGGAAATTCACAATATTTGCCGAGTGGTCAGGCTCCATATGCTGGACTATAAGAAAATCGGGACTTTTGCCCTCCAGCACGTTTTGCAGATTATCCAGCCACTGGTGGGTGAAGTTGGCATCCACCGTATCCATAATTGCTATTTTTTCATCAATTATAGCATAGGAGTTATAGGACATACCATTAGGAACTACGTACTGACCTTCAAACAAATCTATTTTATGGTCGTTTACGCCGATATATTTTATATCGTTTGTAATTTTCATAATTCTAACCTCCGCTTTATACACTTAATAGTATTATAACTTTAAAAGGAAAATATTTCAATATTCTTGTTTATATTTTAACAAACTCATTTCTCTATGTATGTTGAATTTTCAACAAAATCAAAAAAGATGCAAAATTTGCATCTTTCTGATTTGTTATTCAGCGATACTTCCTATATTATCTTTAATGAGGCAGGTTGAATTATCGCCACGAAGGACAAGGTTTTCCTTAAGGGCTCCACGACTAAAGGTATTATCCTTTATAATACATTCCTTACAATCGGTTATAATAAAGGAGTAATCGGGGCTTACAACTCCGCCGCCACCGTCATTTGAGCCTATGCGCATGGTGTTACCGCTCACCACGGTGCCTGAGCAGTTAGTCATAATTACGTGGCTTGAATGGTCGGGATTTTCAAAGGGCGTTTCTCTGTAGGCACCGCTACGTCTGAAAATATTACCCGTAACGGTAACCAGATCTACTCCCCCATTCTTGGAGCCAAGCTCAACTGCGGGACCAAAGCTTCGGTCAAAGAAATTGCCCGTTATGTTATAACTGTCACCTGAAGGCAAAACAAAGCCGCCTCTGCCATTCCACTCAACGCGGTTGCCCGTGCAGGTGATGGAGGCCACAACGGGGCCACCCATAATTCCGCCGTTAGCGTTGGCCGTAAACCAATTGTCAATAATAAAGGCATCCCAGCCATCAATATAAAGGCCTGCGCTCTTATTGAAGCACAACATACTATGGCGAACAGAAAAGCACCAAACGTGTTCATAATGCAGACCGTCACCCGAAAAATTACCTATACGGCAATCGTCAACTGTGGGGGTATCTTCCCTTCCGCCGCCGTTGTACTTTTCCCAAAATAACTTTATTCCGTGAATGTTTTCACCAAGGCCGCCGCCGTTTAAGCAGACGCCTTTAATTGTAAAACCGAAGGCACCGCTTATATCAAGCATACATTCTGCCTTTTCATCGTTAAGGAGGAAAATGCTTGAGCCGTCCTTACCAAAATACCAGGCACTTGTACCCACAAGGGAGACATTATCACCGCGAACGGTGAGCTGACCCACCATATATACACCGGGAGGCACAATAACTGTACCCATACATTTCCCTGCGGCGTCAAAGGCCTTTTGTACCGCTTTAGTACAATCGGTAACGCCGTCACCCACGGCTCCAAATGCTGTAATATTAAACTCATTAACCATAACAAAACAACCCTTGCTTTTTATTTCAAGCACAGTATATACTTATAAAGAACAAATGTCAATAAATATTCAAAATATCGTTGCAAAAAGGAGAAAAATATGGTATCATTGTTAAAGTTAATTTTTAGGAGGCTTACGTAATGGATATTCTATATGAAAATCTGATTGCCAACTTTCAGTGGCAACAGGTAGTAATGTGGCTTATTGGCGGAATTCTCATTTTTCTTGCCATAAAAAAGGATATGGAGCCTACGTTACTGCTCCCTATGGGCTTTGGTGCAATAATTGTTAACCTGCCCGGTGTTGTTCGTGAGATTACCGAAAACGGTGAAACCATTTTTGAATTTGGTCCCCTTACCGAGCTTTTTAATGCAGGTATTTCCAACGAGCTGTTCCCCCTTATTCTTTTCATAGGCATTGGCGCTATGATAGATTTCGGTCCCCTGCTTTCCAACCCCAAGCTTATGATTTTCGGTGCCGCGGCACAGTTCGGTATATTCTTCACCCTTTGCCTTGCTTCTATGTTCTTTGGTGAGAACGATGCGGCCTCTATCGCCATTATCGGTGCGGCTGACGGTCCTACCTCTATAGTAGTTGCTCAGCAGTTAGGTTCTAAGTATCTTGGTGCAATAATGGTTGCGGCATACTCATATATGGCCCTTGTTCCCATTATTCAGCCCCCTATCATAAAGCTGCTCACCACCAAAAAAGAGCGTCTCATCCGTATGCCTTACGAGCCCAAGCAGGTTAGCAAGCTTACAAAAATTCTTTTCCCCATCATCATTACCTGTATTGCAGGTATAGTTGCTCCCGAATCGGTATATCTTGTTGCCTTCCTTATGTTCGGTAACCTTATAAGGGAATGCGGTGTGCTTAACTCCCTTTCCGAAACCGCACAGAAGGTGCTTGCAAACCTTATCACCATATTCCTTGGTATAACCGTTGCTTCAAAAATGTATTACGTTGAGTTCTTAAAGCCCGAAACCCTGCTTATTCTTGTTCTTGGCCTTGTAGCCTTTATATTTGATACTGCAGGCGGCGTACTTTTTGCAAAGTTCTTAAACCTGTTCTTAAAGAAGAAAATGAATCCTATGATAGGTGCCGCAGGTATCTCTGCATTCCCCATGGCAGGACGTATTGTTCATAAGATGGGTCTTGCTGAGGATAACCAGAACTTCCTGCTTATGCACTCCACCGCCGTTAACGTTTCAGGTCAGATTGCATCGGTTATTGCAGGCGGTATAATTCTAAACTTCTTCGGTTAATGTGAGGTGCCACTATGAACGTATTTAAAGAGCTTATATCAAACTTTCATCCCGAAAATTTCCTAAAATATCTCGGACATATGGGTAGCGGTATGCTGACTATTGCCGTGGTAATGCTTATAATAATTCTTGTGGTTTTGATTTTAAATAAGGCCACGAGCAAGCAAAAGTAAAGTTAAACGAGGTCGTGCGTAATGCACGACCTCGTTTTTTATGCCAAAGGAAATTCCAATATCACCTTAAAAAGGTCACCGTCGGTAAAAACGGTTATTGTTCCCTTTTGTAATTCCACAAGACTTTTAGCTATTGAAAGGCCTAATCCGTTACCCTCCGTACCTCTTGAAGCATCGCCTCGTGTAAAGCGCTCGGTAAGCTCCTGCGCAGTAAGGTCAAGGGCTTCGCGCGATGTGTTTTTAAAGCTTATAACTGCTTTGTTTTGTCGCCGTTCAAGGGTAAGATACACCCGTGTCCCGTTTAAAGCATATTTTACAATATTATTCATAAGATTATCAAAAATGCGCCAAACTCTTCTGCCGTCAGCCATTATTTTAACATCTTCTTCACACCGCTTCACAATAAGCTCAAGGCGATTTTCCAAAAGCTTTTGTTCATATTCGCCGATTACTTGAGTAAGCATTACGCCAAGATCCATACTCTCAAGATTTAGCTCAATATTTCCTGTGGATGCCTTTGAGGCCTCCACAAGGTCCTCAATGAGGTGCTTTAACCGCTCGGATTGGCGATATAAAATCTCTGAGTATTCAATTATTTTCTCATTTTCGCAGTGCTCTTTAGTTATTAAATCCGTATAATTAATTATGGAGGTAAGCGGTGTTTTAATATCGTGAGAAACGTTGGTTATAAGCTCTGTCTTCATACGCTCACTCTTTAATTTTTGCTCCACTGCCAGGTTTATACCCTGACTTATTTTGTTTAAATTTTCACCATGGTCCTTAAAATCCATTATCATCATAGAGGTGTTCATTTTGTAATCAAGGTTACCCTCTGCAATGCTTTTGCCCGCAAACTGCAGTTTTTTAAGACACAACGCGCAGTAGAGCACAGCGGGAATAAGCAGTATTTTTTCCACTATCCAAAATACGGCTATATTATCACCCTCCCAGATATTTGTAACTATAACAATAATTTCAATAAGGGAAAGCAGTACAATACCTACGGCCGTCTTCCAGATAAGAGGTATCTGCCCCACCAGCTTGCCGAGTTTTCTTACGCCGCGCCAAAAAATCTTTAAACCGTGGCGGAGTGCTATCAGCATCCACCAAGCAAAGGTATTTTTCCACCAGCCGCCAAGCTTAAAGCGTAAAGCTATACTCATAAAGAGTCCTATTGTCATTACAGCGGTTATAAGGCAGCGAACCACACCTACTATTCCAAAAGCAATGCCGCTCCATTGTAAATTTTGCACCTGAACAAAAAGAAAAATAGCAAACAGATAAATTACAATTAGAATATCAAGTGGAAATTTTGTGCCCCAACCTGGCTGAGGGTCGGCAAAATCTCTTTTACGCCCTGAGGAGCACATAAGAAAAACAAAGCAGGTAATTGCCGCGGCAAGGGCGGCGGCAATAATTATATAAATAAAGAATCTAAAACCGTATATAAGATTTGAAAACAACTCTGCATAATATACATCACTTCCCTGAGGCAGGTCTTCGGATAGTATAACATCAAGATAATATTTTGTTATATTACCATACACGTCCTCCTCATCCAAACGAAGGGTAAGGTTATATTTATCAAGGCCTATAGGTTTATTGGCCATAGACATCCATATGCTGTCTTTTTCGGTTCTGAGCTGTATCCAAGCTATTCCCTTTTCCTCGCACAGGCGCTTTGCCTCCACGGTATCGCCGTCTATAATATGGTAATAAATCTCCTGAATTCCATCACTATACAGGGCTTGCTCAAGAGCCTGATTTTTGAACTCATTTTCGGTCATAGTGTATACCTGACTGGATGCAATGCCCACAGCGCAAAAGGTGCCTAAAACAGTTATGGCCAACATAACTATAACACCTATAAAGGCAAGCACCTTCATATAGAATTTATGTGTTACTTTAATACCTGTTTTCATTATCTTTTTCCTCCTTCTATTTTATATCCATGGCCCCATATTACCTTTAAATATCGCGGCTCTGCAGGGTTTATCTCTATTTTTTCACGAAGATGACGAATGTGTACTGCTACAGTATTTTCACTGCATAAAGGCACGTCATTCCACACGCGACGGTATATCTCTGCAGGAGAAAAAACCTTGCCTACATTCTCCATTAACAGCTTTAATATATCATATTCCGTAGGGGTGAGGGATACCTCAGTTCCGTCTACCGTGACAGATTTTGCGGTATCGTTAAGTTCAATTCCGCCTATAACCAATGTGGATTTTTTTACTGCACCGCCTCCAAGCTGTATATAACGCCTGAGTGCAGACCGAACGCGGGCAACCACCTCAACCGGGTTGAAGGGCTTGGTTATATAATCATCCGCACCAACGTTAAGACCCAACACCTTATCGGTATCCTCACTTTTGGCAGTAATTAAAATAACGGGAACGTTACTTCTTTCCCGTATCTTCACCATTGCACTGATGCCGTCAAGGACAGGCATCATTATATCCATAAGCACAAGATGAATGTCATTACTGTTGATAACTGCAAGCGCCTCCTCTCCGTTATAGGCTTCAAAAAGGCACATATCCTCCGCAGTAAGATATATTTTTAAAGCTTTAACTATATCCTTTTCATCGTCACAAATAAGTACGTTATACATTCTCTTTCCCTCCTGATAAAAACATTGTAGCATATAACTTATTAAAAACAAATATGTAAAATCCTTAAGATTTTATTAAGAAAGGCCCTCCTGTTCGGGTGCGCGCCATAGTGAAAATTTGGTTTTTCGGGTAAATTTGCCCCAAATCTTGCTGAAAAGCCTCATAATACGACAGTATTACTGCGTTTTTCATCTTCGCTTTGAAAACAAATTTATCCCTACAAAACTACAACGCACCCAAAAACGGATGATTTTTTGTAAGAACAGGCAAAAAGCCGCGGTCACGCTGACGCGTCCCGCGTCTTTTTAACGCATTATTACGGAAAAAGCGCCATTTTGGGGCAATTTCTCACTATGGCGCACACCCGTTGAGGCACACTTCCTTACGGAGTGTGCCTCAATGATATCCGTCCCTATCCAGAACGGGTGATATATCTTCGATATGATATCGCACTTTGTGCGATGATGTATGCCTTACGGCATATTATGGAACGGATATTATATCATATTTTCACGAAGTGGAAATATAT
>JAZSEH010000045.1:0-38619 GCA_045531585.1 Acutalibacteraceae bacterium
ATATCTCGTCAGAGATATATCATTCATTACGCACCGAAAAACATTTGCCTGTTTTCGGCAAGTATTTACCTTTCTCAAAGTATGTAACCCACTATGACACTTTCAAAATTTGAAAGTGTCATTTTCTTTTACATAGAAAAACGGAGGACACTTCTTTACGAAGTGTCTCCGTTTCGGGTGCTTTGATTTTGTTGACAAACCTATTTTACGGTGCTAAAATCAAAGTAGTAAAATGTAGGGAGAAGCCATAATGAACAGTTTTGATATTTTGGTTATAGGTGGCGGCGCCGCAGGACTTTGTGCGGCTGTCAACGCAAAATATAATGATAATACCCTTAGGGTTGGCATTCTTGAAAAGCTTGACAGGGTAGGTAAAAAGCTTATAACCACAGGTAACGGTCAATGTAATATTTCAAATAAAAATCCTGATGTTTCCCGTTATCACGGTAAAAATGCAGAGTTTTGCAAATACGCCCTTGAAACCTTTTCAGGCGAACGGGTTAATGGTTTTTTTGAAAAGATAGGTGTCAATATTGTTTATGAGGCTTCAGGTAAGGCATACCCGATGTCCTATCAGGCAGGCAGCGTTGTGGATTGCCTCCGTTTTGCCGTACAGGAGTCAGGTATAGAGCTTTTTTGCGGTTGTTCCGTTAAGGATATAAGGCCGTTAAACAGCGGTTTTGAAGTAACCGCAGGAGAAAACACTTTTTTAACCAAGACCTTGATTGTTGCCACAGGTCTGCTTTCAGGCGGCGAGCGTTTGGGAAGTGACGGTACAGGCCTTAAAATAATGGAAAAGCTGGGTTATAAAACCGTTAAAACTGCTCCGAGTATTGTTCAGCTTAAAACCGATAATACCCTTACAAAAAAGCTTAAGGGAATTAAAATAGATGCCGCAGTATCTCTTCTTTGCGGCAAAAATACCTTGGGTGAGGATTTTGGCGAGGTGCTTTTCACGGAATATGGTCTTTCAGGCCCACCGATAATGCAATTATCCCGTCCTGCAGGGCAGGGAATTGCTCCCCTTACCGTGCGCCTTGACCTTATGCACGGTTATACCGAAAATCAGCTTTTAAAATTACTTAAATCTCGTGCATCGGCATTAAGAAACCGTAGTTGTGAGGAATTTCTTACAGGTATGCTGAATAAAAGATTAGGACAGGTCATTTTAAAAGAATGCGGTGTGGAGTTAACCCATAAGGCAGGAGATATTTTTGATAGACTTTCGCTGGTAGCCGCAAAGCTTAAGGCCTTTGATTTTGCCGTTACGGGCACAACAGGCTTTGTAAATTCTCAGGTCACCGCAGGTGGACTTGATACCTCGTTTTTTGATGAAACCACAATGGAGTCTAAAAAACATAACGGCCTTTTTGCCGTAGGAGAGTTATTGGATATTGATGGTGATTGCGGCGGCTTTAACCTTGCCTGGTGTTGGGCAAGCGGTATGGCGGCGGCAGATGCCGCTGTAAGGCGTTTAAAGGAGCGGCAATGATATTATTAAGTAACGTTAATCTTTCCCTTGATACCGATTTTAAAAACATTACACCACTGGTTTCCAGGCTGCTCCGTACACCGGAAAGTGAAATACTTTCCTGTAGCCTTTACCGAAAAAGCGTTGATGCACGAAGAAAGGATGACGTGCATTTTTGTGTTTCCATTCTTGTGCAGCTTCGCCGTAACGAGGAAAAGCTTGCAAAAAAGATAAAAAATGCGCAAATTTTCACTCATAAAAAATATATATGGAAAACGGTAGAAAAGTCACTGTCTGTTCCTCCCGTTGTGGTGGGCTTTGGCCCTGCAGGAATGTTTGCCGCTTTAGCCCTTGCCCGTGCAGGCCTTAATCCCGTGGTGCTTGAGCGTGGTGAGTCTGTTGAGGATAGAACTAAAACCGTCAAGGAATTTTTTGAAGGCGGAAAACTAAAGGAAAACAGTAACGTGCAGTTTGGCGAAGGGGGAGCCGGCACCTTTTCCGACGGCAAGCTTAATACAGGTATAAAGGACCCCCGCTGCAGAGGTGTGCTTGAAACCTTTGTGTCCTTTGGTGCGAATGAGGATATACTTATTGATGCTAAACCCCATATAGGCACCGACGTGCTATGCTCCATTGTAAAAAAACTTCGTCAGGAGATAATTAAACTTGGCGGCAAGGTGCTGTTTAATTCTACAGTTACAGGCATTAACGGTAACGAAAAAAGGCTTACCGTTAAAAATGCAGATAAGGAATATACAATGGAATTTTCTTCCCTAATTCTTGCCATTGGCCACTCCGCAAGGGATACCTTTGAAATGCTGAATGATATGGGTGTGCCTATGGAGCAAAAGCCATTTTCCGTAGGGGTAAGAATAGAGCATAAGCAGGCAGATATAAACAAAGCCTTATATGGGAACTTTGCTAATCATCCTGCCCTTAAGGCGGCAGACTATAAGCTGGCCGTTCATCTGGAAAACGGCAGGGGAGTATACACCTTTTGTATGTGTCCGGGCGGTGAGGTGGTTAACGCCTCAAGCGAAGAGGGCGGCATTGTTACAAACGGTATGAGTAACTCCGCAAGAAACGGTGAGAACGCCAATAGTGCAGTACTTGTGAGTGTTGAACCTTATGATTTTCCACAGGATAACGTGCTTTCGGGAATGTATTTTCAGCGTGAAATAGAACAAAAAGCATTTAATCTTACAGGCGGTGCAATACCTATAGAATATGTTGGTGACTTTCTTGGTACGGATATAATCGGCGAGAAGGTTGTTCCTTCTGTAAAACCCTGTGTAAAGCAAGTGAGGGTAGAGGATGTATTCCCAAAATTCATATCAGAAAGCCTTAAAGAGGGAATAGTTGCCCTTGATAAAAAGCTTAATGGCTTTGCAAACTCAGGTGCCGTTCTTTCCTTTCCTGAAACCAGAAGCTCCTCTCCCGTGCGAATCCTTCGTGGTGAGGGGTATACAAGTCAGTATGCTGATTGGCTATATCCTTGTGGTGAGGGAGCAGGCTATGCAGGCGGAATAATGTCAGCCGCAGTGGACGGACTTCGTTGTGCCGAGGCAGTGGTCGCTAAATCAAACGGTGATTTATAGGTGTAAAAATAACCAAAAGGGCTCCGTTTTTTTTCGAGTATTTAATAGTTTTAAATAAACTTATTAAAAAAATGAATTTTCGTTAAAAAATAAACAAAAACAACTTGCAAAATTTGTAATTTTGGGGTAAAATAAGAACATAAAAATTTAGGAGGTTTTTCCAATGGTTAAAGTTGCTATTAATGGTTTTGGCCGTATCGGCCGTCTGGCTTTCCGTCAGATGTTCGGCGCGCAGGGTTATGAGATCGTTGCTATTAACGACCTTACCAGCCCCGCAATGCTTGCTCATCTTCTTAAGTACGATTCCGCACAGGGCAGATATGCTCTTGCCGATACCGTAGTTGCAGGTGAGGACAGCATTACTGTTGACGGTAAGACCATCAAGATCTATGCTGAAAAGAACGCTGCAGATCTTCCTTGGGGTGAAATCGGTGTAGACGTAGTTCTCGAGTGCACCGGCTTCTACTGCTCTAAAGAGAAGTCTCAGGCTCATATCGATGCAGGCGCTAAGAAGGTTGTTATTTCTGCTCCCGCAGGTAAGGATCTTCCTACCATCGTTTACAGCGTAAATGAAAAGACCCTCACCGCTGAGGATAACATCATCTCCGCTGCTTCCTGCACCACCAACTGTCTTGCTCCTATGGCTAAGGCTCTTAACGACTATGCTCCTATTCAGAGCGGTATCATGACCACTGTTCACGCTTACACCGGCGACCAGATGGTTCTTGACGGTCCTCACAGAAAGGGTGACCTTCGTCGTGCTCGCGCTGCTGCAGTTAACATCGTTCCTAACTCTACCGGCGCTGCTAAGGCTATCGGCCTTGTTATTCCTGAGCTTAACGGCAAGCTTATCGGCTCTGCACAGCGTGTACCCGTTCCCACAGGTTCTACCACTCTTCTCGTTGCAGTTGTTAAGGGTAAGGACATTACTGTTGAGGGCATCAACGCTGCTATGAAGGCTGCTTCCAGCGAGTCCTTCGGTTACACCGAGGAGCAGCTCGTTTCTTCCGACGTTATCGGTATCAGATACGGCTCTCTCTTCGATGCTACTCAGACCATGGTTGCTAAGATTGATGACGATACCTATCAGGTACAGGTTGTTTCTTGGTATGATAACGAGAACTCCTACACCAGCCAGATGGTTCGTACCATTAAGTACTTCGCAGAGATCTAAGTTCTCAAAACAAAAAAATGACAGAGTCGGTTTTTCCGACTCTGTTTTTTGCACAAAAAACGGCATTTCGTAGCGAAATGCCGTTTTGTTTATTATTACATTGTTTCGGGAGCGTCAACTTTTAAAATGCTTAGAGCAGTTTTAATTACGGTTGCGGTTGCGGCGCATAGCTTTAACCTTGCCTGCATAAGGGTTTCTTCAATACCCTTAACGCGGCAAACAGAGTAGAACTTATGGAAGCGCGTGGCAACCTCACTTGCATAGTGGGTTATCTTGGTGGGGTCGTAAGCCTTGGCGGCGTTTATTACCTCATCGGTAAAGGCGGCAAGACAGAGAATAAGCTCACGCTCCTCAGGGGTATTAAGCTTTTCAAGCTCAGCAGGTGTGCAATCCCTTATGGTAACACCCTCGGCCTGCAGATTTCTCGCTATGGAGCAAACACGGGCATGGGCGTATTGAACATAGTAAACAGGGTTTTGATTAGATTGCTCTACAGCTAAATCAAGGTCAAAATCAAAGTGGGAGTTTGCCTCACGCAGATTAAAGAAGAAGCGTGCGGCATCAATGGGTACCTCATCAAGGAGTGTAACAAGGGTAATAGCCTTACCCGAACGCTTAGAGGCCTTAATAACCTCGCCATCACGCACAAGGCGTACCATCTGCATAAGCACAACGTCAAGACGACTTGCATCCACACCTAAAGCGGTAAGGGCCGCCTTAAGACGGGGAACATAGCCGTGATGGTCGGCACCCAAAATATCAATAGCCTTGTCAAAACCACGGGTAACAAGCTTATTATAGTGGTAAGCGATGTCGGGCACAACGTAGGTGGGAACACCGTTGGAGCGCACAAGGACAAAATCCTCGGCGCCAAAGTCACTGCCCTTAAACCACAAAGCATCCTCCTGCTCGTAGGTATGGCCACTGGCCTTTAACAATTCAATAATACGCTTTGTTTCACCGTTTGCGTGAAGTGTGCTTTCCTTGAACCAGGTGTCGTATTTAATGCGGTATTTAAGTAAATCGTCGTGCAGACCCTGAATATTTTTAGGTAAAGCAAACTCAACTAAAGCCTTTCTGCGCTCAGCCTCATCCATATCCACATATTTATCACCGTGAATATCAGCAAAGGCCTTGGCGTGGGCAATAATATCCGCACCGTGGTAGGAGTCCTCAGGCATTTCAACGCTTTCATCAAAAAGCTGTAAATATCTCAGGTCTAAGGAAAGACCGAATTTGTTTATCTGATTGCCTGCATCGTTAATGTAAAATTCACGCTCTGTTTTGTAGCCTGCAAAATCAAGCACACTTGCAAGACAGTCACCAAGGGCACCGCCACGGGCATTACCTATGTGCATAGGGCCTGTAGGGTTTGCGGATACAAACTCAACAAGTACACGCTTGTCCTCACCGTAATTGCTTCTGCCGTATGCTTCACCCTTTGCGGCAATATCAAGCAGAATATCGGCGTAATAACTGTCCTTTAAAAACAGATTTATAAAACCGGGGCCCGCAATTTCAAAGCGGTCAATGTAGGTGCCCTCAAAATCTGCATTGGCGGTTAAAATCTCGGCAATCTTCCTGGGCGGAAGTCTAAATAGCCTTGCCCAAGCCATGGCTGCATTAATTGCATAGTCACCGTGGTCACGATTAGCAGGAACCTCAACAGAGAAGCGGGTAAGCTCCGCCTCGCATAATTCACCCTTATCCATTGCAGCCTTGGCTGCAGTTATAAAAGCGCTTTCAATTTGATCCTTTGCTTTTTGTACAAGTACTGACATTATTGTTTAACCTCTTTCACAGTAATTTCTACCGTATTTTCACTAATCAAATTTGTGTGAGCATCTATGGTATAGCTCATAAATAACCTTCCACCGTTATCGGTAATGGTGCTTTCCACAGCCTTGCCGTATATTCCTATTGCAAGACTGCCCTCGGGCATATCATAAAAACAGGTGTTGCGCTTACCGTTTTCTACCACCAGCCTGCCACCAATGGAGCCTGTTCTGTTAAGGGATACCAGCTTATTGTTTTCAATACGCAAAATGGTTTTAACATTCTTGGCGCCAATGGCTTCGCTTTCGTCGTAGGAAAGGAAATAACTATTATTTTTTTGACCAAGTTTTCCAATGGTAGTAAGCTCAATGCTATCGTCTTCGCCGCTTACCGCAAAGTGCTGTGAGCTTTTAATTGTTATCAAAACGTCCTTCATATCGTGTTAATATCCACCTGCTTAACTTCGGTTTCGTAAATGCTTTTTCCCAGCAGTATTTCTGCTTGAACTTTAAAGGAGCCGGGCTTATCGCTAACGTAAAAACTATGTATCCCTACGTGGTCGGCATCGTTTGTTATGTCATCAGCCTCAAGCTTTTGTGCTACGTACTGTGCAGTGGCAACACCCATATTTATAAGGGTGACCTTATCACCCATAATTTTTGCAATAATTTTCTCAAGAACAGGGTAGTGGGTACAGCCTAAAATAAGAGTATCAACACCTGCGGCCTGAATAGGTTCAAGGTATCTTGCTGCAGTTTCCACCGCAACAACATCATTTTCATCAATCCAGCCTTCCTCAACTAAAGGAACAAAAAGATTGCAGTTGTTTGCAGTAACCTGAGCCTCAGGCAAAAGTTCTTTAATAAATCTTGCGTGCGCACCGCTATTTACCGTTGCGGCAGTGCCTATAACGCCAATTTTTTTGTTTTTAGTTGCTTTAACGGCGGCTTTAACAGCGTGCTCAACCACACCAACAAAGGGAACGGGGAGTATGTCACCTGTGTGAGCGGCAACCGAGCTTACGGTACCGCAGGCGGCTACAATAAGCTTTACGTTATTTTGAAGAAGGAATTTTTCATCCTGTATGGCATATTTTTCAATGGTCTCGCGGCTTCTTGTACCGTATGGAACACGACCTGTATCGCCAAAGTAAACAATATCCTCGTGGGGTAGAAGCTTTGCAAGCTCTTTAACCACCGTAAGGCCACCAAGACCCGAATCGAAAACACCAATTGGGCGTGAATCTGCCATAATTATCCTCCTTGCCTATGCATTTCATATTATTTTATCACATTATCTTAATTAAAGCAACCCAAAAATACTGTTGACAAAAGGATTTTAACGGAATATAATGATAATGTCTTCAGGGCGGGGTGAGATTCCCCACCGGCGGTATAGCCCGCGAGCCGCGTTGGCGGTTGATTTGGTGAAATTCCAAAGCCGACGGTATAGTCCGGATGAAAGAGGACGGGTATATTTTATTTAAATGTAACCGTATTTCCGCCCTGCAGGGTGGAAATTTTTTCTTTAAAGGGGAATTTGTTATGACAAAAAGTCGTACCGTAAAGCTTTGTGTTGTTGGGGTTATGAGTGCCCTTGCAACGGTAATTTATATGTTCTTTCCTGAAATTCCTTTAGTACCGGGTGTTGATTATCTTAAAATAGATTTTTCCGATATGCCTGCGGTGCTTTGCGGTATAATGATGGGCCCGACCTCCGGCATTGCGGTGGAGGTTATAAAAAATGTTATTCATCTTTTTCGTACCACTACCGTTGGTATAGGTGAGCTTATGAACATAGGCATAGGCTGCGCAATGATACTTACTGTCTCCCTTTGCGGTAGCGGCCTTTCAAAATGGCTTAAAAAAGATAAGCTTTCTCCCGCGGTATATTTTCTTTCTGCCGCTGCGGGCATTGCGGCAACCATATTGGCGGGCTGGGTGCTTAACGCCGTGCTTACACCCGTTTACTTTTCTCTTGCGGGCATTCCCATAACTTGGGCAAGTGTTTTTGCGGGAGTAGTCGGTTCCACCTTGCTGAATACCGTGAAGGCAGCGTTTAACCTTTTGCCGTTTTACCCCGTATATTTTGCTTTAGACAAAGCATTCGCTAAAATTCGCAGTTGACAAACCGCGTATTTGTGATAAAATAGTAGAAAAATGAATATCTTCCTTATCATGAGCGGCGGAGGGACAGGCCCTGTGATGCCCGGCAACCTAGGGTTTCTAAGGTGCTAAATCCTGCGGAACAAAATCCGGAAGATGAGGTTTTTAAAAGCCGTTTCTTTCGAAGCGGTTTTATTTATGTTTAAAATCTAAAAGGGGAAATACAAAATGTCAAAAATGCTATTTACATCCGAATCTGTAACCGAGGGTCATCCCGATAAGGTGTGTGACGCTATATCCGACAGTGTGCTTGATGCAATTGTTGCACAGGACCCTGCCGCCCGCGTTGCCTGTGAAACCTTCTGCACTACCGACTCTGTTACCGTTATGGGTGAAATAACCACCACCGCCAAGGTGGATATTGAGGCTATTGCACGAAAGGCTATAAGAGAAATAGGCTACACCATTTCGGGCGTTGGCTTTGACGCCGATACCTGCAAGGTTAAGGTTGATATAAAGAAGCAGTCCGCCGATATAGCTATGGGTGTAGATAAATCACTTGAACTTAAATCTGGTGAGGCGGACGAGCTTAACCTCCACGGAGCAGGTGACCAGGGTATGATGTTCGGCTATGCATGTGATGAAACCAAGGAGCTTATGCCTCTTGCAATATCACTTTCTCATAAAATGGCTAAAAAGCTTACGCAGGTTAGAAAAAGCGGCGAGCTTGATTATTTGTTGCCTGACGGAAAAACTCAGGTTACGGTAGAATATGAAAACGGTGAGCCTAAAAGAATTGACGCCGTTGTTGTTTCAAGTCAGCACACCGCTGAGGTTTCCCTTGAAACACTTCGCCGTGATATTACCGAAAAGGTTATAAAAACCACAATACCCCAAAGCCTTATGGACGAAAACACAAAATTGTATATTAACCCCACAGGCCGTTTTGTTGTAGGTGGTCCTGCAGGTGATACAGGCCTCACAGGTCGAAAGATTATTGTTGATACATACGGCGGTTATGCCCGTCATGGCGGCGGTGCATTCTCCGGAAAGGACCCCACAAAGGTTGACCGTTCTGCCGCTTATGCCGCACGCTATGTTGCCAAGAATATTGTTGCCGCAGGCATAGCAAAGCGTTGTGAAATCCAGCTTGCTTATGCAATAGGCGTAGCAAAGCCCGTTTCGGTTATGGTTGATACCTTCGGCACAGGCAAGGTTTCGGATGAAAAAATTGCCGAGGCGGTAAGCAAGGTATTTGACCTTCGTCCCGAAGCAATAATCCGTACCCTTGACCTTCGTCGTCCCATATACCGCAATACTGCAGCCTACGGACATATGGGAAGGGAAGACCTCGACCTTTCCTGGGAGAAAACCGATAAGGTGGATGTGCTTAAATCCTTATTAGATTAGAGATGTCTTATTATGTATAAAATAATTGAAAAACGTCCTCTTAACGAGCAGGTTACCTTTATGACCTTGGAGGCGCCCTTCATTGCAAAAAAGGTGCAGGCAGGGCAGTTTGTTATAGTTCGTATTGATGAGTTTGGGGAAAGAGTGCCTCTGACCGTTGCAGACTTTAACCGCGAAAAGGGAACGCTGTCTATTATTTTTCAGGCTGTGGGTCGCTCTACTAAGCGTCTTGCCGCACTGAACGTAGGGGACAGCATTGCTGATTGTGTGGGACCGCTTGGCCTGCCCACAGAATTTGGTGAGCCTAAAAAAGCCATAGTTATTGGTGGCGGTGTTGGATGTGCTATAGCCTATCCGCAGGCCAAAGCTCTTAATAATATGGGGATTAAGGTAGATGTTATTGCAGGCTTCAGAAGCAAGGATATTGTTATTCTTGAGGATGAAATGAAGCAGGTTTGCGATAATATGTACATAACCACCGACGATGGCTCCTACGGTGAAAAAGGCTTTGTAACCGACGTTCTTAAACGTCTGCTTGAGCAAGACGAATACGACCTTGTAATCGCTATAGGCCCTGTTCCTATGATGAAGTTTGTCTCCCTTACCACAAAGCCCTTTGGGATAAGAACAATAGTCAGTCTTAATCCCATTATGATAGACGGTACGGGAATGTGCGGTGGCTGTAGGGTTAGCGTTGGCGGAGAGGTTAAATTTGCCTGTGTTGACGGCCCTGATTTTGACGGTCATCTTGTGGATTTTGATGAGCTTATGCGGCGTAACACCCTTTTTAAAGAGGAAGAGTCGCACGTCTGCAGAATGGGAGGCTTTTAAAAATGGCAAATATGTCTTTAAAAAAGGTGCCTATGCCTGAGCAAGATCCATTAATCAGAAACAGAAATTTTAGCGAGGTAACCCTCGGCTATACTAAAGAAATGGCAATGGAGGAGGCTACACGTTGCCTTAACTGTAAAAATCGTCCTTGTGTAAGCGGCTGTCCTGTAAATGTTCAAATACCTGAGTTTATTGCCGAGGTTGCTAAGGGTGATTTTGAAAAAGCTTATGAAATAATTTCTCAAACCAATTCCTTGCCCGCCGTTTGCGGAAGGGTTTGCCCACAGGAAAGCCAGTGCGAGGGCAAGTGTGTTCGTGCAATAAAGGGTGAGGCTGTAGGCATAGGCCGACTTGAACGCTTTGTTGCCGATTGGTATATGAAAAACTGTGAAAGCAATACTAAAAAACCTCAAAGCAATGGAATAAAGGTGGCTGTCATAGGTGCAGGACCTTCCGGTCTTACCTGTGCAGGTGACCTTGCGAAACTGGGATACGAGGTAACCGTTTTTGAAGCCTTTCACACCGCGGGCGGAGTTCTTGTTTATGGTATTCCGGAATTTCGTTTACCCAAGGAAATAGTAAAAAAAGAGATAGAAAATCTTGAAAATCTTGGTGTAAAAATTATGACCGATATGGTAATAGGTAAAATTTTATCGGTTGATGAAATTATGGAAATGGGCTACCGTGCTGTGTTTATCGGTTCGGGCGCAGGACTTCCTCAGTTCCTTGGAATAGAGGGCGAGGGAAGCGTAGGAGTTTATTCGGCCAATGAGTTCCTTACAAGAATAAACCTTATGAAAGCCTATCTTGATGATTACGATACCCCAATAAAGCGCTCGAAAAAGGTTGCCGTTGTTGGCGGCGGAAACGTTGCTATGGATGCGGCAAGAAGCGCAATGCGTCTTGGTGCGGAGCACGTTTATATAATATATCGTCGAAGTGAGGCTGAAATGCCTGCCCGTGCTGAGGAAATACATCACGCTAAAGAGGAAGGCATCGAGTTTAAGTTGCTTAATAATCCTACAAGGATTATTTCTGACGAACAGGGAAAAGTAGCGGGTGTTGAATGTATTAAAATGGAACTTGGTGAACCTGATGCTTCAGGCAGACGCAGACCTGTACCTGTTGAAGGCTCACAGTACGTTCTGGACGTGGATAGTGTAATTGTGGCTATAGGCACCTCGCCAAATCCGCTTATACGCACAACCACAAAGGGAATAGAGGCCAATAACAGAGGCTGCCTTGTTGTGGACGAAGCAATGCAGACCACTAAAGAAGGCGTTTATGCAGGGGGCGATGCCGTTACAGGTGCGGCAACGGTTATTTTGGCAATGGGCGCCGGAAAGATAGCGGCACAGTCTATTCACAAATATTTAAGTAAATAAAATCAGTTGTTTTTTAAGAGTGACCACAACATATTGTGGTCGCTCTTTTTTTATACACAATTTTTTAAAAATAATAGTTTAAAAATGAAAAAAACTGTTGCAAAGTATGCGAAAAGGGGGTATAATCAACTTAAAAGTGGTGAAAAGTGGGCTTATATTCCATAAAAGTGTCACAAAGTGGTAATTTTTTAGGAGGTGAAGGAATGGTTTTTGGTTGCTATGATCCTGCAATAGATAAAAAAGGCCGAATGGCCGTTCCGTCAAGGCTCCGTGAAAAATTGGGCGAGACCTTTATGATTTGCCGCGGCATTTATGGTAAACGTTGCCTTTGTATATATCCTATGGCAGATTGGGAAAAGCTGGTTGAAAGTATTGAAGCCCTTTCGAAAACCAAATCAATTGACGTTAAGCGTTTTTTATATGACGGTGCTTTTGAAATGGAGCTTGATGCACAGGGAAGAATACTTATTCCTTCAGTGCTTAGAGAATATGCAGGCCTTGATAACGAAACACATATCATCGGTATGGGAAGCAATCTTGAGCTTTGGAATCCTGCACAGTGGCAGGAGGAGAACGAAAAGCTTACTCCCGAAAGCGTTGCCGATATTATGTTGAATCTTGAATTTTAACGGTGCCTGAAATGGAATTTAATCATATTTCGGTATTGCTTAACGAATGTATAGAAGCTTTACAAATAAAAGAAAACGGAATATACGTTGACGGTACTGCCGGCGGTGCGGGTCATTCCTTGCAGATTGCCAAGAGACTTAAAGACGGAATGCTTTATGCCCTTGACCGCGACCCCGACGCCATAAGCATAGCAAAAGAAAGATTAAACGGATATCCTGCACAGGTAATTCAGAGCAATTTTAAGGATATGTGCACCGTTCTTGATAGCCTTGGTATTACCGGGGTAGACGGCATTCTCCTTGACCTTGGGGTTTCCTCTCATCAGCTAGACGTTGCTCAGCGTGGTTTTTCATACCGTAAGGAAGCACCGCTTGATATGCGTATGAGCCAGAGCGGAACAAGCGCAGCGGAGCTTGTGAATACTTTGGACGTTCAGAAGCTTACTGATATATTCCGCAAATACGGTGAAGAAAAGTTTGCATATAAAATAGCGCAAAGAATAGTTGCGGTAAGGGGGACAAGCCTCATATCTACCACAACTGAGCTTGCGGATATAATTGCATCTGCAGTTCCTGCATCTGCCAGACGTGACGGACATCCTGCAAGGAAATGTTTTCAGGCTATACGTATTGCAGTTAACGATGAACTTGGAAGCCTTGAACAGTTTCTTGAAACGGCTTTTGACCGCCTGAATAAGGGCGGAGTAATGGCTATAATTACATTCCATTCTTTAGAGGATAGAATGGTAAAGCTTAAATTTAAGGAATTTTGCACAGGCTGCACCTGTCCTGCAGATTTTCCCGTATGCGTGTGCGGAAAAACGCCGCGAGGAAAGCTCTATACGAACAAACCCATTGAACCCACCGAAAAGGAATTAAACGAAAACGCAAGGAGTCGCAGTGCAAAGCTGCGAGTAATAATTAAGTTATAAAAAAGAAAGGAAAGGCAAGATAGAGTGGATAATCTTAAATATATGAATTCTGCTTTGGCATATGATTTTGAAAGATTTATGCCCAGGGAGAAAACTGCCCCTGCCGATAATATCGTTAAAATGCCACGAGTTAAGTCTGCTCCCAAAAAGCGGGCTGTTGCTGTGCATGCTGTTTCTTCTAAATTGCTTGCAGTTGTGGTAACTGTTTTTATGCTTGCCGCCTTTTGTTGTAATATATATATGCGTATAGCAATAAACGAGGTAAATTCTCAAATTAACGACGTTAAATCGGAAATAAATGAGCTTGATAGCGAATATACAAGGCTCAGTGTGGATTTTAACAGAAAAATATCATACCAAAATCTTGAAGAGGAAGCTGCAAAGCTTGGTATGAAAAAAATGGATAAAAATCAGGTGGTTTATATCCGTGTTAACGATTCTAATACCGCAAAAAGCAGGAATTTGGATTATGTTGCAGAGTAATACCGGAAGAAATTGTGTAATATAATATTAGGGTACGAGAGTTAAATTTTCTTAACTCTCGTTTATCTGCGTTTTAATATATATAATAATAATTATTATATAAAAGGGAGGAAACGTCTGTGAAGGGCAGTATTAAACCAACAAGATCAATGATTAAACGAATGCTTTTCTTTATGATTGCCGTTGTTGTTGCAACTGCAGGCGTTACAGGCTTCCGTCTTGTTAAGCTTATGATAGTGGACGGCGATATGTATCAAAGCAAGGCTTCCGAACAACAGCTGTATGATACCATGATAACCGCTCCCAGAGGAGATATATACGATTCCAAAATGAACATACTTGCTACCAGCGCACCTGCCTGGAGCATATATATTACGCCAAATGGCATACATTCGATAGACGATGCTGAAAAGAAGGAAAAAGTTAAAAACACCATTGCCGATGGCCTTTCACAGATTCTTGAAATTGACAGAGATAAAATATACGGCTACACCGAGAAAAAAACCTACTACGTAACCGTAAAAAAGAAGGTGGAAAAAGACGTCACCGATAAAATTCGTCAATTTCTTGTGGATAACAGTGATTTGGGAATAGCAAGTTATATAGGCATAGACGAGACAACAAAAAGATATTATCCTAACGATTCCTTGGCCTCTGTAGTGCTTGGATTTGTGGGAGATGATAATCAGGGGCTTTACGGAATAGAAAGCTATTATGATAAAGAACTTACAGGAATTGCAGGAAGGGTAGTGGCTGCTAAAAACGCCCACGGAACCGATATGCCCTTTACCTATGAGAAGGTCGAGGAAGCCAAACAGGGCAACTCTTTAGTTCTTACAATAGATTCATACATTCAATACGTCGCAGAAAAGTATATAAACGAAGCTGTTGATGCAAATAAGGTTGCCGAGCGCGGCGCAGTGCTTGCAATGAATCCAAAAACGGGTGCAGTACTTGCAATGGCTATAAAGGGTGACTTTGACCCCAATAACGCCTTTACTCTTTCGGCAACGGATTCCGCGAAGCTTGAAAAGTTGGAGGGAGAAGAGCGAAGCGCAAAGTTAGCAGAACTTCAAAACAGGCAGTGGCGAAACAAGCTTGTTTCTGATACCTACGAGCCGGGCTCGGTGTTTAAAATAATCACAGGTGCCATTGCTCTTGAGGAAAATCTTACTTCGGTAAAATCAAACTACACCTGCGGTGGCTCCATAAACATTGCAGGACAGTCTTATCATTGCCATAAAAAAACAGGACATGGAACACAAAGTCTTATTCAGGCAATGGGAAATTCTTGCAATCCTGTTTTTATAACGTTGGGTCAGCTTATTGGTGCCAACACCTTCTCAAAGTATTTCGAGGCATTTGGGCTTACTTCCAGAACAGGTATTGACCTTCCCGGTGAGTCCTCTTCCGTTTACCACAAAAACGAAAATATGGGTCCTACAGAGCTTGCCTCAACTTCCTTTGGACAGACCTTTAAAATAACACCTATTCAGCTTTTAACGGCTGTAAGTGCAGCAGTTAACGGGGGAGAGCTTGTTCAGCCTCATCTGGTAGCGAAGGTGTTGGATAGCGAAAAAAAGGTTGTAAAAACAACGGATACAACCGTTAAAAGACAGGTGATTTCAGAAAACACCTCTGCAACATTACGTTCTCTTATGACCTATGTTGTAAATGAAGGTGGTGGTAAAAACGGATATGTTGCAGGCTATTCTGTAGCAGGAAAAACAGGTACCTCGGAAAAGGTTGCAGAAATGCTGGCAAGGGATGAAAGAGGGCTTTACATTGCATCATACTGTACCGTTGCTCCGGCCGATGATCCTGAAATAGCAATACTTGTGCTTCTTGATGAGCCCCATGGAGATGCTTATTACGGTGGTACAATTTCAGCTCCCGTAGGTGCGCAAATACTTGGCGATGTTCTCCCTTATTTAGGTTATGAACCGCAGTATTCCGAGGAAGAGCTTAAACGTCTTGCAATAAGCGTTCCCGGCGTTGTTGGAGATGAAATACAGTCAGCAAAGAACAAGATAACGGCAGCCGGTCTCACCTATAAGGTGGTGGGTAATGGGGAAAAGGTTACATCGCAACTTCCCGAATCCACTCAGTCTCTGTATAATGGTGGAGTTGTTGTGCTTTATACACAGGAGGCCGCTGAAACCACCAAAGCAACCGTGCCTAATCTTACGGGACTTACAATGACTCAGGCAACTACGGCTGCTGCACGCTCTAATATAAACGTACAGTTCTCAGGAAATACCAAGGGTTCGTCCGTGTCCTACAGACAAAGCATTAAAACAGGAACCGAGGTTGAGGGCGGAACGATAGTAACAGTATATTTCCGTGATAATAATACGGGAGATATAGCATAGCAAACAAAACGGAGGTTGATATAAGTGCTGCTTGAAAAATTATTACCGTGTATAGAAGAAAAATATAAAAATTTAAACATAACGGCGCTTACAGATGATTCCCGTAAGGTTGAAAAGGGCAGTGCTTTTGTTTGTATATGCGGTCCCGTTTCTGATGGTCACAATTACGCAATGGCGGCGGTTGAAAAGGGTGCTGCAGTGGTTATATGCCAACGTGACCTTGGAATTGAAAATCAAATAATAGTAGATGATACGCACACCGTATACGCTCAAATGTGCGCCCGCTGGTTCGGTGAGCCCGCAAATGCACTTAAGCTAATTGGTGTTACAGGCACAAACGGTAAAACCTCCACAACCTATATGCTTAAAAGCATTATTGAAACTGCAGGTCATAAAACCGGTCTTATAGGAACAATACAGAACTTAATCGGTGATGAGGTTGTTCCTACGAAAAATACAACCCCGGGAATATATGAGCTTAATGAGCTTTTTGCAAGAATGAAGCAGGCAGGTTGTGAGTACGTTCTTATGGAGGTATCCTCCCACGCACTTGATCAAAAACGTGTTTGCGGTCTTGAATTTGAGGTGTCTGTATTTACAAATCTTACGCAGGATCACCTTGATTATCATAAGACGATGGATAATTATCTTGAAGCAAAAAAGAAACTGTTTTCAATGTGCAAAACAGCGGTTTTAAATATGGATGACCCGTACTATGAAAAACTTGCAAGCGGACTTTCCTGTAAGATAATTACCTATTCTGCACAGTCGAACAATTCAACCTACACGGCTAAAAATGTAAGATACCGTGCAGAAGGTCTTGAATATGAGCTTGTGGGATATAATATTATAAGTAGAATGAAGCTTAAAACAGGCGGTAAATTTACGGTTTATAACTCTATGTGTGCCGCTATCTGTGCCCTTGAACTTGGATTTGATATTACTCTTACTTCTGCCGCATTGGCCACTCTTAACGGAGTAAAGGGAAGGGCAGAGGTTGTTCCTACAGGAAGAGATTTTACAATAATAATAGATTATGCACACACTCCGGATGGGCTGAAAAATATTCTCTGTGCATTTAGAGATTGCAAAAACGGTAGACTTGTTTCTCTGTTTGGTTGCGGCGGAGACAGAGATCGCACAAAGCGTCCTGTAATGGGTGAGATTGCTGCTGCATACTCTGACTACGTTATAGTAACAAGCGATAACCCACGTACCGAGGAGCCCGGCGATATTATTGATGATATAATTGAGGGTATGAAGTCAACGAAAACACCCTATACTGTAATTGAAAGCCGCGTAGAAGCTATAAAATATGCAGTGAAAAATGCTAAAAAAGATGATATAATAGTTTTAGCAGGTAAGGGCCATGAAACCTATCAGATACTAAAAGATAAGACTATTCATCTTGATGAACGTGAAATAGTAGCTCAGGCCCTTTCAGAGCTTAAATAAGGAGATATAAAAATGAAAGAAATTGCTCCCATACTTGCCGCCATGGTTGCCTTTGCAATAACGGCACTAACAGGAACCTTTATTATACCTTGGCTTAGAAAGCTTAAATTTGGACAGACCATTCTGGAGGATGGTCCCAAATGGCATGCGTCAAAGCAGGGAACCCCTACAATGGGCGGAATAATGATGGTTATTGGTGTTATTATAGCCATGGCAATAGCTATAGGATTTTCTTTTATATTTAATGGTGCGCTTAGCCAACAATTAAGGGAACCCTATCAGCTTTGGCGCCTTGTGTGTGGTTTTATGCTGGCTGTATGTATGGGCCTTATCGGATTTCTTGATGACTTTATAAAGGTTGTAAAAAAACGCAATCTGGGATTAACGGCTCGCCAAAAGACATTTTTGCAGCTTTTTGTGTCGGCGCTTTTTCTGGTTGTAATGTTTTTCTGCGGTATGAAAACTGTATGGATTCCTTTTGTTGGAGAGCTTTCCGTATCGTCGGGTGCGGGTCTTATATTCTGGCCTATAGCATTATTATTTATATATGGATTTACAAATGCAGTTAACCTTACCGACGGCGTTGACGGACTTGCGGCATCTGTTACAATGGTTGTTTGTTGCGGTATGATGATTGCCTCAGGCTATCTGCAAAATTGGGGCTACAACGCGTTAAGTGCCGCCGCAGCAGGTGCCTGTATAGGCTTCCTAATGTGGAATGCACATCCTGCAAAGGTATTTATGGGCGATACAGGTTCAATGTTCTTAGGCGGTATGGTTGTTGGCCTTTCTTTTGGAATAGGTAAGCCTATAATTTTAATTGTTGCAGGAGTTATATATTTTGCGGAAGCCCTTTCGGTTATGCTTCAGGTTACATACTTTAAGCTTACCGGCAAACGCATCTTTAAAATGTCACCCTTGCACCACCATTTTGAAATGAGTGGTTGGAGCGAGGAAAAGGTTGTTATCATCTTTTCATTAGTAGCCCTTTTAGGTAGTGCCATTGCGGTGCTTGCAGTAATTTTTGGATAGTTTTCAGGAGGAAGGACATTGGAAGAGCTGAAGGTTAAAAAGAGAAGGGTGAAAACCCCTCTTATTCAACAGGGCAAAATGGATATAACCTTTTTTGGACTGGTGGCAGTTTTGCTGACAGTTGGCCTTGTTATGCTCTTTTCTGCAAGCTACGCCTATTCTTTTGCCTATTTTGGAAACAGTTATAGGTTTATAAGCCGCCAGGTAATATTTGCTGTAATAGGCTTTGCTTTAATGATAGGTCTTTCAAAAATAGATTACCATATATACCGTAAATTCTCTTGGCTTATATATCTTATTTCTGTAGTTCTATTACTTGTTATGTTGATTATGCCTCCTATGATAGACGGTGTTGATTATAAACGTTGGTTTGCAATTGGCTCCTTTTCATTTCAGCCTTCGGAAATTGCAAAATTCGGCATAATATTACTTTTTTCTCATCTTATTGCATCAAATTATAATTCAATGAAAAAGTTTACCTTTGGTATTCTGTTTTTTGGAGGACTTTTAGCAGTTGTTTGTGCTTTGGTTGTTCTTGAACCTCATCTGTCCGCAACTGTTTTAATTTTTCTTATTGGAATAACCCTTATGATAATTGGCGGAATAAAGCTTCGTTACGTTATTTTGGGTGCTCTTGTGGGTGTTGGCGGCGGTGCCATTGCTATTCTTACGGGTATAGTCAGTTACGGTTCAGACCGCTTTAAATATTGGCTTGACCCTTGGGCAGATGCCACAGGTCTCGGTTATCAAACAATACAGTCACTTCTGGCTGTAGGCTCAGGCGGTATATTGGGCAGGGGAATAGGTCAATCAAGACAAAAATATCTTTGGGTACCCGAACCTCATAATGACTTTATTTTCTCCATTGTATGTGAGGAGCTGGGCCTTATCGGAGCAATGATTATAATACTTCTTTTCTGTGCGCTTATATGGCGCGGATTTACCATTGCAATGCACGCCCCCGATAAATTTGGTTCTCTTATGGCAGTAGGACTTACCTTCCAGGTAGGACTTCAGGCAATACTGAATATTCTTGTTGTTACAAATACTATTCCTAATACAGGAATAAGTCTTCCGTTCTTCAGCTACGGAGGTACTGCTCTGGTAATTCTTCTTGCAGAAATGGGTATAGTGCTTTCTATATCCAGAAGCTGTAATCTTGAAAAGGTGTAGGTGAAAAGTTATGCACATTCTTTTTGCAGGCGGCGGTACGGCAGGTCACGTTAATCCCGCGCTTGCCATTGCAGGATATATTAAACAGCGTCATCCCGATGCAAAAATAAGCTATATCGGTACTAAAAAGGGTATAGAGGCTCGCCTTGTTCCTGCCGCAGGCTTTGATTTTTATACAATAGACGTTTCAGGCTTTCAAAGAAAGCTTAGCATATCTAATATAGGCAGGAATATATCCGCAGCAGTAAAGGTAGTTACCTCAAGTATTGCTTCGGCAAAGCTTTTAAAAGCATTAAAGCCTGACGTAGTTGTTGGAACGGGTGGTTACGTAAGCGGCCCTGTTCTTCGTGAGGCGGCAAAAATGGGCATTAAAACTGCGATACACGAGCAAAATGCCTTTCCCGGAGTCACTACAAAAATGCTTTCTAATAAGGTTGATAGAGTTATGCTGGCAATGCAGGCAGCTGAAAATCATTTAAACCTTAATAAAAAACCGTATATTACAGGAAATCCTGTTCGCACAAGTCTTATAGGTGTTTCTAAAGAGGAGGCAAAGAGGGCTCTAAAAATGGATTCACGACCTGTTATCCTTTCCTTTGGCGGCAGCCTTGGAGCCCGTTTTATAAATGAAGCAGTATGTGAACTGATTAAATGGCATAACGGCACAGGTAAGTTTTATCACATACACGGAAGCGGCAAAGCAGGCTATAATGCTATGCTTGAAAAACTTTCGGATATTACTTTTTCACAAGAAATTTCGGTTCGAGAATATATTGATGATATGCAGCTTTGCCTTGCCGCGGCAGACCTTGTTATCTGTCGTGCAGGCGCCATTACGCTGAGCGAGCTCCAAATATGCGGAAAACCATCGGTGCTTATTCCGTCTCCCTACGTTGCGGAGAACCATCAGTTCCACAATGCAATGTCCCTAAAAAACGTTGGTGCGGCAGAGCTTATTGAAGAAAAAAACCTTTCAGGTGAAACTCTTATTGAAGCAGTAAGCGGTCTAATAGAAAACAAAGCGCGTCTTGCGGATATGGCAAACAAAGCAAAGGAAAGCGCTATTGCCGATGCCAATGAGAGAATATATAAGATAGTTATGGATTTGTATACCAACTGCTAACAAAAAATAAATACCCCGCATAGAATGAAAATGTAAACTTTTTTCATTTTAAAAGGGTGTATTTTATGTCAAAGCTTTATATTAGCGGTGAAAATCCGTTAAACGGATCAACCAAGATAGACGGCGCAAAAAACAGTATTTTACCAATTCTTGCAGCAACACTTCTTTGTGACGGAGTATCGGTAATACATAATTGTCCCGCCCTTTCTGACGTAGCGGTATCATTTAAAATACTTGAGCATCTTGGTTGCAGATGTACCTATCGGGATAATACTGCGGTAATAGATGCTACCGCAGTCTCCAAAAGCGAAATTCCCGATTCCCTTATGCGTGAAATGCGTTCATCTATAGTTTTTTTAGGTGCTGTTCTTGCAAGAACAGGCAAGGCGGTGCTTAGCAGTCCCGGAGGATGCGAGCTTGGCCCCAGACCCGTAGATATTCACATTTCAGGTCTTAAACAGCTTGGAGTTACGGTAGATGAGGAATACGGAAAAATTTCCTGCTTTGTGCAGGAAGAAATAAAGGGTGAGAATATACATTTATCTTTCCCAAGTGTGGGCGCTACGGAAAATTTAATGATTGCCGCCTGTATGGGAAAAGGAACGACATATATTCATAATGCCGCAAAGGAACCCGAAATAACCGATCTTGCCTGCTTTTTAAACGGCGCGGGAGCAAGGGTCAAAGGCTTTGGTACGGATACCATAGAAATTACAGGAGTTAAAAAGCTTTATGGCTTTGAACACACCATTATTCCCGATAGAATTATAACGTCAACGTATCTTTCGGCCGCCGCTGTTTGCGGGGGAGATATTCTGCTTAAAAACGTTACACCGTCCCACCTTGTATGTGTTTTGGATATTTTAAAAAAAAGCGGATGTACACTTTACGTGCATGATAATGCTATTCGTCTTAAATCAAGGGGAAAGCTTAAAAGAATACCAACGCTTCGCACCCTTGTGTATCCCGGTTTTCCCACCGACGCAGGCCCACCATTGATTTCAATGCTGTGTAAAGCATCGGGAACAACGGTGTTTATTGAAAATATTTTTGAAAACAGATATAAATATATTGATGAATTAAAACGTCTTGGTGCAAACATTAAAACCGAGGGCAAGGTAGCAATAATTGAAGGTGTTAAAAAGCTTTCGGGAGCAAATGTGCGCTGTACCGACCTAAGGGGTGGTGCCGCATTAGTTGTGGCCGCTCTTGCAGCGAAGGGTACTACTGAAATAGAGGATATTTTCCACATTAAGCGTGGATATGCTGATATTGTGGGCGATTTTTTAAACCTTGGAGCAGATATAAAAGAGGAGTAAAAATGGAATATAAAGAGGGAAATCCCAGAAAAAAATCACATAAGAACAAGAAAACAAACCGTCGAGGCAGAAAAGGCGGTGCAGGCAAGGCAATTGCTCTTGTTTTTGTGCTTTTATTAGTTGCAGGTGTGGGTGTAATCTTATCCTTAACGGTGTTTTTTAAAATAAATATCGTTAAGGTCACAGGGAATGCCGTTTATTCTGAAAAACAGCTTTTAAACGCCAGCGGAGTAAAAACAGGCGATAACCTTTTCCTAACAACCGAAAATAAAATAAGCAGCAATCTTTTAAAGGATTTTCCTTTTGTTGAGGATGTAAGCGTTAAGCGTATATTACCTGACGTGCTTACAATTGAGATAACCGAGGCAAGGGAGAAATTCTGTTATAAAATAAATGATAATTTTTACTCCGTAAGTGATAAGGGTAAGGTGCTTGAAAGCTACTCAGCTTGTCCTGAAGGACTTATTCTTGTAACTGCCGTTTCGGTAACCCAAGCAAATAAGGGCGAGCAAATAGTTTTTAATGACGAGACGGAGCATACCTATTACACAAAGCTTATTGAAACCTTGGATAAATATAAGGTTTGGGTATCAAGGATTGATTTAACCGATCCGCTGGGAATAAAAGTACGTGCCGATAACAGATTTGACATTAATTTCGGCTCATTGGTCGACATTGACGGAAAGACTGCGCATCTTTCAAAAATGATACAAGAAATAGAAAAAAACAAAACAGGCACCATAAATTTATCGGCTTGGTCTGCTGAAAAGGACGAAGCATACTTTGTGCAGGGCAATTTGCAATAATATTTCCCTAAAAATTCGTCAAAAATTTCATAAATATATATTGAAATTTTTAAACAGTTGTGTTATTATTTATAAGTATAAAGGCATATTATGTGTAAAAAAACTTATTCTATAAAGAAGTGAGGAATTTAAAATGTCGTTTGAAGTTTCCAATGAGCTCGATAATGTAGTTCAGATTAAGGTCGTAGGTGTTGGCGGCGGCGGCGGTAATGCCGTAAACCGCATGGTTGATGCCGGCGTTCGCGGTGTTGAGTTTATTTCCATCAATACCGATAAGGCTGCACTTTTCCAGTCTAAGGCAAATCAGAAGATTCAGATTGGTGATAAAACTACTGCAGGTAAAGGTGCTGGTGCTAATCCTGAAAAGGGTCGCTGTGCTGCTGATGAGTCTCGTGATGAAATTGCTGCAGCTATCCGCGATGCCGATATGATATTCCTTACCGCAGGTATGGGCGGTGGTACCGGTACAGGTGCTGCTCCTATCGTAGCACAGATAGCTAAGGAGCTTGGCGTGCTTACTGTTGGTATTGTAACAAAGCCCTTCGGTTTTGAAGGTAAGCGCAGAATGGATCAGGCAGAGGCAGGTATTGCTGCACTTCGTGAGCATGTTGATAGCCTTGTTGTTATTCCTAATGACCGCTTAAAGTTTGTTTCTGAAGAGAAGATCACCTTTAAGAATGCATTTAATATCGCTGATGACGTTCTTCGTCAGGGCGTACAGAGCATCTCTGAGCTCATCAATGTTACCGCACTTGTTAACCTTGACTTTGCTGACGTTTCCGTTATCATGACCGATGCAGGCTATGCTCATATGGGTGTTGCCACTGCTACCGGTAGAGATAAGGCAGAGCAGGCAGCGCGTGCCGCTATTACAAGTCCCCTTATTGAGACCTCTATGGAAAATGCTCGTGGCGTTATTATCAGCATTACCGGTTCTGAGGATATCGGTCTTGAAGAGGTTGAGGAGGCAGCATCTATCGTTAAGGAAATGGCACATCCCGATGCAAACATCATCTGGGGCGCTCAGCTTGACGATACTCTTGAGGATACCATCCGTATCACTGTTGTTGCAACCGGTCTTGGAGAGGATAAGAAAAAGTCTAACGATCTTGGCGCAGATCTTACCAGCATTCTTGGTGGTAGCGCTGATGATGACGATGATACTACTTATACCGACGTACTTAACCTTATAAATAAGGACTAATTTCATAAAAAATTAACGGCAGGATTCCTGCCGTTTTTTTATTGATTTTATTATGTTTTTTTGATACAATAAGGGTGTACTCTGATTTGAAAGAAGGCATATTTATGGATTTAAGTAAATATTTAGGCAAAATAGGTGAAAACCCCCTTGATAATATTCCTGCTGACGGCGGATTTTGCGGAATATTCCGCACTATAGGCTGTATTGGTGACAGTCTTTCTTCGGGCGAATTTGAAACCCGTGATAAGGAAGGCAAACCAGGATATCATGACCTCTATGAGTACTCTTGGGGACAGTATATTGCCCGTATGACAGGCTCTAAGGTTTACAATTTTTCCCGTGGTGGTATGACAGGGGAAGAGTATTGGAATTCCTTTGCCGATATAAATGATTTCTGGAGCGAAGATAAGTTGTGTCAGTGCTATATTTTAGCCCTTGGTGTTAACGAAATTCTTTGTCAAAATAAAGAAATAGGTACTATAGAAGATATTGATTTTGATGATTACAAAAATAATAAGGATAACTTTGCGGGCTATTATAGCCGTATAATCCAACGCCTTAAAACAATGCAGCCTGATGCAAAATTCTTCCTTATGACAATGGCAAGGGGAGATGATAATCCTGTTAAGGAGCAGCAAAAGCAGGATCACGCAAAGCTGCTTTATGAAATGGCGGAAAGATTTGATAATACCTATGTTATTGACCTTTATAAATACGGTCCAACCTACGACGCACAGTTCCGTAAAAACTTCTATTTGCTTGGTCATATGAATCCTATGGGCTATATGCTTACTGCAAAAATGGTTGCCGCCTACATAGATTATATTATCAGAAATAATATGGAAGACTTTAAGCACGTTGGCTTTATAGGAACGGATATTCAGTACAAAATATAAATTAGAACTCCATCGCCCCTATGGGTGATGGAGTTCTTTTCTGTAATCGGTTGGAGACAATCCTTTATATTTTTTAAACATTTGTGAAAAGTGAAAGGGTGAGTTAAATCCTATTGAATATGCAATTTCGCCCACAGTCAGGTTGGTTGTTTTAAGTAATGCTTCACCGTTGTTTATGCGGGTGTTTATAAGATATTGTTGGGGTGATGTATTAAAATCTCTGATAAATACACGGTATAAATGCTTTGAGGAGATATGAAGCATCCCTGCAATATCTTCAACGGATATTTTATCAGCATACTGTCTATCCATTATTGCTGCTGCTTTTTCACTTGCGCTTATAGGTTCTCTTTCCCGCATTGGGAGTAATGATAATATATAATATAAAAAACTCTTTCCAAAAGCATCGTTTAAGGTATTTGAATTGCTATTTTCAAAAAAACTTTCAAATATAGACTGTGCACTATCTGTTAAATTGAAGAATAAGGTACTGTTCTTTTGAGGCAGTCCTTCATCTTCAAGCATTTTCCTTACGCCGCTGCCGCCAAAACCTATCCAATAATGCTCCCATAAAGCATCTCCCTTTACGGTGAATTTATGAAGCTGATTGGGGCATATAAAAAAACCTTTACCTCTCCCTAATCTTTCGTTACCAAAAACACAACAACCGCTTATTATTATATGTATCAGATAATCGTTGCGTATCCTCGGGCCTATGGTATAATCGTTACCAAATCTTTTACTGTATCCCATTTCGGTTATATAAAAATTTTCGCTTGAAGGATTTGTATTTTTAAGCAGAATTAGTTTTCTCATAAAATCACCAATATAAAAGGTATCACATTATAAGAGTGATTGTCAATATAAAATGAGTGATTTATATATGTAAATATCCGCTAAAAAGGTGTATAATCCAACAAAAAGGGGGATTTGTTATGATATACTCTTCGAAAGAAAACAGGGCAGATTATGCTTACCCGTTGCTTGGTAACGGTGAAATTTCCTTTCAGGTCAATGGCGACGGCGTTATGGAGCCTAAAGAGAAGGTTTGTGAAAAGGAAGAACTTCATTTAAATCTTATATGGCGGATGGCACACAGATATAATGCGGATAAAAGACCTCTTGTGTCCTTTGGAAGATTTACTCATAATCTTCCAAAAAGCGAGAACTTTACTCAAGAACTTGATATGCAAAAGGGTATTATTTATTGTGAATCAGAGTATCCGCAGGGTGAAGTCAAAACCGAAATTTTTATTCATAAAAACGAAAACATCATTTGTATAAAAAAGAAGTTTATTGGTGAATTTAAAGGCTATTCATTTGATTACCTGTTTTGTGGAAGGGATTATTATTCTTGTCCTGAACGTTCTTCTTTTGTTGTTAGCAATATTAACAACGGATTTTGCTTAGAGTACGATATTGATGGGTATGAGCACTATCATTCAAACATCTATATCCAAAGTAATAAATTTCTGATAAGAGAAGTTAAGGATAATAAGTTATCGCTTATAGGTGACTACAGCGATGAAAGTGTTTGCTTTTTTATTGAATTTTCAGGTAACGCACCTACCGAAAGGGATTATAATACACTGCGAGGCCAACATACAAAAATATGGAATGATTTCTGGAGTGAAGGGTACGTAAACTTCGGTGACCTTGCACTTGATAAAGCCTATAAAGCGGCGCAGTATAGTTTTTTCTCACAGATGACAAAATGGTCAATGCCCGTAGGTCTTGGTGATAAGCACTGGGAGGCGCGCTTTTTTGCATTTGATGAATATTATTCCTTTTATGCATTGCTTACGTCTAATCATTTATTCCTTGCAAAACGTATTCCCGAGTACCGTGTAGGCGGTCTGTCCGTTGCAAGACAGCGCGTTTCGGGACCCGGAGTAAAGCAGGCTTTTTATCCATGGCTTACTATTGAGGACTTTAGCGATGCACCATCCCCCGGTTTTTGGGATGACCATATATTTCACACGCCTATGCTCTGCGCCGCTGCCTTTGAGTATTACGAATATACGGGTGATGTTGAGTTCTTAAAGAGAGCTTATGAAATGATAGTCCTGTGCTGTAAATATATGATAAATCAGAGGATATATAACGTAGGCGGCGAGATATTTCTCGGCAAATGCACTGATTTTGAGCGCCTTGGTCCTTCGGTAGAGCGTGCCCATGCCTCAACCTGCAGTGCAATAAGATTGCTTGATGTAACTGCCCGTGCTGCTGATATTCTGGGTGTGGACAGTGAATTTGCAAGACAATGCGAGTTCTTAAGTGGTGCGCTTAAGAATAGCCTTCCTACTGTAGAAGGAAAATATATACCTCACCTTAATTGTGCGCAAAAGAGTATTGGTGTGTTTTTCGGAGCCTATCCATACAACTGCCTTGACCGTGACGATAAGAAACTTATATCTGCTATGTGTGATTATGAGGATTTTGAAAACGATTACGGCAACTGCTATGCTGTTGGAAACAATGTTTCTTCCTGGTATGCATCTTTAAAGGCGGCAGCGTGGTCATACGTTGGCCAAAAGGAGAAGGCATACAAAAGCTTATGTCATGCCACAACCACCATAGGCTGTTTCGGCGAGACCTGCGAGATAAGTGAACCACCTAAAATATTGTACCGTCCTTGGTTTACAACCGCTGCGGGTGCTTTTGTAAGTGCTTGTAATAATATGCTGCTTCGCGCTGAAGGAGAGGATATTTATCTGCTTGACGGTATGCCTAAGGAAATGGAAACAGTTTCCTTTCGTTTGGCAACTACAGCAAACAGAGTAGTGGAGGCACAAATAAGTAATTCTTCGTTAAAAAAACTTTTTGTTTCGGGAAAAGCAACAGTTCATCTGCCCGATTGGCTTAATACATCCGCATTTGGTAATAAACAAGAAATAAAGTTTGGGGAAAAAGAATAATGAAAACATATCTTTTACCGAAAATTGGAAGCTTTTATAAAACGAATCTACATTGTCATTCCACTCATATTAACTTCATAAGTCTTGAACCTGATAATATCATTCAGCCTCTGTGACACAGAAAAAATATCATAGAGGAGGTAATGCAGCAACATATGCTCAAAACGTGTTTTCGATGAAGAAGGTAACGGAATTACTCGGGCATCGTTTCCCATTGACCTTAAATTCGGATATTTTCGCATTACCGTGACCGATAAAAAAGGATTACACGCCTGCACCAATGCTTATTTTCCGGAGGATTACCTTTTTGAGGAAAAAACAGTATAATTTCCATTATGTTTTAGTTGAAGAATTTCTTTTAATATTGTATAATGATTTAAATACAAATTTTTGAAAGGATTCCTTTTTTATATGATAGATGAAGCAAATTTCTTAAAAGCGGTACCTACCGTGGCTCTCAGAGGTCTTGTGGCTTTCCCTGGTATGATGCTCCACTTTGACGTAGGTCGTGAAAAATCCGTTGCTGCAATTAACACCGCTATGGCAGGCAGCCGTAATATTTTTCTTGTTGCACAGGGTGATATGCGTGTTGAAAAACCCAAAAGGGAAGACGTTTACGAAATAGGCTGTTTTGCAAAAATCCGTCAGGTACTAAAAATTTCCGATACAGACGTAAGGGTGTTGGTAGAGGGCGTTCAGCGCGCTCAGCTTTTAACCCTTCATGAGGGTAGCACCTTTTACCGTAGCGATATTGCCCTTTGTCCCCAGATAGCTATTAAACGCCGCGGCGTTTACGTGGAGGCAATGCTCCGTAAAATTAAGGACACTTTTGACCGCTATGCTTCCCTTGGTGCAAAAATATCTCCCGACATTGGCCTTGCCGTTGCGGCGGAAAACAGGTTGCCCTTTCTTTGTGATTATATTGCAATGAACATTCCTGCTCCCGTGGATGATAAGCAGTTTATTCTTGAACAGCTTGACCCCGTTAAACGAGCTAAGTCTGTAATTGAGCTTCTTAATAAAGAAAGCGAGGTTATGGCAATAGATAATCGCATTGAATCCCAGGTGAGACAATCCCTTGACGAACATCAACGGGAATATTATATGCGCGAACAGATAAAGGTTATAAATAATGAGCTTTATGGGGATGACGAAGGCGATGAAATAGATGAGTACCGTGCCAAGGTAGATTCTCTCAACGCCCCTGATGATATAAAGGAAAAATTGTTTACTGAAATAAACAAGCTTTTAAAGATGCCCCAGGGCTCTCATGAGGCTACAGTTGTGCGAAATTTCCTTGATACCTGTATAGCACTTCCTTGGAACTTCTGCACTAAAATATCTACAGATATTAACCGTTCTAAAAAAATACTTGACCGCGATTTTTACGGTATGGAAAAGGTTAAAGAGCGTATTCTTGAAATGCTGTGTGTATATAATCTTGTTCCTGAAATCAAGGGACAAATTATATGCCTTGTCGGCCCTCCCGGTGTGGGTAAAACTTCTATTGCAAAAACCGTTGCCGAATGTATGGGCAGAAGGTTTGCAAGGGTATCCCTTGGCGGTGTCAGTGATGAGGCAGAGATTCGTGGTCATAGGAAAACCTATATCGGAGCAATGCCCGGTAAAATAATAAGCGCTATTAAACAGGCAGGTAGCAGTAATGCTCTTATTCTTCTTGATGAGATAGATAAGCTGGGTCACGACTATAAGGGAGACCCCTCTGCAGCCCTTCTTGAGGTGCTTGACGGTGAGCAGAACTCAACCTTTACCGACCATTATATAGATATGCCTTATGACCTTAGTAAGGTAGTATTTATTACAACTGCCAACGTTACCGATACAATACCTGCACCACTTTACGACCGTCTTGAGATGATTGAGCTTTCAAGCTATACGAGGGATGAAAAATTCAATATTGCAAAAAATCATCTTATTAAAAGACAACTTAAAAATCACGGCTTAAACGGTAGAACCTGCAGAATAACCGACGATGCTTTATATAGTATTATAGATAACTATACAAGAGAGTCGGGGGTTCGTCGTCTTGAACGTACAATAGCTACACTTTGCCGTAAAGCCGCAAAGCTTATGGTTCAGGATGGTGTAGCTAAGGTTACAATAAAAGAAAAAACCGTTGAGGAGCTGTTGGGACCCAAGAAATTCCGCCCCGATTATATCAGCGAACAGGACGAAGTTGGCCTTATAAACGGTCTTGCCTGGACAAGTGTTGGCGGAGAAATTATGCAGCTTGAGGTAGGCGTAATGCCCGGAACGGGTAAAATTGAACTTACGGGTAGTCTTGGCGACGTTATGAAGGAATCGGCCCACGCTGCCGTAACCTACGTTCGCTCTAACGCCGAAAAGTGGGGAATAGACGGCGAGTTTTATAAAACCAAGGATATACACATTCACGCTACAGAGGCCGCCGTGCCTAAGGACGGTCCTTCAGCAGGTGTTGCCATAACCACGGCACTTGTTTCTGCCCTTACAGGAAAGAAGATTCGTAGAGATATTGCTATGACGGGTGAGATTACAATACGCGGTAGAGTGCTTCCTATTGGCGGACTTAAAGAAAAATCCATGGCGGCACACCGCGGCGGTGTTAAAACCGTTTTTATACCTAAGGATAATGCCCCTGACCTTTCGGAAATAGATAAAGCGGTATACGATACTGTTGAGTTTGTTCCCGTTGAACGGGTAGATGAAATATTAAGCTGCGCGTTTTCCACGGAGGAAAAAATCGAAAAATGCAAAAATGAGGATTTACCCCGTGAGCCTGTAGCCTACACAGGTACTACAAATTCTGTGCGTGCATAAATTTAATATAAGGTAGGAAATGATATGAACTATAATTCAGCTTCCTTTGAACAGGCCTTTGGTACGTTTGAACAGCTTACTGCCTCCGATATTCCGGAAATATGCTTTTCGGGAAAATCAAATGTGGGAAAATCATCCCTTATAAATAAACTCCTTGGCAGAAAATCTCTTGCAAGAGTAAGTACTAAACCGGGGAAAACGGTTACTATTAACTTTTATAGGGTTGATAAATGCCGTTTTGTGGATTTGCCCGGATATGGTTATGCTAAAGTTCCTTTTGCAGAGCGTACACGATGGTCTGACCTTATGGAGGGATATTTTAAATCGGGCAGAAAAATAAAAATGGTGTTTCAGCTTATTGATATGCGTCATGCACCATCGGATTTTGATATTTCAATGCTGGAATTTTTAAAGGCAATGAATATGCCCTGTGCCGTTATACTCACCAAAAGCGATAAACTAAATAAAAGTGAGTTTGCCGCTAATAAAGATATGATAGGTGAAGTAGTTCACGGTATAATTCCTGATTGTGAAATTTTCCCCTTTTCTGCTCTAAACGGCTCAGGTGTTAATGAAATCAGAACCTTTGTTGAAGGTCTTGTATAGATAAAGCGGAGTGTAAAACTCCGCTTTATCTATTTATTTGTCTTTTCTAGTATTTTTAATTAAACCACACAGAACATCCGCTTTTCATTTCGTCTATAAGTTCGTTGGATTTTTGTGCGCTGTCGCTTAAAGCAAAGAAATAAACCTTAATTTTTGGTTCGGTTCCAGAGGGACGGATAATTACCTTGCAGCCATTTTCAAGCATAAAGGAAAGCACATCAGACTTAGGCAGCGTCAGGGAAACGGTGTTGTCATTCTGTAAATCTGTTTCCACAGAAGTAAGATAATCCTGGGTTTTAATAATTTTGCTGCCGCAAAGTGATTCCGGTGTATCGGTACGTAGGCTACTCATTATCTGCTTCATTTTTTCCATTCCTGTGATACCTTCAAAGGCAAAAGAGCTTTGAGAGCAAATGTAATAGCCGTACTTTTTAAATAAAGCTTCAAGGGAATCAACAAGGGTAATGCCTTGATTCTTATAATATGCAGCCATTTCGCAAATAAGCATTGAAGCCACAACGGCATCCTTATCACGAACGTAGCTTCCTGCAAGATAACCGTAGCTTTCTTCAAATCCAAAAACATAACGATCTTCTTCGCCGTTGCTTTCAAGAATACCAATTTGCTCGCCTATAAATTTAAAGCCTGTAAGTGTGTTTATAAGCTCACAACCGTAATCATCACATATCTTTTGGCATAGCTCGCTGGTAACAATTGTTTTTACGGCTACAGGTGCAGCAGGTAGGGTGCCCTGTGCTTTTCTTTGCTTCAAAATATAGTCGAGCAAAAGCGCGCCTACGTCATTGCCGGTTAGAAGCTTATATTCACCGCTATGATTTACGGCGATACCTACACGGTCACAGTCAGGATCGGTGGCAAGGAGTATATCAGGTTTAATTTCTTTGGCCATTTCAAGGGCTATCTCAAAGGGTTGACGTATTTCAGGATTGGGATAAGGAGCAGTAGGGAAGTTACCGTCAGGCAGCTCCTGTTCCTTAACAACCGTAACGTTTTTTATACCTATTCTGTCAAGTATTGCCCTAACAGGCTTGTTACCGCTTCCGTGAAGGGGAGTGTATATTACCTTCATATCCTTAAAGCATGCGCCTTTTCCTGCCACACTGCATTTTTGAACCTGATCGAGATATGCCTCTATTGCATCCTGCTTGATGTATTCGATATTTCCGTTTTTAATTTCAGCATCAAAATCTGCAGATTTAACACCATCAAAAATATCAATACTGTTCATTATATTTAAAACGTATTCTGATGCTTCAAGGTTAAGCTGGCAGCCGTCAGGACCGTAAGCCTTATAACCATTGTATTTGGCAGGGTTATGGCTTGCAGTAATAACTATTCCTGCATCACAGCCAAAGTGTCTTACTGCAAAGGAGAGCATAGGAGTGGGCATAAGCTCACTGTAAATATACACGTGTATTCCGTTAGCCGCAAGTATTCCCGCCGCAGTTTTTGCAAAAAGCTGGCTTTTTATACGGCTGTCATAAGCTATGGCAACCTTACCGTTTTTATTTACGGAATTTACGTATGCCGCAAGGCCTTGGGTTGCTTTTCCAACGGTGTATATATTCATTCGGTTAGTACCGGCGCCTATAATTCCGCGTAGTCCACCTGTTCCAAATTCAAGATTTTTATAGAAAGCTTCCTTTATGGCCTCTTCGTTGTTTTCCATAGTCTTGAGTTCGGATATTATGTCCGAATCACCAAGTGCACGTTCGCACCAAAGCTTATAGGTTTTGTTGTGCATTTTGCTCCTCCTCAGGGAAATATTACTAATAATATAATAATCTTTTTGTTAGTATATGTCAATAAAAATAAATTTACTTGACAAATAAAAAAAAATAATATATTATATGTATAGTTATTGTTATTGAATACTATGTTGGTGCACAAATGTATAATATTTTTGTTGAAATTCCCGAAAATTTGTCGGATAGTGATATTGTTTCACAAATTCAAAAAGGGAAAACTGAATATTTACCTGCGCTTTTTGGTAGGTACTTTGGCACAATACATAAAAAAGCGGCACAGTGGTTCGGCAGCGTTTTGGATAGCGATGATTTTGCTCAGGAAGGGTTTATTGCACTTTATCATGCTGCAATGTCTTACGATCATTCCACAGCTTCGTTTGCAACCTATGCTAACGTGTGTATAGATAATGCAATGCAAACTCTTGGTAAAAAGCTTTTTCGTAAGCGTGCAATTCCTGAAGGAATGCTTACCTCTCTAGAGGAGGCCAAGCCTGTATCTATCGTCAGCCCTGAAACCCGTCTTATAGAGAGGGAAACGGTAAACGCTTTGTTTTCAGAAATTAAGTCGGCCTTGTCCGATTTTGAATATAAGGTCTTTGTTGCATATCTTACGTATTACGATTATAGTGTTGTTTCTGAAAAGCTTAGCGTTTCGGTTAAGTCGGTAAACAATGCACTTTGCCGAATAAGGCAAAAGCTTAAAACAAAATTAACGGGTAACCGTTAATATATATGCCCGTGTAGCTTAAATAATGCAGAGCGTTTTTTTAAAAGATGTCGGTGTGATTCCGTCCGGGGCAAAAACAAACCAATCAAGAGAGGTAAAAAAACATGTTTGAAGACAAGACACTCAAATGCAAAGACTGCGGAGAAGAATTCGTATTCACTGCAAGAGAGCAGGAATTCTACGAGTCCAAGGGCTTCGTAAACGAGCCGCAGCGCTGTAAGCCTTGCCGTGACAAGCGTAAGAACGCCGGCAGAGCTCCCAGAGAAATGCATGAAGCCGTTTGCAATGCTTGCGGCGGCGTAGCAAAGGTCCCCTTCATTCCCCGCGACGATCGTCCGGTTTACTGCAGTGAATGCTTCGCCAAGATGAAGGAAGAAGAAGCAAACGCTCAGGATGCCGAATAATAAAATATTACATAAATATTTTACCTCCCACGGGTCACCGTGGGAGGTTTTTCTTTACCTGTTTTCTTCTATACGTTTAATAAGGTATCTTCCCGTATCATGGGCAAAGGTAAGAGCGCTGTCTATCAGTCCGTCCGGTATTTTACGGAAGAAAGCGCTTATCTCGTAGGTGAAATCACCTTTATAATCTATTTCGCCAAGGGCCTTGCAAACCTTTTCAAAATCAATTTTTGAAGTAAATGGCAGTGTGTGCATATCCGTAACAAATTCATTATCGTGCACATGTAGTGCCTGAAGTCTATCACCCAAGGCGTGGATTATATTGGTTATGCTTTCTCCCACAAGGGGAACGTGACCTATATCAAGACAGGCGACGATCCACGGACTGTTTATTTCATCTACGTAGTCACAGAAGGTATCACATCTTGAACATGTGCTTTCAATTATGTTGTTACTGCCAAGCTCATTGCGCCACATATTTTCAACAGCAACTTTTATTCCGAATTTCTCACAATAGGGGATAAGACTTTTGTAGAACTGCATGTTCATTTCGCGAAGTTCATCAATATAGTCGTGATAATGAAGGTGTTGTTTGGGATGTACAATGATAATTTTTGCGCCTAAAATTGAGGCAACCTCCATTGCGCGAACGATATTATTAAAAATTATTTCGTCCTTTTCAGGGTCTCCCGTGCTGGAAGGGAAAGGAGCGTGAGCCTGATTGCAGAAAATATCTAAATTATCGGTGTATTTGCGTAGCGTAACTGCGTTTTCGTACCAATCTTCACCCTTTATAAATACCTCTTCACCCTTGGTATTATAGTATAAAGATATGTCGTAAGCATCAAACCCTGATTTTTTAAGTTTTTCAATACCCTGTTCTAAACCAAAGCGTGAAGACATAGGTTCGTTTTGAGCAGATAATAGCATATAATTACCTCCCGATAAGATTATCAAGTATATTAAAACACAAACGCATTGTTTTTTCAAGGGAATAAGCATATTTTGTTGCAAAAAAATGCAAGATATGGTATTATTCAATATATAAAATACAAATTGGGGGAATTTGAATGGAATTTAGTGTAAATCACCCAATACTGTTTGTGCTTGTAGGGGTTATAATTGTTGCCGTACTTGCGCAATCGGTATTCTTCCTTGTAAAAGCTTGGAAGCGTGGCGTTAAAATTGGCATGGATAAGAAAAAGCTTCGCCGTATTGCAGTTACTGCAGGAGTTTTTACCGTGGCTCCTGCTCTGGCAATAGTTATAAGCGTAATTACCCTTGCTAAGGATTTGGGTATTGCTTTGCCGTGGCTCAGGTTAAGCGTTGTAGGCTCTCTTTCTTACGAGACCATAGCCGCCGCTAATGCAGAAAGCGCAATGGGCCTTGAAATGGGTAAGGTTGCCTCTCTTACGGCAACACAATACGTTACAATTACCGCTGTTATGACTCTTAGTATTATGGTAGGTATATGGCTTGTGCCGGTAGTATGTAAAAAACTTCAAAACGGCATGATATCCCTCGAAAAGCGTGATGCAAAGTGGTCTGAGATATTTTCGTCATCGATGTTCATTGGTATGATAGCCGCCTTTGTGGGTTTTGTTTTCTGTGACGTTTCAACGGTATTCAGCGGGTCCTTTGAAGGTCTTATCCCTGTATGCGTTATGGCCGTTTCCGCTCTTGTTATGGCTATTTCGGGACTGCTTGTTAACATTACTAAGGCACGCTGGATATCCGATTATGCGTTGCCTGTCAGCCTCATTGCCGGTATGGCAGCAGCTATACCCATAACCGCTTGGTTATCTTAAGAAAGGGGATTGTATATTATGAGTGAAAATACTTCATATATGAATAAAGTTCATACCTGGGGAAGGGTATGGAATATTGGTATGATGATAATTCTTTTGGCATTCCCTGTGGCGGTTGGCTTGATTTTTAAAGCCGCTCCTGATCTCCACGGACTTATATTTGGTCTTATAGCTACAGCACCTATGTATTGGGCAGTTGGTGTAGTTGAAACCTTTACCTATATACCTATGCTTGGTGCAGGTGGATCATATCTTTCTTTTGTAACGGGAAACATTTCCAATCTTAAATTACCTTGCGCCCTCAACGCTCTTGAACAGGCCAACGTAAAGGCTAATTCTGAAGAGGGTGAAGTGGTTTCCACCATTGCTATTGCGGTATCAAGCATTGTTACAACCATTATAATAATTCTGGGAGTTTTACTTATCGTTCCTTTGAATCCAATTCTTAATGCCCCCGTTTTGGCACCTGCTTTTGCACAGATATTGCCTGCGCTTTTTGGCGGTCTTGGTGTAGTATTTGTTTCACGAAATTGGAAAATAGCCATCGCACCCGTTTTACTTATGCTTATACTTTTTGTTGCTATTCCTGCTCTGAACGAAGGAACAGTTGGAATTATGGTGCCTGTAAGTGTACTGTTCACCCTTGCGGTAAGTCGTATAATGTATAAAAAAGGATGGCTTTAATTTATGGAATTCGTATATGCAATCTTGGCGGTATTGGTCATATTTATTGCAGTTATTTTAATTAGAGCCGCAGCATTTAAACCACTCCCTCAAAAAGAGACTATAAGGGAAGAGGTAAGATTTAACGGCGATTTAGCGATTGATGCATTGCAACAGCTTGTACGCTGTAAAACAGTATCCTATTATGACCATACACTTGAGGATGAAGCCGAGTTTGAAAAGCTTATCGCTCTTTTACCTAAGCTTTATCCTAACGTGTTTAAAAACTGCTCTCTTGAAAAGCTACCGGACAGAGCACTGCTTTTTCATTGGAAAGGAAAAAATGGTGGAGACCCTGCCGTTTTAATGGCACATTATGACGTTGTTCCTGTTAATGAGGAAAACTGGGAAAAACCACCCTTTGACGCCATTATTGAGGATGGAGTAATGTGGGGCAGAGGTACCCTAGATACAAAGGTTACCTTTAACGGCGCTCTCTTTGCGGCAGATACCCTTATTGCAAACGGTTTTATTCCCGAAAATGATATTTATTTAGCCTTCTCCGGTGGAGAGGAGGTAAATGGCTCTGGTGCAAAGAATATAGTGGATTATTTTAAAGCTCAAGGAATAACCCCTTCTATTGTTCTTGATGAGGGCGGTGGTGTTGTGGAAAACGTTTTCCCCGGAGTAAAACAGCCCTGCGGCCTTATTGGTATAGCTGAAAAGGGAATGCTTAATCTTGAGTTTACGGTGAAATCTGCAGGAGGTCATGCATCTGCACCTAAACCTCATACTCCTATAGGTGTGCTTTCCAAAGCCTGCTGCTTGGTTGAAAATAATCCGTTCCCAATGCATATTACTAAGCCTGCTGCCGAAATGTTCAATACCTTAGGCAGACACTCCACGTTTTTATATCGTATTATATTTTCCAATATGTGGCTGTTTAAGGGCGTACTTAATATGATTTGCAAAAAGAGTGGGGGAGAGATTAACGCCCTGCTTCGTACTACCGTGGCCTTTACACAAAGCTCAGGCAGCACAGCACCTAACGTGATACCGCCAAAGGCTACTATGGTGGCAAATCTACGTCTGAATCCTATGGATAGCGTCCAAGGGGCTAAAGACCGTATCGCAAAGGTTATAAATAACCCTGACGTTGAGCTTAACATAGGCAGTCATATGGAGCCTAGCCGTATTTCCAGAACCGATTGTGAGGCTTGGGAGAGGGTCGCAAAGGCTGTTTCACAAACCTGGCAGGGTTGCCTTGTTGCACCCTATCTTATGGTGCAGTGCTCCGATTGCCGTCACTACGGCGAAATATCAGATAAGGTTTACCGTTTCTCGGCTATGGACCTTACTGCACAGGAGCGTGCAACCATTCACGGAAATAATGAGCGTATCCGTCTGGAAGCGGTTAAGAGGGCAGTAGAGTTTTATATAAGAATAATTAAGCAATGTTAAATTAAACCTTGACATATCCGCGTGTTATTGTTAAAATATATAACACGCGGATGAAGTACCGCAAGAGTGTGCACGAAGTGCGGCTGCACACATTAAAATTTAATAGCTAGTTAAGCGGTAAATCGTTTAATTATAATGATAATCGGTAGTCGAAAAGCTTTCAATCAAAGCTTTTCGAAAAACCGCTAAGTGTAGCGGTTTTATGTAAATAATCTCTGATTATTTACACCGACATCATTGCAATGAATTAGGTGAAATTATTTATATAA
>JAZSEH010000023.1:0-33679 GCA_045531585.1 Acutalibacteraceae bacterium
ATATCAATTTTTGATTGATAACAGAACTCCCGAAACGGCATCACTTCTTGCGCAAAAGGCTGTTGCGGTCAGAAAAGAAATATACGGCAACTCTGTTTTTATCAGAGGTTTGATTGAAATAAGCAATATTTGCAAAAACAACTGCTTATATTGCGGCATTCGCGCGGGTAATTCCCGCTGTGAACGCTACCGACTTGATAAGAAGCAGATTTTATCATGTTGCGAAAACGGCTATTCGCTCGGCTTCAGAACTTTTGTTATGCAGGGCGGCGAGGATGCTTATTTCAGCGACGATGTAATGTGTGACATTATTGGTGAAATTAAAAGAAGATTCCCTGATTGTGCCGTTACTCTCTCGCTCGGTGAACGCAGTTATGAAAGCTATAAACGGCTTTTTGATTCCGGTGCGGACAGATATCTGCTGCGCCATGAAACAGCCGATAAGGAGCATTATCAAATGCTTCATCCGAAAGAGCTGTCATTTGAAACGCGCATGGAATGCTTGAAAAACCTTAAAGAAATCGGTTTTCAGACGGGCTGCGGATTTATGGTAGGCTCTCCTTATCAAACCTCGGCACACATTGCGAAGGATTTGAAGTTCATCGAGAAATTTAAGCCTCATATGTGCGGAATAGGTCCTTTTATACCTCATAAGGATACTGTGTTTAATGACAGAAGCGCAGGCACGGTTGAATTGACTTGCTTTCTGCTTTCAATAATACGCCTTATACATCCGCCGATTTTACTGCCTGCAACAACAGCGTTGGGCAGCATCGACCCAATCGGGCGCGAAAAGGGGATTCTTGCCGGCGCAAATGTTGTTATGCCCAATCTTTCACCGCTCGACACACGTTCAAAATACGCGCTATATAATAATAAGCTTGCAAGCGGTGCCGAATCAGCGCAGGGCAAGAAAAAGCTCGAAGAATTGATGCAATCAATAGGATACGAAATAGTTACCGCACGCGGCGACATAAAATATTGAAAGGAAAATAATTATGGCAATTTATAATCCGAAATCACTTAAAGCGGAAGAATTTATTAATAACGAAGAAATTCTTGCAACTCTCGAATATGCGGAGCAGAATAAGAACAATATTGAGCTGATTGACAGCCTTCTTGAAAAGGCTCGTCCCAGATTAACCGCAGAGGGAACTGTTTGCAGCGGACTTTCTCACCGAGAAGCAGCTGTTTTGCTTGCCTGCGATATTCCCGAAAAGGTTCAGCAGATGTACGACCTTGCCAAGGAGATAAAGCTGGCATTTTACGGCAACCGTATTGTTATGTTTGCCCCGCTTTATCTTTCCAACTACTGCGTAAACGGCTGTGTTTACTGCCCATACCACGCAAAAAATAAGTGCATTGTACGTAAAAAGCTTACTCAGGAGGAGATACGCAAGGAGGTTATTGCCCTGCAGGATATGGGACATAAGCGCCTTGCCATAGAGGCAGGCGAGGACCCTGTCCATAACCCCATTGAGTACATCCTTGAAAGCATTAAGACCATATACAGTATTCAGCATAAAAATGGTGCTATCCGCCGTGTGAACGTTAATATTGCCGCCACAACTGTGGAAAACTACCGCAAGCTTAAGGAGGCAGGAATTGGTACCTACATCCTGTTTCAGGAGACCTATAATAAGGAAAGCTATCTCCAGCTTCATCCCACAGGCCCCAAGCACGATTACGACTACCATACCGAGGCTATGGACCGCGCAATGGAGGGCGGTATTGACGATGTTGGCCTTGGTGTTCTCTTTGGCCTTGAGGGCTACCAGTATGAGTTTGCAGGCCTTCTGATGCACGCAGAACATCTTGAGGCCGTTCACGGCGTTGGCCCACACACTATTTCGGTTCCCCGAATCAAGCGTGCCGATGATATTGACCCCGACGTTTTTGATAACGGCGTTCCCGATGAAATGTTTGAAAAGATTATAGCCTGTATCCGCATTGCCGTTCCCTATACCGGAATGATAATCTCCACAAGAGAAAGCGAGCAGGTACGGGCAAGGGTGCTTGACCTTGGTATTTCACAGATAAGCGGTGCCTCCAGAACCTCTGTTGGCGGCTACACCGAGGAGGAGCGTCCCCACGATTCCGAGCAGTTTGACGTTTCCGACCAGCGTACCCTGGACGAGGTTGTGCACTGGCTTATGGGTCTTGGCTATATACCCTCCTTCTGTACCGCCTGCTACCGTGAGGGCAGAACGGGCGACCGTTTTATGGCGCTATGCAAAAACGGACAGATACTTAACTGCTGCCACCCCAACGCCCTTATGACCCTTAGTGAGTACCTTGTGGACTACGCCACACCCAAAACACAGGAAACCGGCTTTAGCCTTATTGAAAGTGAGCTGGAAAAGATACCTAAGGAAAAGGTTAAGGATATTGCCAAAAGCAATATTGAGGCCATAAAAAATTCCAACCGCCGAGATTTCCGTTTCTAAGCAGAAAGGAGATTTTATATGAGCTTAAATGAAACCGTATCCGCCGAAAGGGTGCATATAGCCTTTTTTGGTCTGCGTAATGCGGGAAAATCAAGCCTTGTTAACGCCGTTACGGGGCAAAAGCTTTCCCTTGTATCTTCGGTAAAGGGTACCACCACCGACCCTGTTAAAAAGGCAATGGAGCTTTTACCCTTAGGCCCTGTGGTAATTATTGACACCCCCGGTGTGGATGACGTGGGCGAGCTTGGGGAGCAGCGCGTGGAAAGGGCAAAGCAGGTGATAGGTCAAACCCATATTGCCGTGCTTGTTGTGGACAGTAAAAAGGGTATTAGTGATATGGACCGTGAGCTTGTGGCCCTTTTTGAGGAGAAAAAGCTGCCCTATATCATAGCCCTTAATAAGGCCGACCTTCTTGATGCCGTACCTGAGGCAGGGGAGAGGGAGATATACGTCAGTGCCCAAAGCGGTCAGGGCGTAAACGCCTTAAAGGAAAGGCTTGCTGTACTGGCAGGCTCCGCAGGAAATCAGCGAAGGCTCCTTGCAGATATAGTAAAGGCAGGGGATACCGTAGTTCTCGTTATCCCCATAGATGAATCTGCCCCCAAGGGCAGGCTGATACTTCCACAGCAGCACACCATCCGTGAGCTTTTGGAAATTGGCGCCACGGTGGTTGCCGTAAAGGATACCGAGCTTCAGGCTACCCTTAACACCCTCAAAGCACCTCCAAACCTTGTAATAACCGATTCTCAGGTATTCGGTGCCGTGTCGAAAATAGTGCCAAGGAACGTTCCCCTTACCTCCTTTTCCATCCTCTTTGCCCGATATAAGGGAGACCTTGCAACGGTTGTGCAGGGCGCGGCTCAGCTTGACGCCTTAAAGGACGGAGATAAGGTACTTATTTCCGAAGGCTGCACCCACCACCGCCAGTGTAAGGATATCGGTACCGTAAAGCTTCCCGGGTGGATTACAAAATATACCGGTAAAAAGGTGGAGTTTGCCTTCACCTCAGGTACTGAGTTCCCCCAAAGCACCAAGGAGTACGCCCTTGTGGTACATTGCGGCGGCTGTATGCTTAACGAAAAGGAGATGCAGTCCCGCCTTGCACAGTGCATTAAAAATAATACCCCCGTTACCAACTACGGCATTGCCATTGCACAAATGCACGGTATACTAAAACGCTCGGTAGAGCCCTTCTCGCAAATACTTAAATTGTTGGATAAATAAAAAAAGAGCAACGCCTACGCGTTGCTCTTTTTTATACATTTACGGTTTGCTGCTCTTTAAACTCGTGCTGTCTTTTGGCAATGCGGTTAAGCATTTCCTTGCTTGACTTGGCACGGGCAAAGTTTATAATAATAAATACCATTGCAAGGGTATTAAACATTGCGCTGAACACAATCATTCCCACGCTGTTAAGGCGAACAATGGCAGGGCAAACGTCGGTATAAATAGTATCCATATAAAAACGTGCCCGTTTTACCATACAAAGGTTTATAATGCCAATGGGCAGATACAGAATACTAAGAAAAACATAGGTGCCGCTAAGAACGCCAAAGGCCATCTCATCCGCAGGAGTATTTAATCCAAACTCTATAGCACCAATACCTCCGAATAAAATGCCGAAAACCAGGAAAAATGCCGCAAAGGCTACCCAGACTATGCCGAATATCTTCCATGCCAGACGCTCATATTTAAAGAAACGGTAGAAGAAATCAAGACATTCTTTTTCCTCGGCAATAGCGGCCTCCTCTGATTTTACCGCATCAACAGGTGCACCGCACTCAGCACAGAACAGATTGCCCTCTGCCACTTCTTTTCCGCAATTTGTACAGTATTTCATTTTGTGTACCTCCCATATCATTTTTATTTAATTATATCATAAAAAATCACTTTTTACAATAGTTTTTTTAAATTGACTTTAGGCGCGGCGTGTGATAGATTTAAAAAAGAAAGGGCGAATGAAAAATGATAAAGGAATGCCTTGAAACTAAAATAGTAAAAAGCTGTGACGTGCTGGTTTGCGGCGGTGGCTTTGCAGGAATCTCTGCCGCTTTGTCTGCCGCAAGGCAGGGCAAGAAAACAATACTTCTTGAAAAGCAGTATATGCTGGGCGGCCTTGGTACCGCAGGGCTTGTTACCATTTACCTCCCCCTTTGTGACGGTTTGGGCAGGCAGGTATCCTTTGGTATTGTGGAGGAGCTGTTTAGACTCAGCATTTCTATGGGTGCCGAAGCAAGGTATCCTGCAAATTGGCTTGACAGTGAGGATGCATCAGGCAGGACCGAAAAGCATCCCCGTTTTGAGGTGCAGTATAATCCTCAGCTTTTTGCCATTCTTGCCGAACAGCTTCTTATAAAAGAGGGCGTAGAAATTCTTTATGGCACCTACGCCGTTGCGGTAAGCAAAAACGCTGATAAAATAGGTGCAGTTATAACCGAGAATAAATCGGGCAGACAGGCCATATCGGTAAAAAGCGTTGTGGATGCCACAGGTGATGCGGATATTGCCCTGTTTTCTGCCGCGCCCACCGAAAAATTCGGTCAGGGCAACGTGCTTGCCGCCTGGTACTATTCTCTGAGCGAAAAGGGCTATGACCTTAATATGGTAGGCTTTGCCGATGTTCCCGATGAGGAAAAGGCTCAGCTTGGTGAGATAAAGCCTCTTGTAAATGAGCGGTTTACGGGTCTTGATGGGGAAGAGCTGTCCCGTATGATGATGCTCTCCCACGCATCAACCTTAAATGACCTTAAAAAGAAGCGGCAGGTTGATAAAGAAATTATTCCCACCGCCATTGCCACCACTCCCCAAATAAGAATGACAAGGCGCATTGCAGGTGAGTACACTTTGGCGACAGATGAAATGCATAAGTATTTCGAGGATTCCGTTGGTATGGTGTCCGATTGGCGCAAGCGCGGCCCCGTTTATGAGGTGCCCTTTGGTACGCTCTATTCAAAGCAGGTTAAAAATCTTATATGCGCCGGCCGCTGCACCTCGGTTACCGATGGTATGTGGGACGTTATGCGTGTTATTCCTTGCTGTGCAGTAACAGGGCAGGCCGCAGGCACCGCCGCCGCTATGACCGATGATTTTTCCTCGCTAAACGTTAAAGAATTGCAGTCCGTACTCCAAAAAAACGGCGTTATTCTTCACGAAAACGAGTTATAAAAAAGGATGGAGTTTCTCCATCCTTTTTTTATTCACCAAAGCCCTGTACGGCTTTTTTAAGCATTTGTCTTATGGGCAGATTATAGGGGCATCTGGGCTCGCACGCTCCGCAGTCTATACAATCGGATGCCTTGGCAGGCAGAGCGGAATATCTTGCCCTTGCCCAATCCTCAAGTCCGTAGCGTGAAAGATAGCCCTCAAAAAGGAATACCGAGGAAATGGAAATTCCTGCACTGCAGGGGGCACAGTAATTACACCGCCTGCAAAACTGTGTGCCAAGGCTTTCTCTGATATTTTCTATTCGCTTAAGCTCTTCTTGGCTTAACGGTGCGGTATTTTCCGCCGCCGCAAGGTTTTGCTCAAGTTCATCTACCTCCGCCATACCTGGAATCACAACGCTTACGCTTTCGTTACTTAAAATATAGCGTATGGCAAGGCTTGCATCCTCTATAGCGCCGCCTGCAAGGGGCTTCATATCAATAAAGCCTATGTTTTTCTCCCTGCATTTTTTTATAAGCTCCTCACCCTGTGTCTCCACAATGGAGTAGGGGAACATAATGGTCTCCACCCAGTCAAACTCGATAGCAATGCGGAAGGTATCAAGGGAGTGAGCGGTAAGGCCGATGTGACCTATAAGCCCCTTCTCCTTTGCCTCAAGCAGGGCCTCAAGCGCGCCACCCTCACCCATAACGGTCTCAAGCTGAGCAGGGGTAACGTTGTGCACCTGATAAAGGTCTATATAATCGGTGCGCAGATTTTTAAGGCTGGTGGCAATATCCCTTGCCATACCCTCCTTATCCCGTGACATTGACTTGGTGGCAATGAAAAAATCATTTCTGATTCCTTCAAGGGCGTAGCCTAAATATTCCTCGCTTACGGTGTAGGCACGGGCGGTATCAATAAAGTTAATTCCTGCCTTGTGCATTTTAAGGATAAGGTCTTTTGTACCCTCCTTAGTGGTGCGCTGAATGGGTATGCCCCCAAAGCCAAGACGTGAAATTTTAAGTCCTGTTTTTCCAAGTGTAACGTACTGCATTATATTACTCCCAAGCTGTTAGAATTTCCTTTGGTATGCTGGCAGGCTTAAAGCGGAAATGTGCCGTTACGGTATCACGCTTTAAATAATCCTCTTCCCTTATGGGCTGACCTCCGTTATGTATAATATACGTCCTGCCTTCGGAATTCCGCCTGTCCGATACAATGCCAATATGGTCGTCCTCACGGAAAATTACAATATCTCCCGGTTGCCACTCCTTTATATCCGACGTATCTGTGGTAAGGGAGATGGCATATTTTTCAAAAAACACCCTTAGATTACACACTCTGCGAAAATCAATATTAGGGTCGGGCTGGCTTATCCTTGTATAGGCTTCAGGCCGTGCGGTAATATCCTTATCCACCATTTCCTTTAAATTGTAGCCTGCATTTTTAAGGGCACGCCACACAACGTCGGTACAAACGCCTATATTATCGGGTGGATAGCCACCTGCAAAATAGGCTCCGTCATATTTCGGCTTATTTTGTGCATCAAGGCGCGCACCAAGCAATATGTCGGTAAGGTCATCGGTGCCGTTTTGGTTGAAGTCAACCCCGCTTTTTACGGTTTCAATGCCAAAATCCTGAGCAGAGTAGTAGGGCCTTGGTATCATATTAAAATAGGACACAAGCCAAAAAACAAGGCCCACCGCAATAAGAAGCAGTATTATTCCTGCAATCAGCGGCAGAGGATTAACTCTTTTCTTTATCAATATCATCACCAATTTAATTTTAACATTATATTTGTTGTATTGCAATAAAAAGTATGTTAAAATAAAGTTTAAGGAGTGATTTTATGAAGCTCAGTCAACTACTTAAAGAGGATAAGCTGTCCATTTCCTTTGAGGTATTTCCCCCTAAGGCCGATACAAACTTTGAAAGCGTTAAGGCAGCTACACAGGAAATAGCCGCGTTAAAGCCTGCTTTTATGAGTGTTACCTACGGCGCAGGTGGGGGAACAAGCAAATATACCCTTGATATTGCGCAGAACATAAAAAAGCAGTACGGTGTACCAACCCTTGCCCACCTTACCTGTGTTTCCTCCACACGGGAGACTGTGGCTCAAAGAATAAAGGATATAAAGGCGGCAGGCATTGAAAACGTTATGGCGCTTCGGGGTGACCTTACCCCTGAGCTTGAAAATAGTGACCGTAGTGGTTGGCACTATAAGCACGCAGTGGACCTTGTAAGGGAGCTTAAGGCGGCAAATAAGGATTTTTGTATAGGCGGTGCCTGTTATCCTGAAATTCATCCCGAAAGCAAGGACCAAAACGAGGATATAAAGCACCTTAAGGAAAAGGTGGATGCAGGCTGCGATTTTCTTACCACTCAGATGTTTTTTGATAATAACCTGCTTTATAATTTCCTTTATAAAATACGTGAGGCAGGAATAGCCGTTCCCGTTATTCCGGGAATTATGCCCATAACCAACGCCAATCAGGTGGCCCGTGCAATAAAGCTTTCAGGCTCCTTTGTGCCTGTGCGCTTTAAAAGCCTTGTGGATAAATTCGGCAGTGACCCTGATGCAATGCTTCAGGCAGGCATAGCCTACGCCACCGACCAGATAATTGACCTTTACGCCAACGGCATAAAGCTTGTTCATATTTATTCAATGAATAAGCCTGCCGTTGCCGCCAAAATACAGGAAAATCTTTCAAACATACTTGGAAAATAATGAGTAATATAATAAATGTAAAAAACTATCCTGCGCCTGAGGTGGATATGGGAGAGATACTCCGTTATGCAGGCTGCAGGGGAGAGACACAGGGTGAAATAACGGCACTTATTGAGGACTGCCTTAACGAGGTCTTACCTATACTGCAGTATAAGCTTTGCTATATTACCCTTGATAAAATTGATACGCAGGGCTCAAAGGTTCTTGAGGGGATATTGAGCGGCTGCGGCAGCGTTATTGTTTTTGCCGCCACCTTGGGTGTTGAGCTTGACCGCCTGATAACCAAATATGGCAAGCTTTCCCCTGCAAGGGCGGTGGTACTGCAGGCAATAGGGGCTGAGCGGATTGAAGGTCTTTGTAACTCCTTTTGTACTAAACTTAAGGGGCAGGGTATGGCCATAACTCAAAGGGTAAGTCCGGGCTACGGTGATATACCCTTATCCCTTCAAAGGGAGATTTTCGCCATCCTTGATTGTCCCCGTAAAATAGGACTTACTCTAAATAAAAGTCTGCTTATGTCCCCCACAAAATCCGTTACGGCGATAATGGGTGTGGGTAAATGCACAGCACAGGAAAAATGTTCGGTCTGCAGTAAGACCGATTGCCTTTTCAGGAGATAAAATTATGGAGATTAGAGAATTTTTAAAGAATAATATAATTATTCTTGACGGGGGTATGGGTACCCTGCTTCAGGGCGCAGGCCTTAAAAGCGGTGAGCGTCCCGAAAACTGGAATATAACCCATCCGCAGGAAATAATAAATATCCATAAAGCCTATTTTGATGCAGGCAGTAATATTGTAAACACCAATACCTTTGGCGCAAATGCTTTAAACTTTAGTGATAATGAGCTTGAACAGATAATAAGCGCCGCCCTTGCCAATGCCAAAACCGCAAGGTCACTAAGCGGTGGGGAAAATAAGTTTATTGCCCTTGACATAGGCCCCACAGGAAGGCTTTTAAAGCCCCTTGGTGACCTTGATTTTGAGGATGCGGTCAAGGTTTTTGCAAAAACTGTACGCCTTGGCGTAAAGCACGGGGCAGACCTTGTTATGATAGAGACTATGAACGATTCCTACGAAACCAAGGCCGCACTTCTTGCCGCTAAGGAAAACTGTGACCTACCCGTGTTTGTAAGCAATGCCTATAGCGAAAACGGTCGCCTTATGACGGGGGCCACCCCCGAGGCTATGGTTGCCCTTTTAGAGGGTATGGGGGCCGATGCCATAGGTATGAATTGCTCCTTCGGCCCCGATAAGCTGGCCGACGTGGCACAGGAGTATTTAAGGCTTGCAAGCGTACCCGTTATACTTAAGCCAAATGCAGGCCTGCCTGTAAGTGTGGGAGGTAAAACAATATATAACGTTGATGCCAAGAGCTTTGCCACACAGGTGGCGGCACAGGTGGTATCGGGAGTACGTATCGTTGGCGGCTGCTGTGGTACAACTCCCGAATATATATCTGCCTTAAAAGAAAAAGTATCTGGCATTAAACCAAAGCCAATAGAAAAAAAGAAATATACAACGGTTTCATCCTATACCACGGCGGTTACTTTAGGAAAGGAGCCTGTGCTTATAGGGGAGCGGATAAATCCCACAGGTAAAAAGCGTCTGAAAACAGCGCTTTATGAGAAGGATATGGGATATATTCTGTCTCAGGCCTTCTTACAGCGTGAGCAGGGCGCCCATATACTTGATGTTAACGTAGGACTTCCCGATATAAACGAGGTGGAAATGCTAAATGCCTGCGTTACCGAAATTCAGGCGGTTACCGACCTGCCCTTGCAGATAGATTCCTCCAATGCTACCGCTATGGAAAAGGCTCTGCGCTATTATAACGGCAAGGCAATGATAAATTCTGTCAGCGGCAAGCAGGATAGCATGGATGCCATATTCCCCCTTGCCAAGAAGTACGGCGGCGTAATAATAGCCCTTACCCTTGACGAAAACGGCATACCCGAAACGGCACAGGGCAGGGTTGATATTGCTAAAAAAATACTTGCTTGCGCCAAGGATTACGGAATAGATAAAAGGGATATTGTATTTGATACACTGGCAATGACGGTGAGTGCCGACCAAAACGCGGCCCTTTCCACACTTAGTGCTCTTAAAACCATAAAGGAGGAGCTGGGCTGTCATACTTCTCTTGGGGTTTCCAATATTTCCTTTGGCCTGCCGAACCGTGATTCAATAAACGCCGTATTTTTTGTCTGCGCTCTTGAAAACGGGCTCTCCGCCGCTATAATGAACCCTGCCTCCACCGCCATGATGCAAACCTACCATGCCTTTAAAACCCTGCACGGGATGGATTTAAACTGTACGGGATACATAAATTACGTAACAAATATTCCAAAAGCGGGTGAGGTAGGCACCACTGCAGCCACCGAAAAACTCCCTGAGCTTAAAAGTGAGCTTCAGTCTGCCATAGCTAAGGGACTTAAAAGCACCGCGGCACAGATAACACAGGCCCTGCTTGAGAACAATAATCCTCTTGATATTGTAAATGAGGAAATAGTTCCTGCCCTTAATGTTGTTGGGGCAGGCTACGAAAAGGGCAGTGTATTTTTACCGGGGCTTTTAATGTCGGCCGAGGCGGCTCAGGCGGCCTTTGAGGTGATAAAGTCAAAACTGCCATCAGGCGGTGCAGATAAATTTCCCGTTGTAATAGCCACCGTTCAGGGGGATATACACGATATAGGAAAGAATATTGTAAGACTGCTCCTTGAAAATTACGGCTTTGCAGTGTACGACCTTGGTCGTGACGTTGCACCTGAAAAAATTGTGGAGGAGACCCTTCGCGTTAAGGCTCCGGTTGTGGGACTCAGCGCCCTTATGACCACTACCGTTCCCGCAATGGAGGAGACCGTAAAACAACTGCGAGCCGCCGCACCAGGGGTTAAAATAATGGTGGGCGGTGCGGTGCTTAATAAGGAGTACGCCGAAAAAATAGGTGCCGACAAATACGCAAGGGATGCTATGGAATCGGTAAGGTACTGTGAAGAGTTACTTAAATAGCAACAAAAAAAGAAGTAGGAAATTCCTACTTCTTTTTATTTTTTTTCGTTAATTTTATGCCCGACCATAAAACTATAATTACCTGTGCAGGTATACCGATTATAAACAAAAGCCACAGGTTATTAATGCTTAGCAGAGCAAGGGTTAAATAAAGGCTTGCAAGGGTGGACCACATAAGAAGGGACACTATAAGAAAATTTCTTTTGTGATTAAACCATACTGAGTTAAAAACAAGCCATACTATCATTGTAACGGGCACGGCATAAACAAAGGTGATCCATAGACCTGCGGTATTAAATCCGGGGATACTGTAAAGGATAACAAATACCACCGTTGCAATAAGCCATACAAGGAGTACTCCCATTCCCGTTATGAAACCACGGTTTTTAATTCTTCTGCCCTTGGGGGTAGTAATACTCTCGTCACCTGTATGGTCCTGCCTTACAAGGTAATCAAGGGGTACCTCAAATAGGTCGGCAATTTTTACCAGAACCGATATGTCGGGAACGGATTCGCCACGCTCCCACTTTGAAACGGCCTTGTCGGAATAGTTAAGTTTCTCGGCAAGCTCAATCTGGGTCATTTCCTTATCTTGTCTCAGTGCCGATATATTTTTTGCAATTATCTGCTTAATATCTGTCATAGGCAAAAACCTCAATAATATATTTTACAAGCTTATTTTAGCATAATTTCTACCAAAAATCAATGAATAAAGCGTAAATTCCACCAAAAATTTGGGATTCTACTGCTAATTCTACTGTGGGTAGAGTGCAATATTTTCTCTCTACTAATGGGAAAGATTGCTGTATAGTCTAAATTCCTTACGGTAGGTTGATGAAAAGAGGGAGAAAAACTATAATATAAACGTAGCCGCTGTGAGCGGATTTTTATGCTTTAAGGAGATTTTTTTAAAATGAGTAATTACGTTATTTTTACCGATTCTGCCTGTGATATTAAGGAGGAAATGCTACAGGAGTGGGGAGTAAAATACTGTGCCCTTACCTTCACCTTCTCGGATGATGAAAAACAGTTTTCCAATTATGACCTTACCGCTAAGGATTTTTATGAAAAAATGCGTAATGGCGCAATTGCCAAAACAGCTGCCGCCAATACTGAGGTTTTTACAAATATGTTTGAGCCTGAGCTTAAAAAAGGTAACGACGTATTATATTTGGGTTTTTCCTCCGGACTTAGTACCACCTACAACTGTGCCCGTATGGCAGGGGAGGAGCTTGGCGAAAAATATCCTGACCGCAAAATTATTACGGTAGATACCCTATCGGCCTCTGCGGGCTTTGGCCTTATGTTGTACCTTGCAGTTCGCAAAAAAGAGGAAGGCGCCACTATCGATGAGGTATCCGCCTACGTGGAGGATTTAAAGGCACATCTTTGCCATTGGTTTACCGTTGATGACCTTGTTTATTTAAAGCGTGGCGGCAGAATAAGCCCTGCAGTTGCTCTTGTGGGCAGCGTCCTTGGTATTAAGCCTGTGCTTCATATGGATAACGAGGGCCACCTTATTAGTCGTTTCAAGGTTCGTGGCCGAAAGGCCGCTATTAAAGCCCTTGCCGATAAATTCGGTGAGCTGGTAGATACCAACGGTAGAGACCATATATTTATCTCCCACGGTGACTGTATGGAGGATGCTCTTACCCTTAAAACAATACTTGGTCAGACCTACGGTGTAGACGTTGAGCTGATTGCCGATATCGGCCCCGTTATCGGCGCTCACTCAGGCCCCGGCACACTTGCCCTGTTCTTCTTAGGTAAAACCAGATAATGACACGTACTAAGCTTGCAAATCGACCTTTACCTGATTACACTAAGGGCGAGGAGATATTTAATTATGTTACTCACATAGTGGGCGGTGCCTTGGGAATTTTGGCGCTTGCTTTATGCGTTATACGTTCAGCCCTCAAGGGTGACGCCTGGGGTGTTGTGGGAAGTGCAATATACGGCGCTTCAATGATAATCCTCTACACTAGCTCAAGTATTTACCACGGTCTTAGAAATGGTATGGCCAAAAAGGTAATGCAGGTACTAGACCATTGTACCATCTATTTTCTTATATCCGGTACCTATACCCCTATTCTTTTTTGTGCAATAAGGAATGTATCCCCCGTGTGGGCCTGGAGTCTGTTTGGCTTTGTGTGGGGTCTGGCTTCCCTTGCTTGTACCCTTACCGCCATTGACCTTAAAAAGTATTCCGCTTTTTCAATGGTTTGCTATATATGTATGGGCTGGTGTATTATCGCGGCAGGAAAAATAACCATTGCCGCAATGCCAAGGGATGGCTTTATGCTTCTGCTTCTAGGCGGTATAGCCTATTCGGTGGGGGCCGTGCTTTACGGAATAGGAAAGAAAATGCGGTATATGCACAGCATTTTCCACATCTTCGTTGTGCTGGGCAGCCTGCTTCAATTTTTATGTATATATTTTTATATCCTGTAGAATTAAGATTCTACAGGATATTTTTTAAAACCCCGCATTTGTCATATCCTGGCATATTTGCCTGAATACGGGGGCGCAGTCCTCACCGCCGGATACCGAATCCTCTGCAAGCACTACCACGGCATATTTCGGGTTCTCATAAGGAAAGAAACCGCAAAACCAGGATTGGGATACGCTTTTCCCTTGGCTGTTTTGCCAGCCTGTTTCAGCAGTGGCGGTCTTTCCTGCCGCGGTGCAGTTTTCAGGCTTTGCACGTGTTCCTGTGCCGTTTTCTACAACCTCCAGAAGACAGCTTCGCAGTATTTCCGCAGTTTCCTCACTCATTATCCGTGTGGGGGCAACGGGTGGCATTTTTGTTGTTATACCGTCCTTTATGGTTGCAGATATTACCCTTGGCAGGACATAACTGCCGTCTCCCGCAATGGCACTGTAGAGATTAAGCAAAACAAGGGGAGAGGCAAGCAGATCACCCTGACCTATGGCAAGATTTGCAAGGGCACGGGGCGCGGCGGCCACCGTGGAAAGGGCGGTCATATTTTCCCCTGTGGTGGAAATTCCCTTGGCAAGGGTTATGCTATTTCCAAAGCCTGCAGCGTTTGCAGTATTGTAAATAAGGGTAGCACCAACCCTTTGTGCAAAGTTATAAAAAAAGGTGTTGCAGGATAGGGCAAGGGCGCCTTTTAAATCGGTAAGGGCGTGTCCTGCACGGTTGTGGCAGTTAAAGGTATGGGAGTCTATTACCGTACTGCCGGTGCAGTTGTGGGTATAGCCTATAGCAGACTTACTGTTAAGAGCCGCCGCCGCAACGCAGGGCTTAAATACCGAGCCCACGTTATACGCCGAAAGACAGCGGTTTAAAAAGGGCGAATCCTCACTGCTAAGGGCATCGGCAGGATTAATTGGGTCATAATCGGGGCAGCTTACCATAGCCAGAATATCTCCCGTACCCACCTCGCCTATAAGCACCGCTCCCTTTTTTATGCTTTGGGCGGCATTCTCGGCAAGTTGCTGAACATTCATATCAAGGGTTGTTACCACTCCCTGAGCGAAGGTGGCATCAACCGTTTCTCTTACTCCCTCCACACCGGGAAGAATATTTCCGTGTCCGTCGGTAGCATAGCTTATCCTGTGGTTTTCCTCACAGTAAAGAATATTATCAAAGGCCTTCTCTATACCCGAAACCCCGTGCCCCGTGGAATCGGTGTATCCAATAAGCTGAACGGCGAGCTGTGAGCTGCTCATATGCACGGGCACCTTCACGCAGACAATGCCGTCACACTCTATTTCCTTTTCCACTTCGCATACGGCAGGCATACCCGATTCAAGCTTCTCAAGTACCCCGTTCAGGCGTTCCCCTTCAAGGATACTGCTTATAACCGTAACCGCCCTTGGAGTGGGGGAAACCGCCGCCATTATTTTATACTCCCTGTTGGTAAGGGTGCGCATATTTCGGTCGTATACCGTACCTCGCGCCCTTGAAAGTGTAAGGGTGTAGCTACCCTGTTGCTTTGCCGCGGCGGAGTATTCGGGAGCTGTGGCAATGGTGTATATCCTTAAACAGCATAAAAATAAAAGCAGCGTAATGGCAAAAAAGCATACGGCACAACGCCGTGCAAACTGTGCGGAAAAGCTTTTGTTCATAAAAAACACCTCTCGGATTAGTTTTCCGAAAGGTGCTCGATTTTATTCACTTTTCATTCGCAGTAATGCACCCTTTGTTATGGGTCGCTCATAGGGGATAAGCACCTTCATCATAGGATGGGGTGCACAATCAATGGCCTCGCCCTTTTCGTTAAATAACTCATCTGCAGTAAAGGTGAAGGGAGTTGTATGTGGCTCAAGGCAGTCAAACTCCTGTCCACGCAGGAACTTGTTTTTCATAACTGCAACCACCTTGCCATCCTCATAACCCTCCACAACTGCGGCAACGGTGTAATCACGCACGTAGCCTGCGCTAAGGTGGGTCTGCTCATTGTGTGGAGGCCCAAAATAAAAACCTGTGGAGTAGTTTCGGTGGCTTATTTTGTTAAGCTCCTCATTTACCCAAGGGGGTAGCACCCATTCCTTTCCTGCACAGCCCTTAAGACTGTCCAGTGCACCGCGGTAGGCGTTGGTGGCAACGGCAACGTAGTAGTGGGATTTTGCCCTGCCCTCAATTTTAATGCTGTCAACCCCCGCGGCGGCCATCTTATCAAGATGGGGTGCCATACAAAGGTCATTGGCGTTTAAAATGTAGGTGCCCTTGTCGGTTTCGGTAATATCGTAATATTCACCGGGACGCTTTTCCTCCATAAGGGAGTAGCTCCACCTGCAGGACTGAGCGCAGTCACCACGGTTGGCGTCACGACCTGTCATATAGCTGGAAAGCAGACACCGAGCCGAAAAGGAAACACACATGGCGCCGTGGGCAAAGGCCTCAATTTCCAAATCCATTGGGGTCTTGGCACGAATTTCGGCAATCTCCTCAAGAGAAAGCTCACGGGCAACAACTATACGCTTAGCGCCCATATTGTGAAAGGCGCGGGCCGTTTCATAATTTACTATTCCCGACTGCACCGAAATATGCAGGTCACACCTTGGTGCATATTTCTGAGCCAGGGTCATAGTGCCTAAATCACTTGCAATTATAGCATCGGCACCAAGGCTGTTCAGGCTTTCAAGGAAGGCGGGAAGCCGTGGCATTTCTGCATTATGGGGGATGGTGTTGCAGGTAATATGTACCTTAACACCGTGGTCGTGGGCGTATTTAATACCCTCAGCAAGGTCGGCCTCACCAAAATTGGTGGCGGCGGTACGCATACCGAATTCCTCGCCCGCAAGATAAACTGCATCGGCACCGTAGTCTACGGCAGCCTTAAGTCGGGTAAGGTCCCCTGCAGGGCATAAAAGCTCGGGAACCTTTAGGTTATCAATCGAAATACTCATATATCCAGTTTCCCCCCTGCTGCAGGCGGTTAATGGTCTTGTCCTGCTCGGAAGAGGTCTTGTGGTAGTAGAATTTACCAGAGCTGTCGGTTACAAAATAGAAGTAACCTTCCTTATCGGTGGCAGGGTAAAGGGCGGCATTTATTGCACTGATGCCGGGGGAGCAAAGGGGTCCCGGGGGCAGACCCTTAATTTTATAGGTATCATATCTGCCGTCATCATTGGCAAAGGCGCCACCGTAGTAGCAGGTTGGGGAGGAGCCCAAGGTGGCAAAGGAATCGCTTTTTAAGCGGTTATAGAATATTGCTGCTACGTTGGACATTTCTCCGCTTGACTGCCCCGACTCCATCTGCACAATGGAAGCCATTGTCAGTATTTCGTTCATAGTGTAGCCCAGATCCTCGGCACGCTTGAACATTTCCTTGGTTATGCGCTTTTCGGTCTCGGCTATCATTTTCTGCACCGCAAGCTTAGCACAGGCCTTGGAATCGTAGGAGTAAAAATTATAGGTCTCGGGGAATAAATAGCCCTCAAGCTCATAGTAGGTTTTACCTACGTTAACGCCCTTAAGCAGCTCAGATTTAAACTCAACGTCACTTAGTGCATTGTAAAAATCCTGCTTGGAGCAAACACCCTTTTCTTCAAGCAGAGTGGCAATGCCGGGCACAGTCACCTTTTCACCGTTTACATTTTTGGTGTAATCCTTAATTCCCGTACCTTCGGGAATGGTTACCGTAACGGTTTCGGCCTTGGCACCGTCATTCATCAGCATATCGCAGATGTCCTCATAGCCACATTCAACGTCAAAGGTGTAAACACCGTACTTATATTGTCCGTCATAGCCTTTAAGCTTTGAATATAAACGGAAGAACAGCTTGCTGTTAATAGCACCCTCGTCCTTAAGCTGCTGGGCTATTTGTACAGTGGGTGTGCCCTGTGCTATTTCCAGAACACATTCACCGCCGCTTTTGGCAAGGCCTAAGTACTCAAACACCACAAGAAGTGCAGTGCCTGCAATTATAACGGGTATTATTATAATTGAAAGTATCCATATAATAGGCTTTATGGTTTTCCAGGTGCTGCCCTTTTTCTTAGTCTTTGATCTTTGTACGCTTTCCTTAGGTACTGTTTCATCAATGGCAAAGCCCTCGCCAATAACAAAATCGTCGCTAAAGGACTGTGGCGAGGTCTCGTTATTTATGTTATCTCTGTTTTCCTCCACAAGGAAGCCCTCCTATCTTTTGTATCTCATTGCCGAAGCGTTTACCTTGCTTTCCTTATCATTACCTGTAACGGCGGTAAGAATTGCAAAGCCAAAATCAAATGCGGCGCCCGCACCGTAGGCGGTGATTATATTGTCGTCAACACAGACAGGGTCTTGACAAACCTCAGCACCGATAAGCTGCTCCTCAAAGCCCATATAGCAGGTGGCCTTTTTGCCCTGCAACAGGTTTTTGTGTCCTAAAATAGAGGGCGCGGCACAAATGGCACCAAGAACGATTCCCTTTTCGGCGGCATAGTCTACAAACTGCTGTACCGTGGGGCTCTTTTCAAGATTCAAGGTGCCGGGCATTCCTCCCGGCAGTATAACGGCCTGACAGGTTTCGTCAGGTAGAATTTCACAGGCCATTACGTCACATACAACGGGTATCCCGTGGGAGCCCGTAACGGTTTTTCCCGTAACGCCAACAGTGGCTACCTCAAGCTCTGCCCTGCGCAGAATGTCAACGGGAACAAGTGCCTCGGCCTCCTCAAAGCCCTCGGCTAAAAATACGTATATCATAGGTCATACTCCTTTAAAACTTCTTTTAGTATATCCTGTGCAATGGCCTCAAGACTTCGGGGCTCACCGTTCTCACCACAGGAAATAATACTCCAGCCCGAATACTGTGCGGTGAAAAGTGCCGCCTCACGGCATCGGTCAAGGTACTCCTTGTCCTTTTCGTGAATATCCTTTTTATTGTCGTCCCCTTGGTAGCGGTTTTTCAGCAGCTTCTGGGAAACCTCAACAGGCATATCAAGGAAAATCACCTTATCGGGAGTGGGAATTCCGATTTTCGCATACTCAAAATCATAAAGCCAGGAAAGGAAGGCCTCCCATTGCTCCTTAGGTAATTTAGAGGTCTGGTGTACCGCGTTGGAGGTTACGTAGCGTCCTGCAATAACGGTACCGCCGTTGCTGTAAAAATTGCCCCAATTAGTTTTATATGAGGCATAGCGGTCCACGGCGTAAAAGGTAGAGGCCGCATAGGCGTTAACGTCATCTGGCTTGTCTCCAAAACTACCGCCTAAATACATCTTTATAAGGGCGCTTGAATCACTTTCATAATCGGGGAAGGAAACGGTGCGGCAATCAATATTAAGCTCCTTAAGTGCCGATGGCAGTAGCTCCAGCTGTGTGGACTTTCCGCTGCCGTCAAGGCCTTCAATAACAATCAGCTTACCCATAAAAATTATTTCTTCTCCTTAATGGATGCAAAAAACTCCTGCATCTCTTTTCTTTTTCCGCAGGTCATTTTACCCTCGGGGCAGGGTGCAAACAGGCAGGAGGGACCCGCTTTCTTAAACAGATTGGGGGCAACCTCACAAACAAGAGCCAGCATCTGTGTGGCAACATCCCTTATTTCCCACTGTGCGCGGTTGCAGCAACGGTGGTGGAAGAAGTTCATAAGGCTTCGTGCGTTCATTGTAACCACCATTTTGGTTTCACAAGCATTTGGCAGAACAAAACGTGCATCCTCAATGGCTTTCTTTTCTGCGGCGCGGGTAGCGGCCTTTTCGTCCATTCCGTCAGCCAACATTTGTGCCTTGTGCTTGGCACTTAAAATATCCGCAAGCTCGTTATATTTTTTAAGGTCGTCTGCCATAGCCTCGTTGAATATGCGCAGTGCCTCAGGCTCGGCAGCAATTTCGGGAGGAGTAACAAACTGAAAATCGTGCTCCGCAACGTAGCGCTGACTCTGCACCGAGAAGGAGGCAATCCTGTGCCTTGTTATCTGTGCAAGAAGTGCTCGGGAAACCCCTTCAATACCAAAGGTAAAGGAGGCGTGCTCTATGGGGCTTTCGTGACCTATCTCGGCCAGCATCTCCACAAAGGATGCGGTTTTTTCATCTGTAAGCCCCTCTCTGATATCTGCAATACCTGCAGGGGAATAGCAAAGCTTGGCGGCACCTGCAACGGTACGTTCGGGATCGGGAGTATGGGCTAAAAGTGTTACTTTAGGCATTAGTTTTCCTCCTGAAAATACAAGTTTTTTATACATACATATTCATTATATCAAATATTGCTAACTTAAGCAATTATATTTGATAAAATTTTTTTAATTTTTTTACGAAAAAAGTCTTTTTTAGTCGGGAGAAATGTGATACAATATAAAAAAAGCTTTTTGGGAGGAAAACAAAAAATGGCAAGTATTGATTTTACCCATACTCCTTACGGTGAATTAGCCATCATCAGTATGCGCGGCTGTGAGGACATATCTTCTAAGGTAGACTATTATCTTAAACAATGGCGTGGGGAGCCTAATAAGGATCATACCTTCGTTGTTAAGGCAAACTGCCCACGTTTCGGCACAGGTGAGGCAAAGGGTGTTTTAAACCACACAGCCCGTGGTCTTGACGCTTATATTATCTGTGACTGCTTTAACTACAGCGTACGCTATAAGATGTACGGTGAAAGCGTTCCTATGAGTCCTGACGATCATTTTCAGGATCTTAAGCGTGTTATTGCCGCACTTGGCGGTAAGGCAAGAAGGATAACCGTTATTATGCCTATGCTTTATGAGGGTAGACAGCATCGCAGAACATCAAGAGAATCTCTTGACTGTGCAATGGCCCTGCAGGAGCTTGCAAGCATGGGTGTTAAGAACATCATCACCTTTGATGCTCACGATCCCCGCGTACAGAATGCTATTCCCCTTGACGGATTTGATAATGTTCAGGCTACCTATCAGATGATTAAAGCTCTGCTTAAGAACGTTGATGATATTGAGCTTTCTCCCGATAAGGTTATGATAGTTTCCCCCGATGAGGGCGGTATGGGAAGATGTATCTACTATTCCTCCGTTTTAGGCCTGCCTCTTGGTATGTTCTATAAGCGCCGTAACTACTCGGTTATCGTTAACGGTAAAAACCCCATCGAGGCTCACGAATTCTTAGGTGAGGACGTTGAGGGTAAGGACCTTATCCTTGTTGACGATATGATTTCCTCAGGCGAATCAATGCTTGATATTGCCGAGAGACTTAAAAACAAGGGCGCACGCAGAATATTTATGTTCTCCACCTTCGGCCTGTTTGTTGAAGGCTTTGAAAAGTTTGACGAATACTATGCCAAGGGCTATATTGACAAGGTGTTCACCACTAACCTTATTTACAATCCTCCCGAGCTTCTTGAAAAAGAGTGGTATTGCAACGTTAATATGTCCAAGTACATAGCACTTCTTATAGATACACTTAACTGCGATAACTCCATAAGTGAGCTGCTTAATCCCATTGAAAGAATTAAGACCATCGTAGAAAAGTATAACAAAAAAGAAATGTAAAAAGTATATTGGCAAGAATTTTTAATTTATCTACAGGCGGCACTCCTTTTGGGGTGTCGCTTCTTTGTTAAGTTTATAACATTTACACAAAAATGATTGACAAAGGTGCATAAACAGTGTATAATAATGGTAATATAAATGGGAAAATCCTCTCATATATATTTATAATACAAAAAAGGAGGCATATTTTATGAGTGATTCGAAAAATTTACCGTTACTTCTGCTTGATAACAGCAGTATGATGTCGGTTTTAAATGAGGGAGAATTCAAATGTTATAACATAACGTTTGAAGAGGCAAAGCATATTCTTGAGGTTTATGACGAAACCGAATTTTTACAGTGCTTCTCTAATCCGGATATTGAATCGGTAATCTTTAACCATTTAGGCGTTGCAAAACGTAAATTTGAATATAAACGCATTCGGAATATGCGTCCCGGTCAGCATGCCCTTGTATTCAAACTGTACATCACCCCATCCGAAACTCAGCCTATCATCAAAGCAGATGACGGGGTAGAGGCTAAAAAAATACAGAATGTATATGTATATTGCCAGTACCTGGTCAGAATGGCGTAGAACTTTCAAAATAAGCGCAGAACAAATGAACCCTTGTGTTTTCACAAGGGTTCATTTTAAGCCTTTTTTCGCCCTTCGGAGTATAAGGAATACGCCTTGCAGGACGAAAAAAGACTTTCTGCATCTTATTTTGGAAGTTCTGAATTTTAGTTGAAATAAGCGCATACCAAGCACCGAAGCCATACGGTTTCGGTGCTTTAACCTTTTTTTCGCCTCTCGGAGTATAAGAGATACGCCTTACGAGGCGAAGAAAAAGCTTTATGCATCTTATTATGGCGGTTCTTCGATTTAATGGAAATAAGCGCAAAACAAAAATCACCTTGCTTTTCCGCAAGGTGATTTTTTAAGCCTTTAATCTTACACATAGTAGTGTAGGGATTTCCCAACTGTGCTTTTAAAATTTAATTCTATCTGCCGTTATCTGTTGAAGATATATCACTACTGTAAACCTCTCCTGAGGTTTCGGCCTCGCCTGTATAGGAGTTGATATAAAGGTATATTTTACCGTCAACATTAGCCTTTGCGCCAACGGCAGGATCGGTCTCAATGGCCATAAGGGGCGTTGCGGTGTCATCCCATTTATCTGTAATATCAATATTGTCATACAGGAAGCCTGCATTAAGAAGAGCTATAATAGCTTCATCCTTAGTCTTGCCGCGAACCGAAGGAACTGTAACGTTTTGGGGACCGAGGCTTACAACAACGTTTATCTCGGTATCCTTCTTAACGTTGGTATTTGCGGCTACACTCTGCTCAATAATTGCGCCCTTGGGAATCTGATTATCATAACGCTTCTGGGTAACGTTGAATTTAAATACGTCATACTCATCGTCACCAAGTATCTCCGAAAGGGATACTTTTTTAAGGTCGGGCACAGCAAACAGATTTTCGGTGGAGGTATAGCTTTCCGCCACGTCACCCGCCTGATTTACCTGAGGAACAGAGGCATAGGTTTGGGAGTTATCTGAGGTATCATCCCCACCGGGATTACCCGTTACAATAAGAATAACGGCAATAAGTATGGCAAATATGCCAACCGTAATACCTGCGGCAATAAGTGCATATTTTCTGTTCTGGTTGCTTTTTTTGGAAGGATTTTTGCCGGTAGCCTTCTTTGCAGATGACTTCTTATCAGCCTTGGCTTCGGGTGCGGACTCAGCACCTGCCTGTAACAGCTCGGACTTGAAAAGCTCCATGTCTGCGGTACGGTCGGCAGAGTATATCTGCAGGGCGTTAGCCAAAGCAGTGAGCACACAGTGGGGAAGCTGCTGTGCTATTTTTGAGGGAACCGCCATATTATCCGATTCAAGGCGATTTGTAGCTTCGGGAGGATTGGTGCCCATAAGCACGCGGAAAACAGTTGCTGCAATGGCATAAACGTCAGAGTGGGGGCCTATTTCGCCTGCTTCGGTTATACCGTACTGCTCAGGTGCGGCAAAGCCGGGGAAAAGCTGATATTCAAGGTTGCTTTCGGTAGTACGCATACCCTTTATACAAATTCCGCTTAAGCGAAGCTTACCGTCTCTGCAAACAAGCACCGTTTCGGGGGAGATGCCGCCGTGAACAATGCCTGCCTCGTGCAGCTTGCCTATTGTGGTGAAAAGGGGCAGGAAAAGGGGTCTTACCTGATCCCAGGTAAGTGTGCCGCCGTTACGCATTAAAAATTCTCTAAGGGTAATGGAGGCTGCAGGGGCCTTGCTTACCGCATAGGCACTGCCACCGCTTTCAAATACAGCGGTAACGGGGATAAGGGAGGGTAATTCCTCACCAATACCAGCAAGCTTTCGGTTAAGCTCTAAAAATTCAAGAATACCTTCGTTGAAGGTGTACGCACCGTTCTCTGCAATGGCTATGCTGCCATCCTTATTACGAACAGCGGCGCCAAGTGGGAAGTATTCGCGAACATATATTACACAGTCACGGAAATTATCCCATCCCATATAGGTTATACCCTCGCCGTTGCTTTCAAGCACCTTGCCTATAAGGAAGCGATCCTCAAGCCAGGTGCCTGCAGGCAGGGTACCCTTAGGGTTCTTAGTGGCGGCATCGTACCCACAAATGGAGCACACCTGCTCACCGCCGTTGTCATTCATACATCCAAGACAAAGTCTGTCAGTGTTCTGCAAAAAACCAATTCCTTTCATTATGGAATAACGCTTTTGGTAGTACAGGCCAAAACGACCTATATTACATTATAACATATCTGTCAACTACAGATTTGTAACCTTTATTTTTCCTTTGGTGTAAGGGGCAATATTTTCTTAAAAACGCAGGTGTGAAGTGGGGTTACCAGCCTGTCCTCATGGAGGGAGCCGAAATACCAATGCTTAAATTCGCAGTTGCGGCCAACCTCCTCAAAATAACCGTTAAGCTTATTAACGCGCTCCGCATTGCCACTTCTCATCAGCATTGCACTTTTAACAAGTGAGGGCGGCTCGTGGGTGAGAATATAATCCACACGGCATTGCTCCTCGTCAAGGCGCTTGGCACCTTGTGCCATTTCTGTTGGGGAGGGCATTTCCTCGCGCCACCAAAAGCCCTGTTCAATACGCATATCCTTATCGGTGCTTTCTCCACCACCAAAGGTAAAAAGCTTAAGCCCCTCAATGGTAAATATCTGTCCGCGCATAAGGTGCAGCAGATTTCCTTTTATTCGGTGTACCATACCACCCTTAAAATAGGTTGTGCGGCAGCGGTTTATACGGTCGAGGTTATCGTGTGTACCGTCCAGAAAGGCAACGGTAAACTTACGCTTTGAAAGATAGTCAATTATCTGCCTTTCCTCCTCATCACCCGACCACAGGTAGCCAAAATCACCTAAAACAATAAGTGTATCGCCGCTTTTAAGCTTGCTCCACTCCCTATCGTATAAGCGCTCCACGGCGCCGTGCATATCTCCGGTAACGTATACCATAAATATTTCACCTTTTTCTTAAAAATAACTTCCTTTTTTGGAAAAAATAATGTATACTAATAAATGTGTTTTTCTTATTATACTATATTTTTGGAGAGATTGCTATGAGAAAATATATTTTTCCCATAATATTGATATTTTGTCTTATTTTTTCCATTCCTGCATCGGCCTATCAGGTATCGGGATTTGAGGTTACCGCCAAGGCCGCCGTGCTTATGAGCCTTGATACCGACGAAATAATATACTCTAAGAACTTGGATACAAAGGTATATCCTGCCTCACTTTCAAAACTGCTTGGTGCTATAGTGCTTCTTGAAAAAACGCCTGACCTTGATAAGGAAATTATAACTATGACCAAGGAAGCGGAGAATGAAATTTTAGGCACGGGGGCTGCCGTTGTAGGCTTCAAGGTTGGTGAGCAGGTTACCGCACGTGAGGCTCTTGCTGCACTGCTCATCCATTCGGGGGGAGATTGCGCCATAGCCATTGCTCACCACTATGGAGGGGACAGCGCAGGCTTTATGGATATGGTAAATGCCAAGGCACAGGAAATTGGAATGAAGAACTCCCACTTTGGAAACCCTGTGGGCCTGCATGATGAACAAACCTATACCACGGTAAACGACCTTATTTTACTTACAAAATATGCCCTTAAGTATGATATTATAATGGAGCTTGCCAATAAGCCCCGTTACACAATGAAGGCTACCAATATGTCCGGGGAGCGAAACCTATCAACCACCAATATGCTTATAGATAATACCACTTCATATTATTATCTTTACGCCAAGGGCCTTAAAACCGGATTTACCGATGAGGCAGGCCGTTGCCTTATAAGTACTGCAACCTATAACGGCTATACCTATTTATGTATACTTACCGGTTGTAAAAATGATTGGAACAATCGTATTGAGTTTATCGAAACTGCAAATCTTTATCGCTGGGCATTTAATAATTTCTCATACAAAACAGTTATTGATGCTTCAAATCCGGTTACCGAAATGCCTGTAAGGCTTTCAATGGATGCGGATTTCGTCTCACTCTACGCTAAGGAGCCGCTTACATCTATATTCCCTGACGATGCCGATACCTCCACTGTGAAAATTGTTCCCGAGCTAAGTGCTGAGAGCATTGATGCTCCCGTAAAAAAAGGCACCGTGCTTGGAACGGCTAAGGTAATATATGCCGAGCAGGAGTTGGGCAGGGTAGACCTTGTGGCAGGAACCGATGTTAAATCCAGCGTACTTCTTATTGTGCTGGATAAAATAGGTCAGTTCTTTACTTCTCCCTTTTTCTTTGCCATACTTGGCATTATAGGCGGTATTATTCTGATATTTATTATATGGATAATCATTCTGAACCGCAAACCTAAAAAACGTAAAGTACGATACATCCCCTACGATAAGGATAAGGAAAATAAACAATAAAATAACAGGGCTGTCTCAATAAGTGCAGACCAAAAAAATTAAAGTGTATTGGGTAAGAAAAATTTTCTTATCTAATACACTTTATCTCTTTTAAATTGAGGCAGCCTCAATATTTATTCTACCGTAACGGATTTAGCAAGATTACGGGGCTTATCCACGTCAAGACCCTTAAGGTCTGCAACGTGGTAGGCAAAAAGCTGCAGCACGGTGGCGGCAGGGAAGGGAGCAAAAAATTCATCCGTTTCCGGAATAACTATAATATCATCCGCAGGGATGGAATTATTTTTTGCAATCTGTCCTGTACAGATGCAAAGCACCCTTGCACCGCGGCTTTTAACCTCCCTTATTGCGGAAATCATTTTTTCAGCAAGGTGGGCTACGGTCATAACCGCCACAACGGGTACATCCTGTTCAATAAGTGATATAGTGCCATGCTTTAATTCTCCTGCGGCATAGCCCTCACAATGAATGTAGGAAATTTCCTTAAGCTTAAGTGAGCCTTCGGCACAAAGGGCGGCATCAATTCCGCGACCAATAAAGAATATATCCGCGGCATCCTTGTAGCGGTCTGCGATATGACGTATAGTATCACTAAGCTTTAACGCTTCTCCAATAATTCGGGCAACGTCCTTTACCATTTTGCGTACAAGGGCGCTATATTCTGCTTCACCTTTTCTGCCTGTCTTTACAGATAATCGTAATGCAAGCATATAAAGGACGGCGCATTGTACCGTGTAGGCTTTGGTGCTGGCTACCGACGTTTCAGTGCCTGCCAGAGTATATAAAACACTATTGGCCTCATTTGCTATGGCTGAGCCCTTAACGTTCACTATTGCCAAGGTGTATATGCCCTTATCCTTAGCATGACGCAGAGCGGCAAGGGTGTCGGCAGTTTCTCCCGACTGTGAGATAAGCACCACCAAGTCCTCGGGTTCTAATATAGGGTCGCTGTACCTGAATTCGCTGGCAGGGGTAACCTCTACGGGTATTCGTGCAAAGCGTTCAATAAGGCTTTTGCCCACAAGTCCTGCGTGCATTGCTGTGCCGCAGGCCACAACGTGTATACGCCTTGGATGCAGGTTAGATTCTTTTTCAAGAAGCTGAGCAACGCTCTTTACCGTTTGCTCAAAAGCCTTCGGCTCCTCATATATTTCTTTGAGCATAAAATGTTCAAACCCGTTTTTTTCTGCCTTATCAAGACAGGTGTCTATTACCTCCTGTTTTAGGACAACGGGTGAAAGGCTATCATCCGTGAAGGTTACCTTCTCCCCTGTAAGGGTAGCCACTATCCCTTCTGGCAGGCGGTAGCAGGTATGGGAATATTCGGCTATAGCCGGTATATCCGAGGCAACAAGGCTACCGTGACTGCAGGGGGCAACTATCAGGGGACTATCCTTTCTTACGGCAAATATTGTATCTTTAATATCGGAAAAAATTATACCGAGTGCATAAGAGCCTTTCAAAGCCCTTATTGCCTTGAAAATTGCCCTTAAGGGGTCACACTCTCGCCTGTAATTCAAATCTATAAGCTTGGCCGCCACTTCGGTGTCGGTCTGGCTGTAAAAAGAAAAGCCCTCGGCCTTTAGCATAGCGGTAAGCTCGCCGTAGTTTTCAATAATTCCGTTGTGTACCAGCGTTACCGCCCCTGAATAGTGTGGATGGGCATTATTCTCGGTTGGAGCGCCGTGGGTGGCCCACCTTGTGTGACCGATTCCGCATACCCCGTTTATTTTGGGTAAGGCCGCAAGCCTTTGTTCAAGCTGTGATATGCGTCCGCACGCCTTAATAATTTTTATATCCTGATTGGTCTTTACTGCAATACCTGCGGAGTCGTATCCACGGTATTCCAGAGTTTTTAAACCACCCAACAGAATGGGAACCGCCTTTTCGGTTCCCGTATAACCAATTATTCCACACATAAATTAATATCCTTTTAATTGAATCAGAGAAAATTACTTCTTTCCTATTTTTTTCTTAATTACCCCTGCAACGTCATCCGCAAGCTTTACTATTTGCTTGTGGTCAAGACCCTCAACCATTACGCGAATAAGGGGCTCGGTGCCGGAGGGGCGCACAACAATCCTTCCGTTTTTGCCCAGCTCCTCCTTGGCCTGATCAATGGCGGCCTTTATGTCGGCATCGGTATAGAACAGCAGCTTGCCTTCATTTGATACCTTTAAATTAACGGTGGTTTGTGGGTAGCGTGTCATAACGCTTGCAAGCTTTGATAGCTTTTCCTGCTTTCTGCGCAGCAGAGATAAAAGTTGTGCCGCCGTCAGCTGACCGTCACCTGTGGTGGCAAAATGTCGGAATATTATGTGACCTGACTGCTCACCGCCAAAAGAATATTCCTCAAGGAGCATTTCCTCAAGCACAAAGCGGTCGCCTACCTTGGTGGCAACAAACTTAAGGTCGTTTTCTTCGCAGAATTTTTGAAAGCCTAAATTGGTCATTATCGTGCCTACAACGGCGTTGCGCTCCAGCCTGCCACGTTCCTTCAGGTCGGTGGCACAAATGGCCATTATCATATCACCGTCAATAAGACTGCCGTTTTCGTCAACCATAAGGCATCTGTCGGCATCACCGTCAAAGGCCACACCGCAGTCAAGCTTGTTTTCCACAACGTATTTGGCAAGAGCTTCGGTATGTGTAGAGCCACAGCCCTCGTTTATGTTTGCGCCGTTTGGTTGGTCAAACAAAATATGCACGTTGGCACCAAGCTCGGTAAATAACTGCTTTGCCGTCATACTTGCGGCACCGTTGGCACAGTCAATGGCAATATTAAGCCCGTCAAGGGAGTAAAGCACACTGCTTTTTACGTGGTCAATATAGTCCTTTCTGCCGTTTTTGGCATAGGTTACCTTACCCACTGCGTCTCCCGTGGGGTAGACCCCTTGGTCAGTTTCATCAAGCACAAGAGCCTCCACACGCTCCTCCAGCATATCGGGTAGCTTATATCCGTCGCCCGAAAATACCTTAATTCCGTTGAATTCGCTTGGATTATGGGATGCGGAAATCATTATGCCTGCATCGGCCTTGTATTTTCCCACAAGATATGCTACGGCAGGGGTGGGAATAACGCCTAAGCTTATAACGTCGGCCCCTACGGAGCACACACCTGCAGTCACGGCACTTACCAGCATATCGGAGGAGGTTCTCGTATCGCTTCCTATAACGAATATAGGTCTTCTTCTGCAGCTTTCTATTAAAATAGTGCCCACTGCGCGGCCTATCGCCATAGCACGCTCACAACTAAGCTCGGTGTTGGCAATACCTCGAACACCGTCTGTTCCAAACAGTCTTCCCATTTAAAATTAACCCTCTTTCTTAATTTTTTTTACTATATTTCCACCGCTTTTGTATATTGAATCGGCAGGAATAACTCCCCGAACGCTTGATAGGGGGTAAAGATTTGTATTTTTTCCTATAACCGTTCCGGGATTAAGCACACAGCCACAACCAACCTCTACCTTATCCCCCAGCATTGCACCTACCTTTTTAAGACCTGTGTCAATCACCTGATTTTCACCCTTTATGCAAACAAGGGTTTTGTCGCTCTTTACGTTAGAGGTCACCGCACCTGCGCCCATATGCGAGCGGTAGCCAAGAACAGAATCTCCCACGTAGTTAAAGTGGGGCACCTGAACATTATCAAACAGTATGGAATTTTTTATTTCACAGGAGTTTCCCACAACGCTGTTTTTTCCTACAATAACGTTGCCCCTGATATAGGCTCCGGGTCTCAGCTCGGCCCCGTCACAAATAAGGGCAGGACCCGTAATGCTTACACCTTGGGCTACTCTTGCGGTTTTTGCAACGTAAACATTATCGGTAATATCATAATCATCAGCATTTAACGTTGGTAGCAGTTTTTCAATAAAACTGCCAATAAACGGCAGTGCCTCCCAAGGATAGACTGTATCCTGCAAAAGCTCAGCGGCTACGGTATGTTCAAGGTTAAAAAGCACCTTTGTTTTAGCGGATAATATTTCTTCCATTTGCTTACACTTTCCTCCATAAAATGCAAATTTACCATTAGTATATGTTATTTTACAATAAAAAATCCCTGATTACAATGCGTAATCAGGGAGAAATTTTAAGACTATTCTGCTAATTCGTTATACAATTTTACTAATTTTCGACTTTTTACCCTGTAAATAGGCAAACCAGTATGCCGCACCTATTCCACATCCACCTATTATATTACCAATAGTAACGGGTATAAGGTTGGTAATAAAAAATCCGAAAAGGTTAAGACCTTCAGCAGCTATGCCATACTCAGCCGCCGCCATAATGCCTGCAGGTATGTAGTACATATTGGCTATGCAGTGCTCAAAGCCGCACACTACAAAAAGGAAAACGGGGAAGAAAAGGGCAAGAATTTTTCCGCCAATATCCTTTGAGGCCGCCGCCATCCATACACCAAGGCAAACAAGTATGTTACAGAAAATACCCTTAATCAGCGCATCACCAAAGGGCAAGGTAGCCTTGGCCGCCGCAGTGGAGACAATAACCTCTGCCGCCTTTCCGCCAAAAAGCGAGGGAACGTGGGAGTATACAACCCCTGCGGACACAAAAAGCGCACCAAGAAGATTTCCAAAGTAAACTATTACAAGGTTCTGTATCATTTTTCTAAGCTTAACCCTTTTCGCCAGAACCGATACCACTATAAGACAATTGCCTGTAAACAGTTCACTTCCTGCAATTATCACCATGGCAAGGCCTGCAGGGAATATAGCGCCGCTTACCAGCTTTGCAAGGCTTGGTGCCTCAACACTTACCGCCGCAATGGTGCTGGTTACACCTGCAAGGGCAATGAACATACCCGCAATAAAGGCAAGCACCAGCATTTTTAAGGGCTTAAGGCCTGTCTTGGTCTCGCCTACGCCTATAAAATTTTCCGCAATTTGTGCCGGAGAAAACATAAATATACCACATCCTGTATGTTTTTTAAGTATTGTACCATAAATATTGTGTGTTTGCAATACCTATTTAATAAAAAACAGGCAATTACTCGCCTGTTTCATACTTTTCTATGTATTCCTTTAATTTTTCCTTGTCAACAAACTGTTCTATAAGCTCCAGAAATGCTCTTTTATTCTTTACCCCCGTCATTTTAAACAGCTCACTTGAGCGATATTTAATGGTAGGCAGGGAGATAAATAACTTGGCCCCCGTTTCATCATTACTGCATTTAAGTAAAAAGGAATAAATTATTTTAAGGTCAATTATATCGCTTGTCTGCAGCATTTGTTCAATGCTCAGCAGATGCTCAATAAGAGGCCCACCTTCAGAGGAGTTGCTGCGCTTTTCCCCAGGCAAAGCTATGGGTGCCTTCTTGTTAGTTGAACTTATTATAGGAGCACAAGGAGTGTAGGGAAGGGAAAAGGTAGACTGCCTTGTAAATATCTTGGCTTTCAGAGTTATTGAAACACTGTTATAGTCATCCCTGTTTTTGTTGATTGTCCTGTACATATAAACAAGACGGGTCTTAACGTGCCTTATGAAATGGACAATATTCCCGTTGATGGTCTTAAAATCTTCCTTTATAACGCTAATGATGAGGATACCCTTAAGGCTTATAATGAGGTTAAGAACGGCAGGAAGTTAAACGCTGCTGACTTTATTATCAGAGTTTCAGGTCAGAACATCATCATTACCGCCGCTACCGATTTAGGTATGGAGGTTGCTGTTGACTTCTTCCTTGATAACTATATTGTTGATAAGAGCAGTACCTTACCTTACGACCTTAACTATGTTTCCTCCAAGTTCAATCCTAATAAGGATATTAAGCTTGCAGGTGTAAGCATTCAAAAATATCGTCTTGTTGTAGCACGTGGTGCTTCATATATGACCACTCTTGCTGCTAAAGAGCTTGCCAAGAGTGTTGGTATAGCTTCAGCATTATGGACCAAGGCATCCGTTACAGGCGGCTTCCTTGAGTGCGATATCTGGGAAAACTTCGGTGATCCCTTCAGGGTTAAGCATAACCTTCACACCTGGGAGGATTCAGGCCATAAAAACCTTCTCGGTGGCCGTGGTGACACCCTCAATAATGCCCCCGGTATCGGCGGACAGGTTGAGTTTGGTTGGGAATACCACACTATTGGTTGGGAATGGACTGATGACTATTCTCAGTTCTATGTAGATGGTCAGCCAACTATCCGCTTTGATTCCACCGCTGCAGCCTTTGACGTGTTTAATAAACCCGCTTGGCTCATCGTTGGTTCAGGTCCTTCTTCACATGATTATGGTACTCCCGTTAAAAATGATTTTGATTTTGATATTGACTATTTTGACTATATCCAGATCTACCAGAAGGATAACGGCTCCGTAATGTACGTGCAGAAATAAAAGTAGATGCGTATAAAGAGCAATGAGCCAAAAGCAACCTAAAAAATCGCCCTTTACAGCCAGTTCGGGTTTAAATAAGATGGTTAATAAAAAATTGTCGAAAAATTATTTTAAAAAACACTAAAAAAGGGCTTGCTTTTTTCAAAACAGTGTAGTATAATAATAAAACAGTCAAGGCACAACTTAAATATCGTGGGGTAGAGCAGCTGGTAGCTCGTCGGGTAACGTTGCGAGCGCACCCGGTGGGTGATACAGCGAGCTAACGGAAGCGCCGCGGTCAAAAGTTGCAGGTGGCAAAAACCGACCGCAACTTTTGGGCACCGCAAGAGGGCAAGCAAATGCAGCGCATTTGTGAGAATGAGCCCCCGAGCGTGTAAGATAAAGGTAAGCCGAACCTATAAAACGGCACAACTAAATATCGCGGGGTAGAGCAGCTGGTAGCCCGTCGGGCTCATAACCCGGAGGTCGCAGGTTCAAGTCCTGTCCCCGCAACCAAAAAATCTCGTTCTTTGGAACGAGATTTTTTATCCATTGCGAAAGCAATGGCATATCATCAACGATAGCGTTGCTATCGTTGTATCTCATTAGTCCGTTAGGACTGTATATCATCACGCTTTAGCGTGTATCAAGAGGCTTTCGCAATGATGATATACAAAACTAAAGTTTTGATGATATGCAATTCCCACAGGAATTGATGATATACAATGCTTCGCATTGATTTATTGTTGCCTTTGTGCTATACTACACACAGGCGGTGATTATATGAAAAAAGTTTTATTTATAGTATCGGGCATATTGTCCTTGACTTACATTACATTCTTTTGTTTAAATATTTCTGATTTAGTGTCTAAACATATGGAATATGAGTTTTCTTGTCCGTTATATGTTATTTTATTTTCAGTTTTGCTGTTTATCGCTATGCTTGTAATATATAAAGTTAAACATTTTGATAAAAAGTTGTTTTTAATTCCTTTATTATTTTTTATATCTGCTATAATTACTTTTATTGTTGGTTATTTTACTCCTTGCGTGCATTGTACATTATAAATTAGAAAATTATCGGTTTTCAGGCACATTCCATTCGTGTCATTAAGTTCAAAACTCCCAACAATGCGAACCGAAAAAGATATCGGTTCACAAAACCCAGAAACCCGGGCGG
>JAZSEH010000041.1:0-5350 GCA_045531585.1 Acutalibacteraceae bacterium
CCGTGAAAAAGCGCATTTGCGCTTTTTCACCAACCTATTTTCATTATCGCACAAAGTGCGATATCATATCGAAGATATATCACCCGTTCTGGATAGGGACGGATATCATTGAGGCACACTTCCTTACGGAGTGTGCCTCAAGAGGGTGAGAAAGCTTTTTTACTAAAGGTTTATTTCCATTCCGTCTGAGGCGCGGAATACGGAAATTTCGGGCAGGGCCTTTTTCATCTCTAAAACCGAGGCTAAGAAGGTATCGGAATAGTGGTTAAAGCAAAGGCTTTTTAAGTTTTTGTTGTCCTTTATAATGGGCAAAAATGCCGTTGCAGGAAAGTGTGCCGCTTCACATATAGCAAGGTCAAGGGGTGCGTCAAGAACAGAAACGGGGAAATCCTCCTGTGGGCCCCTACCGCACAAATCACCGCTAAAGAGCACGCGCTTACCCTGTGCTTCCACAAGGTAGGCCCAGGAGCAGGCGGTATGCAGGGTTTTAAAGGCGGTCACCTTAATAATGCCGTCATCAAACAGGGGGCCCTCATTTACGGGAGAAAATTTAAAATCCCGCATTTTAGTGCCGTTAACTCCCAACCATTTCTTTAGGGCGTAAATGGTATTTTCCACAGGCTCAGGCAGAAAAACGGCGGGGTCGGCATTTTTAAAGTACCAGGAGCAAAGGTCTAAAAATGAGACAAGTCCGTTGGTGTGGTCACCGTGCATATGGGTAATAAAAATACCCTTAATGCTCTCTACAGGAATGTTGCGGGTAGCAAGCGATTCGATAGACTGAGTGCCCATATCTATAAAATAACGGTTTTCGCCCACCTCAATAAGGGTGGAGGAGCAACGCCTGTTTGGCTCGGGTACGCCGTGACTTGAACCCAAAAACACTATTTTCATAAAAATACCTCCCGCGGGATGACTTTAAAACAGTATACCATAGGGGTGTGGAGAAATCAATAATTCCGTTTTATCTGTAAAAAAATCTCGCCTCGTTATGAGGCGAGATTTAAATTTTTTTATTACTTAAGGTTAGCCTTAAGGGTTTCAAGCTGAGCACGGAGCTCCTCAGGGAGTCTGTCACCAAACTTCTTGTAATGCTCCTCAATCTCGGCAGCTTCCTTATTCCAAACGTCCTTATCAACGGTAAGGATATCCTTTAAGGTATCCATATCCATATCAAGGTCGGTAAGGTCAATATCCTCAGGCTTGGGAACGTAACCGATAGCAGTCTCGGTAGCGTCAGCCTTGCCCTCGCAACGGTCAATAATCCAGTTGAGAACGCGCATATTGTCACCAAAGCCGGGCCAGATGAAGTTGCCTTCGTCATCGGTACGGAACCAGTTAACGTTGAAAATCTTGGGAGCCTTGTCGCCAAGCTTCTCACCCATATCCAGCCAGTGACGGAAGTAGTCACCCATATGGTAGCCGCAGAAGGGAAGCATAGCCATAGGATCGCGACGAACAACACCAACTGCACCTGCAGCGGCTGCGGTGGTTTCGGAAGCCATTGCGGAGCCTACGAATACACCGTTGGTCCAATCCTTGGATTGATATACAAGGGGTGCGCACTTTGCACGACGGCCGCCGAATACGATAGCGGAGATTCTTACGCCCTGACCCTTATTGAACTCATCAGAGATACAGGGGCAGTTCTCAGCAGGAGCAGTAAAGCGGGAGTTGGGGTGTGCGGCACAGGTAGTTTTATCTGCCTTGTTAAACTTAGCAGGATCCCAAGGATTACCCTTCCAATCAAGAGCATTCTCGGGGAGGTTTTTATTAAGGCCTTCCCACCAAACGGTGTTGTCACTCTGGTCCAGAGCAACGTTGGTGAAGATGGTGTTTTTCTTGGTGGACTCAAGAGCGTTGAAGTTGGAATGCTCGTTGGTGCCGGGGGCAACGCCGAAGAAGCCGTTCTCGGGGTTAATGGCATAGAGATAACCGTCAGGTCCTATGCGCATCCAGGAAATATCGTCACCAACAGTCCAAATCTTATAGCCCTTATCGCGGAGATACTTGGGAGGAATAAGCATAGCCAGGTTGGTCTTACCGCAGGCGGAGGGGAATGCAGCGGCGATGTACTTAACCTCGCCCTTAGGATTCTGGAGGCCTAAAATAAGCATATGCTCAGCCATCCAGCCCTCTTTCCAGCCCTGGAAGGATGCTATACGAAGTGCAAAGCACTTTTTACCCAGAAGAACGTTGCCGCCGTAACCGGAGTTAACGGAAATAATGGTGTTATCCTCAGGGAAGTGGCAGATGAAACGGTTTTCGGGGTCAATATCGCAACGGGAGTGTAAACCTCTTACCCAGTCGTTGCTGTCTCCAAGAACCTCAAGCACCTTGTCGCTTACTCTGGTCATAATAAGCATATTAAGAACAACGTAAACCGAATCGGTAATTTCAATACCAATCTTAGCAAGAGGGGAGCCGATGGGGCCCATGGAATAGGGGATAATGTACATTGTACGGCCCTTGTAGCTGCCGCGGGCAATTTTGTAAAGCTTTTCGTACATTTCCTTGGGGTCGCACCAGTTGTTGGTGGGGCCTGCGGTTTCCTTATCTGCAGTACAGATGAAGGTGCGGTCTTCAACACGGGCAACGTCATTGGGCTTTGTGCGGTGCAGGTAGCAGCCGGGAAGCTTTTCCTGATTAAGCTCAAAAAGCTCGCCAAGGCGAACAGCCTCTGCGCGAAGCTCGTCACGCTGCTTGTCACTGCCGTCAACCCACATAACGGTGTCAGGTGTTAACAGCTCTTTCATTTCGTCAAGCCATTTTAATACGGTTTTGTTGTTGGTCATTTTAATTTACTCCTTAAAAAGTTTTTTGAAAACTCCAATTTTCTCCTTATACAGTATATCTTATAAAGCCCCAAAAATCAAGCAATTTGTAAAAATTTTAACAATAGGTTTACAAATAATTATTCCTTTATAAGAATTTTAACAATTTTGCCGAAAATCATATTGTGATAGTCATTATTATACCACTTAAGGGGCTCCTTATCGGTAAAGCCCTCGGGAACAAAGGGGGCAACGTACTGCTTTTTGCAGACTATAACAAGGCGTGCCTCATTAAAATAAACCGCACCCTCGTCAAATATGGGTGTCAGCCCCGTTTCGGCGGTTTTATTAACGTCCCTGCCCGATTTACTGCCGCATATTTTGTGTATGTCCTTGTTATCCCCATAGAAGGAAAGAGTGTAGCAATCACTTTTGTCAATAAACTCCATTGTGTAACGCTGTGGGCGCACCACCGCCATAGCGGTGTGGTTACCCCACATTTCACCCATAAAGCCCCAGGAGGCGGTCATCATGTTATAGCCTTCCCCACTTCCTGCGGTTATAAGCATATATTCCTTTGAAATGGCGGAAAAAAGATTATCCTTTAACTGCTCTGCGGTTATTTCTTTAAAGCTCATATAAAACACCTCTTTTATATTTTATATGAAAAGAAAGAATAAAACAACCGTGATTTTATATAATTGTTAAATTTTTATCTTTTTGCAGTTTTTCTATTGAGTTTTTTTAAGTTTTTGGTATAATGGTATATGGTCGAATTTTGTAATTCACGCACAAAGAAAGGAGTTTACTTATGAAATACTCACATGAAGTAGAAAAAATGTGTCCTCTTGCTAAGGGCGCATACCACGGTCCCGCTCCTATTCCTCAGGAGGGTCAGTGGACTCAGGTAAAAGAAGTTAAGGACGTTTCCGGTCTTACCCACGGTGTGGGCTGGTGTGCACCTCAGCAGGGTGCCTGCAAGCTTACCCTTAACGTTAAGGAAGGCGTTATAGAGGAGGCTCTGGTTGAGACTCTGGGCTGCTCCGGTATGACCCACTCTGCCGCTATGGCTTCTGAAATTCTTGTTGGCAAGACCATTCTTGAGGCTCTTAATACTGACCTTGTTTGTGATGCTATAAACACCGCTATGAGGGAGTTATTCCTCCAGATTGTTTACGGTCGTACACAGACCGCTTTCTCTGAGGACGGTCTGCCCATCGGTGCAGGCATGGAGGACCTTGGTAAGGGTCTCCGCTCACAGGTTGGTACCACCTATGCCACCAAGGCAAAGGGCCCCCGTTACCTTGAGCTTGCTGAAGGCTATATCACCAAGATTGCCGTTGATAAGGACGACCAGATTACAGGCTACAAGTTTGTTCACCTTGGTAAGATGATGGATATGATCAAAAAGGGTATGGACGCTAATGAGGCTCTTGCTAAGGCCAGCGGCCAGTACGGACGTGTTGATGACGCTGCAAGGCTCATCGACCCCAGAGAAGAATAATTAAGGGAGGAAAATAACAATGGCATTATTTGAAAGTTATGAAAGACGCATTGACCAAATCAATGCTGAGCTTGCTAAACACGGCATTTCCTCCATTGAGGAAGCTAAGAAGATCTGCGACGATGCAGGAGTAGATGCTTACAATATTGTTAAGGGCATTCAGCCCATCTGCTTTGAGAATGCTTGCTGGGCCTACGTTGTAGGCTGTGCAATCGCCATTAAGGATAAGGCTGCAAGCGCTGCTGAGGCTGCCGAGAAAATCGGTCTTGGCCTCCAGTCCTTCTGCATCCCCGGCTCCGTTGCTGATGACCGTAAGGTTGGTCTTGGTCACGGTAACCTTGGCGCAATGCTTCTCCGTGATGAAACCAAGTGCTTTGCATTCCTTGCAGGTCACGAGTCCTTCGCCGCTGCTGAGGGTGCTATCGGTCTTGCAAAGAGCGCTAACAAGGCAAGAAAAGAGCCCCTCCGCGTTATCCTTAACGGTCTCGGTAAGGATGCCGCTAAGATAATTTCCCGTATCAACGGCTTTACCTATGTTCAGACCAAGTTTGACTACTATACAGGTAAGGTTAATGTTGTTGAAGAGATTGCTTATTCCGACGGTGAGCGTGCAAAGGTTCGCTGCTACGGTGCAGACGATGTTCGCGAAGGCGTTGCAATTATGCATCTTGAGGGTGTTGACGTTTCCATCACCGGTAACTCCACCAACCCCACCCGCTTCCAGCATCCCGTTGCAGGTACCTACAAGAAGGAATGCATCGAGCAGGGTAAGAAGTACTTCTCCGTTGCATCCGGTGGTGGTACTGGTAGAACACTGCATCCGGATAACATGGCAGCAGGTCCTGCTTCCTACGGTATGACCGATACCATGGGACGTATGCACTCTGACGCACAGTTTGCAGGTTCCTCTTCCGTTCCCGCACACGTTGAGATGATGGGCTTCCTGGGCGCTGGCAACAACCCCATGGTCGGTATGACTGTCGCAGTTGCTGTCGCTACCGCCGAGGCACTCAAGTAATTAAAAAAACACTGAAATAAAGAAGCTCCTGGTTGTATAACCGGGAGCTGTTTA
>JAZSEH010000057.1:0-61653 GCA_045531585.1 Acutalibacteraceae bacterium
TTATATAAATAATTTCACCTAATTCATTGCAATGATGTCGGTGTAAATAATCAGAGATTATTTACATAAAACCGCTACACTTAGCGGTTTTTCGAAAAGCTTTGATTGAAAGCTTTTCGACTACCGATTATCATTATAATGTATATGTAGTTTAAAACATTGATGAATACAGCGTATTATTAAAATGGACGGTAAGCTTTGTCCGAAGTGAAAGAGATGCTGATGGAATGAAATATTTAATCAAGTTTCGTAAAAGTATAATGTTCTTTGTTAAGGCCTTAACCGTTTTGGCGGTTACCTGCGGCTTTGTTGAGGTATGGCAATCAAGATATCCAAACACCCTTTTCAGTAATAAGGGCAACTACGTAGTGCTGGTAATGTACCTTACTTTGTTTGTGGTATTTGCTCAGCTGTACGGTGGCTTCCGTATTGGAATAAACCGTCTGCATGAGATAGTATACAGCCTTTCCCTTGCAGTACTGTTTACCAACTTTATAATGTATCTGGCTTTAAGCCTTATAATCCGTGACCTTATTGTAATACCGCCGTTTTTGCTGGGTATAGTTTATCAGATTGTAGTTGTGTTCATAATGTCCTACTGCGCTAACCTGATATACTTCAAGCTGTATGCCGCCCGTAAAATGCTGGCCATTTTTGCTGATGATAAATCAGGCAAGGCGCTTATGCGTAAAATGTCCAAAATACCGGAACGCTTTAAAATAGAGCGTGGCGTTTCGGTAAACCGCAGCAGTGTGGAGGAAATAAAGGAGCTTATTGATTCCTATGAGGCGGTTATGATAAGTGACTTTGAAAAATCCGTTAAGGATGAACTGCTGCGTTACTGCTACACAAACCGTAAGCGCGTGTATCTACTTCCTGCAAGCACCGATATAATAGTAAACAACAGCGCCATTATTCAGATATTTGATACCCCCGTGCTTATGTGCCGCTCCCGTGGTCTTTCTATGGAGCAGGAGGTTATAAAGCGTGCAATGGATATTGTGGTATCGGGTATAGGCATACTTGTTACCTGGCCCATTATGCTGGTTTTTGCCATGGCAATTAAGCTTGAAGACGGCGGCCCCGTGCTCTTTAAGCAAAACCGCATTACTAAGGACGGTAAAGTATTTAACGTTCTTAAGTTCCGTTCAATGATACCCGATGCCGACAAAAAAGAGGTTAAGGGTACTGTTGATAATGATGACCGCATAACCAAGGTTGGTAAAATTATGCGCCCAATTCGTGTGGATGAATTGCCCCAGCTTTTCAATATTCTTTTTGGCGATATGTCCCTTGTAGGTCCTCGTCCCGAGCGTATAGAAAACGTTTATGAGTATACCCGCGCCCTGCCTGATTTTGATCTTCGTCACAGGGTAAAGGGCGGTCTTACAGGCTATGCCCAGATATACGGTAAATATAATACCAGCCCTGCGGATAAGCTGAATATGGACCTTATATATATTGAGCAGTATTCCATTCTTATGGATATAAAGCTTATTCTTATGACAATTAAAATATTGTTTATGAAGGAAAGCACCGAAGGCTTTACTGAAGAAAACAATGTTGTTATTGATAAAAATAAAAAGGTAAAGGAAGTAGAAGAAAAATGAGTTTTAAAGTAGCCTTAGTTGTTATGGCAGCAGGTATGGGCAGTCGCTTTGGCGGTCTTAAACAAATGGAGCCCGTTGGCCCTAAGGGTGAGGCCATTCTGGATTTCTCGGTTTATGATGCTAAAGAGGCAGGCTTTGACCGCGTTGTGTTTGTAATCAAGCACGAAATTGAAAAGGAATTTAAGGAGATAGTCGGTGAGCGTATTTCTAAAATACTCCCCGTTTCCTACGTTTTTCAGGAGGTAGATGATCTTCCCAAGGGTTACACCTGTCCCGAGGACCGCACAAAGCCTTGGGGTACAGGTCAGGCAATTCTTGCCTGTCGTGATGAGGTTAAGGAGCCCTTCGCCGTTATAAATGCCGACGATTACTACGGTAAAAGCGCATTTAAGAAGATTTACGAACAGCTTAAAAAGGATAGCGAGCATTACTGTATGGTAGGCTTCCGTCTTGTTAATACCCTTACCGAAAACGGCCACGTATCCCGCGGTGTTTGTACCGTGGAGGAGGGTATGCTTACAAAGGTTGTAGAGCGTACCAAAATTCAGGATTGCAAATATACCGAGGATGACGGCGCTACCTGGACTCCCCTTGCAGAGGATACCGTTGTTTCAATGAACCTTTGGGGCTTTACTCCCGATATTTTTGAGCACCTTGAGCACGATTTCAAGGAGTTCCTTGATGAAAAGCTCACCGTTCCCAAGAGTGAGTTCTATCTCCCCAGCGTTGTAAGCCGCCTTATAAACGATGGCACCAAAAAGGTTTGCGTTTTGGTTGCTGAGGATAAATGGTACGGCGTTACCTATAAAGAGGATAAGCAGGTTGTGGTTGATGCTCTTGCCGACCTTATCTCAAAGGGCGCATACGCAAATTTATAAACAAATTACATAAAGCAGGCCCTTTGGCCTGCTTTGTCTTTTGGAAAAAATTTAAAAATCACATTCAGGTTATTGACTTTAGCGCGCTGAAATGTTACAATAGTTACCATAATTTTTGAAGTTCCTTGCCGCTTATACGGTGAGTCAAACCTCGTTATATTTTTTAGGAGGAATACCTATGAGTCATTTTAAAAGCGAGTACTTAAATCGCGTTTACGAGAACGTAAGCGCAAGAAACAACGGCGAGCCTGAGTTTTTACAGGCTGTAAGAGACGTTCTTGAGTCTCTTGAGCCCGTTATCGCACAGAACCCCAAGTATGAGGAATGCGGCATTATCGAGCGTATGTGTGAGCCTGAGCGTATGATTTCCTTCCGTGTATCCTGGGTAGACGACGCAGGTAAGGTACAGGTAAATCGCGGTTTCCGTGTACAGTTCAACTCTGCCATCGGTCCTTACAAGGGCGGTCTCCGTTTCCATCCCAGCGTTAATGCTTCCATTATGAAGTTCTTAGGCTTTGAACAGACCTTTAAGAACAGTCTTACCGGACTTCCTATGGGTGGCGGTAAGGGTGGCTCCGACTTTGACCCCCGCGGCCGTTCCGACGGTGAGATTATGCGCTTCTGCCAGAGCTTTATGACCGAGCTTGCAAAGCACATCGGTGCCGATACCGACGTTCCTGCAGGTGACATCGGCGTAGGCGCACGTGAGGTAGGCTACCTCTACGGCCAGTATAAGAGACTTCGCAACGAGTTTACAGGCGTTCTTACCGGTAAGGGCCTTTCCTTCGGCGGATCACTTATTCGTCCTGAGGCTACAGGCTTTGGTGCAGTTTACTATACTGCTGAGGTTCTTAAAACAGCAGGTGAAGATATTAAGGGTAAGACCTTTGCAGTTTCAGGCTTCGGTAACGTTGCCTGGGGTACCGTTAAAAAGGTTCACGAGCTTGGCGGTAAGGTTGTAACCATTTCCGGTCCTGACGGTTATGTTTACGACAAAGACGGTATCAGCACCGAGGAGAAGATTAACTTCCTTCTTGAGATGCGTGCCTCCGGCCGTGACAAGGTTAAAGATTATGCTGATAAATTCGGCGCAGAGTACTTTGAGGGCAAGCGTCCTTGGGAGCAGAAGGTTGACGTTGTTATGCCCTGCGCCACACAAAATGAGGTTGGCATTGAGGATGCTAAGAATATCGTAGCAAACGGTGTAAAATATTACATAGAGGTTGCTAATATGCCCACCACTGATGAGGCTGTTGCATATCTTAAGGCAAACAAGGTTCTTATTGCTCCTTCCAAGGCAGTTAACGCAGGCGGCGTTGCCGTTTCAGGTCTTGAAATGAGCCAGAACTCCATGCGTTACTCTTGGACCGCTGAAGAGGTTGATGCAAAGCTCAAGCAGATTATGACAAATATTTACAAAAACTCCTATGAGGCAGCCAAAAAGTACGGTATGGACGGTGACCTTGTTGCCGGTGCAAACATTGCCGGATTTGAGAAGGTTGCTCAGGCTATGATCGCCCAAGGCATCGCCTACTAAAAAATCGCTAATTTAGGCGTAAAACAAAAACTCGCAGAAATTTTTTCTGCGAGTTTTTTAACCCCTTTTGTGATATTCGAGGTATTTATATACATCTTCATATCACAAAAGGGGTTTTTACATCCTAAATTAGCTAATTTTTTTATTTCTAATGTGTCTTCATATTTAAAAAAACGGCTTGCACATCTTAAATCAGCAATTTTTGCTTTTTCGACAAAAATATTTTATTTTTAAAGTTCTTTAAACAGTTTCACTTTATTAAGTGCCATAAACAGTAGCATTCCGCCTATTATTCCTGCGGTGCCCTGTATGGCGTTAAAGGGAATGCTTGCCGCGGCTCCTATGCCGTAGCCTAAAATAAAGTACTCGGCAAAAAAATATCCGCCAACCATTATAACCTCAGCGGCTATACCGCTTAAAATCCGCTTTATGGGAACGGGTGAGAGGTGATTTGCTTTGCCCACAATAAAATAAGCCACAATCGCCATTGTCGCCTTTATTATAAGGGTTATCGGAGCGTAGTTTGCGAAGCCTGCAAAAATATCTGCAAGTGCTGAGCCTACGCCTGCTGCCGCGGCACCGTAGAGGGGCCCTAAAAACCAACTGCTCAGCAAAACAAAGCAGTCACCAAGATTTATGTAGCCCATATCTAAAGGAATAGGTAGTCGCAGCAGTGTTCCAATGCAGGTTACCGCCGCAAAAAAAGCGGCTACAATCAGTTTCCTTGTCTTCATAAAACCACCTACAGAAAACACAGGGCACCGGCTACTCATCGGTGACAGGTGCCCTAAATTTTTTTAGCTTATGCCTTGCCAACAGAACCGAAGAGCTCCATCTTTTCCTTAACGGTAGCCTTAATAGCCTCGTAACCGGGGGCTAAAAGCTTTCTGGGGTCAAAGCCCTTGCCGGAAAGGTCCTTGCCTGCCTCAACGTACTCTCTGGTAGCGGCGGCAAAGGCCAGCTGACATTCGGTGTTAACGTTTATCTTGGAAACGCCAAGAGAAATGGCCTTCTGAATCATCTCAGCAGGGATGCCTGTACCACCGTGAAGAACAAGGGGCATGGCACCTGTAAGCTGCTGAATGGCATCCAGTGTATCAAAGGAAAGGCCTGCCCAATTTTCGGGGTACTTACCGTGGATATTACCGATACCTGCGGCCAGCATTGTAACGCCTAAATCAGCAATCATTTTGCATTCCTTAGGATCAGCAACCTCGCCGTTACCTATAACACCGTCTTCCTCACCGCCGATGGCACCAACCTCAGCCTCAAGGGAAAGACCAAGCTTATCGCAAATCTCAACGAGCTCTTTGGTCTTAGCAATGTTTTCCTCAATGGGATAATGTGAACCGTCAAACATTACAGAGGAGAAGCCTGCTTCTATGCAAGCCTTTGCACCCTCGTAACTGCCGTGGTCAAGATGCAGAGCAACAGGAACGGTGATACCCAGTTCCTCAATCATACCCTTAACCATACCTACAACGGTTTTGTAGCCGCACATATACTTACCCGCGCCCTCGGATACACCGAGAATAACGGGAGAATTTAACTCCTGTGCAGTGTTTAAAATTGCCTTGGTCCATTCAAGGTTATTGATGTTGAACTGACCAACAGCGTACTTACCGGCCTTAGCCTTGGTAAGCATTTCTTTTGCAGAAACTAACATATTTTTTCCTCCATTTACAGCGGCAGAAGCCGCTTAATTTACAATAATATATTCTATACCAAAATTTACGAAAAATCAAGAGGTTAAACCTTAAATTTCTCTGTTCACAACTTTTGGGGGACCCTCAAGCTGGGTGGGGTCGGCAAGATAGCTCTTAAACCTTCTAAAGGCTATTGCAAAATAACTGCCCGAGCAAATGCGCTCATCCATAACAATACCCAAAGGCATACACTTTTCAAAATGTATTTCACCGCCGCGGCGCCTGGGAACCTCTCTTGTATTGCCCATTGTAACAATCACGCTTGTGGTGCCGAATTCATAACAGTGGTGATATATGTGATTTGTTCTTATACTGGCCAGATTTGAAATAACAAAGCTTGTGTGGAAGGGACTTGCCTTTATAATTGATTTAGGCAACAGTCCGTGCTTGTCCATCCACTTAAAAAGTCCTACACCCACAGGCAGAAGGCCGGGGATTCCCAAAAGTGTCTTAATAAGCTTTTCGGTGGAGTTGGACTCAGGAGTTTTTCGGTTTTCCTCAACGTAGGCATTTATTTTATCGTTAACGGCAAAAATGTCATCCTCAAGCTCTAAATACATCTTGGACATTGTTCCGTTATCCGCCTGACCCGATTTAAGCACCACCATTCCCACAGGGAACTCATTTCTTGCATAAATTCTCTTGTTAACAATAAACCTGTTAAGCAGGGGGTATTCAGCCGCAGTACGCAGATATGCCGCAATAATAAGTGACAGGTGGCTTATTTGTTTGCCCTGCTTTCGTGACTCATTAATATATTTTTGCATAGGCTCTACAGGAATATCAATGGTTATCATATTCATAGCGTCATACCGTTTATCCATAATAAACGGTACCACTGTATACATAGGGTCTGTGTTTTTAAGCCTTTTTCCGTCTGCTCTCCTCATAAATTCACCATACCTTAAATTATTAGGGTGCAAATAAACGCACATAAAAATAATACTACAAAAACTGACATATTTCAACTTTTTTCTTTTATGTAGTATTTTTTTTAGAAAGAGGATACTAAATAACCAAAAATTTAACTAAAAATATATTGCTAAAATCTTAATAATGTAGTATAATAATTTTGATTTAGGCTTTTTTGCGAAAAAGCATAAAAAAAGAATTTTTTTCGGGAAGGAGCGAAAAATAATGGGTGAAGTTTCAAATGCATTTGTGGTAATTATGGGAATAGGAACCGTGTTTATCGGTCTTATCTGCATTGTTCTTCTTTGTAAGATAATCGGCCTCCTTTGCCGCATTGCAGGCAAAAAGGAAAAAGAAGTAGCAACAGCTCCTGCTGTGGGAACTCCTGCCGCCGCTGTCGCGCCTGCAGCTATTCCTAACCGCGGCGAAGTGGTTGCCGCAATTTCCGCAGCAATAGCTGAAGAGCTTGGTACCGATGTAACAGGTATCCGCATATTATCAATTAAAAAAATATAAGGGTGATAAAAATGAAAAAGTATAATGTAAACGTAAACGGAACAAATTATGAAGTAGTTATTGAAGAAGTAAACGGTGCTGAAATTGCAGCTGCTCCCGTAGCCGCTCCCGCTCCTGCCCCTGCAGCCGCTCCTGCCCCTGCAGCCGCTCCTGCTCCCGTAGCCGCTCCTGCCGGCGGTGAGACCGTTGTTGCTCCTATGCCCGGTAATATCCTTGCTGTAAATGTTGCCGCAGGTCAGGCCGTTAAGAAGGGTGACGTTCTTGTTATTCTTGAGGCTATGAAGATGGAAAACGAAATTATGGCACCTGTTGACGGTACCGTAGCTTCCGTTGCAGTAACCAAGGGTGCAACCGTTGAAACAGGCGCAGTTCTTTGCGTTATCGGCTAATCTGATTTTTAGGAGAAACCGATATGGAACAAATAATGAATTTTGTGGAGCAAACAGGCTTTTATCAGCTTTTTGCCGATGTTGCAAATAACTGGGGACAGCTTGTTATGATCGCTGTATCACTACTTCTTTTATGGCTTGCCATAAAGAAAAAGTTTGAACCCCTTCTTCTTATAGGTATCGCTTTCGGTATGCTGCTAACCAACCTTCCCGGTGCGGGTATGTATAATGGTGAGCTTTGGACCGAATTTATGACCGAGGGTAGCGCTCATTACCACAGCTACGGCTACATAATGGCAAACGGTGGTCTTCTTGACTATCTTTACATAGGTGTAAAAACCTGTATTTATCCTTGCCTTATTTTCATAGGTATAGGTGCTATGACAGACTTTGCACCTCTTATCTCAAATCCCAAGAGCTTGCTGCTAGGTGCCGCTGCTCAGATAGGTATTTTCGCAACCTTTATTGGAAGTATTGCTTTGGGCTTCGGTCAGAATGTTGCCGCTTCTATCGGTATTATCGGCGGTGCGGACGGCCCTACTGCTATCTATACAACTTCACTTCTTGCTCCTGAATATTTAGGTCCCATAGCCGTTGCGGCATACTCCTATATGGCTCTGGTTCCCGTTATTCAGCCTCCCATTATGAAGCTGCTTACCACCAAGAAGGAGCGCCAGATAGTTATGAAGCCTCTGCGCGAGGTTTCAAAAACCGAAAAGATTATATTCCCCATTGCGGTAACAATCTTTGTTGCTCTCCTTGTGCCTTCTGCTACTCCGCTGGTTGGCTGTCTTATGCTTGGTAACCTGTGGAAGGAGTCGGGTGTTGCAGAGCGTCTTTGCAAGACCGCTCAGAACGAGCTTATGAATATTGTTACCATATTCCTTGGTATATCTGTAGGCGCTACCGCTACTGCTGAAACATTCCTTTCAACCAACCGTGACACGGTTATCAACATTGGCGGAAAAGCAATAACTCTGTTACGCCTTCCCACTGTTGAGATTATTGTTATGGGTATCGTTGCCTTTGGCGTTGCTACTGCCTGCGGTGTGCTTTTTGCCAAGGTTATGAATCTGTTCAGCAAGAATAAAATGAACCCCCTTATCGGTTCTGCAGGCGTTTCCGCCGTTCCTATGGCAGCTCGTGTTTCACAGGCTGTTGGTCAGAAGGAGAATCCTTCAAACTTCCTGCTTATGCACGCAATGGGCCCCAATGTTGCCGGTGTTATCGGCTCTGCCATTGCAGCAGGTGTACTTATAGCAATTTTTGGTTAAGGAGAGTATTTATATATGGCTAAATTAAATATTACCGATACCATACTTCGTGATGCCCACCAGTCACAGGCAGCCACCCGTATGCGTATTGACGATATGCTTCCTGCCCTTGAAAAGCTTGATAAAATAGGCTATTGGTCTGTTGAGTGCTGGGGCGGAGCTACCTTTGACGTTTGTATGCGTTTCCTTAACGAAGACCCCTGGGAGCGCCTTAGAAAAATCCGTAAGGCAATGCCCAACACAAAGCTTCAGATGCTGCTTCGCGGTCAGAACCTTCTTGGCTACAAGCACTATGCTGATGACGTTGTGGATGCCTTCGTTAAAAAGTCCATTGAAAACGGTATTGACGTTATCCGTATTTTTGATGCCCTTAACGATACCCGTAATATGAAGGCCGCTATGGAGGCCTGTAAGAAGTACGGCGGTATCTGTGAGGCAGGTATGAGCTATACCATCAGCCCCGTTCATAACGAGGATTACTTTGTTAACCTTGCTAAGGAGCTTGAGGGTATGGGTGCAGACGTTATCTGCATTAAGGATATGGCAAATCTGCTCCTCCCTTACGATGCCTACTCTCTTGTTAAAAAGCTTAAGGAGAACGTTTCCGTTCCCATTCACCTTCACACACATAACACCACCGGTACAGGTGATATGACCTATCTTATGGCCGCACAGGCAGGCGTTGATATTGTGGATACAGCGCTGTCTCCTATGGCTAACGGTACCGCTAACCCTGCTACTGAGGCTCTTGTTGCCACCCTGCAGGGAACTGAGCGTGACACAGGTCTTGACCTTAATGCCCTTGCTGAGGTTGCCGCACACTTCCGCGGTGTTGCCGATAAGATGAAGGCTGACGGCATACTTGACCCCAAGGTGTTAAATGTTGATACCAAGACCCTTATCTATCAGGTTCCCGGCGGTATGCTTTCCAATATGATTTCTCAGCTCAAGCAGGCAGGCAAGGAGGATAAGTATTATGACGTTCTTGCCGAGGTGCCCAGAGTTCGTGAGGATTTTGGTTTTCCGCCCCTTGTAACCCCCACCAGCCAGATAGTTGGCACACAGGCCGTTATGAACGTTATCTCGGGTGAGCGTTACAAAATGGTTCCTAAAGAGTCTAAGGGACTTCTCCGTGGTGAGTACGGTAAGCTTCCTGCACCCGTTAATGAGGATGTAAGGAAAAAGGCTATCGGTGATGATGAGGTAATTACCTGCCGTCCCGCCGATAAGATAGAGCCCGAGCTTGAGAAGTACCGTGCCGAGGCAGGGGAGCTTGCACGTTGCGATGAGGACGTTTTAAGCTACGCCTTATTCCCTCAGGTTGCTTCCAAGTTCCTTGCCGAAAAGTATGCACCTAAGGTTGAAACTGCTCCTGCGGTTGACGAAAACGGTGTTCGTACACTTTACGTTCAGGACCTTTCAGAATAGTTGGCTACCACACTAAGCGCAGACCAAAAGAAAAAAGTGTATTGGGTAAGATAAATTCTTATCTGATACACTTTAACTTTTTTATAGGCGGAAATTTTTCTTTTTAAACCTTTTTTCGGCACTTGGAGTATAAAAATACGCCTATTGTGCCGAAAAAAGATTTTCTGCATCTTATTGTGATAGCCCACTTTTATTTTTATTGCTTTTATTTGCTTGTCGTGATAAAATGAGTTATCGTTTTATAAGGGGACATTAGTATGTCAAAAAATCTAAAGGGAAATTTAATACTGCTTATTGCCGCGGTTATCTGGGGACTTGCCTTTGTTGCACAGGATGCCGCCGCACAAACGGTGCCGCCGTTTACCATAAATGCAATTCGCTCCTTTATCGGTTGTTTTGCATTGCTTCCCGTATGTGGGTTTCTAAGCAAGAAAAAGGGTGAAGGGCTTATACCAAAAAGCAAGGCAGACAGAAAAAACCTGCTTATAGCAGGCCTTGTATGCGGTGCAATGCTTACCGTATCGGTAAACCTTCAGCAGTTTGGAATCGGTGCCTATCCTGAAGGTGCCGCCGCATCCGCCAGAAGCGGTTTTTTAACCGCTATGTACGTTGTTTTAGTGCCTGTGTTCGGACTGTTCTTTAAAAAGCGTATAGGCCTTAATGTGTGGCTTGCAGTGGGACTCTCGGTAGTAGGCCTTTACCTGTTATGTCTTTCCGGTGGACTTGGTGCAATCTACGGCGGCGATATTATTGTGCTTGGCTGCGCATTCGCCTTTACCTTCCAGATAATGGGTGTGGATTATTACGGCGGCAGGGTAGACGGCGTTAAGCTTTCCTGCCTGCAGTTTTTCGTTGTTGGCGTGCTATCCACCGTGCTTATGCTTATATTTGAAAAGCCCACCTTATCGGGCATACTCGCAGCAGGCTGGTACCTGCTTTACGTTGGCATTATGTCCAGCGGTGTTGCATATACCTTCCAGATAATCGGTCAGCAGCTATCGGAAAATCCAACTGTTGCCTCAATTATAATGAGTCTTGAATCGGTATTTGCTGCCCTTGGCGGCCTTATGGTAGGTCAGACCCTTTCATTAAGGGAGATTTTAGGTTGCCTTGTTATGTTCGGTGCCATTATACTGTCTCAGGTAAGCTTTAAAAGAAAGGGCGTAACGGTATGATAAGGTTAGCTACAATAGGAACAGGCTTTATTGTTAAAAATTTTCTTGACGGTATTGCCCTTTTAGGCGATAAGTATACCATTTCCTGCATTTATTCAAGAAACTATGACCACGGAAGGGAGTTTGCCGCACAGTTCGGTTGCAGCGACGTAGTTACGGACCTTGATATCCTTGCCCACCGTGAGGACGTTGATGCAGTGTATATTGCAAGCCCGAATTCACTTCATTTTAAGCAGGCCCTCTTAATGCTTGAAAATAAAAAGCACGTTATTTTGGAAAAGCCTGCTACCGTTACGGTGGAGCAGTTAAAGGAACTTCATAAATGTGCCGAAAGAAATTCGGTATATATAATCGAGGCCATAATACCTATGTATCTTCCTGCAAGGAGCGTTTTAAAAAAGGCTGTAGAGGAAATAGGGGAGATACAGTCGGCACGTTTTCAGTACTGTCAGTATTCCTCGCGGTACAATGCATATCTAAGGGGTGAACGCCCCAACGTATTCACAAAGGAATTTGCAGGTGGCAGTATAATGGATTTAGGCGTTTACTGTATTTATCCCGCTATTGATTTATTTGGTGAGCCTGAGGATATAAAGGTGACGTCCACCGTACTTGATACAGGGGTAGATTCAAATATGACCTGCGTGTTTAAATACCCTAAAAAGATAGTAAATATTATATCCTCAAAAACCTCCCAAAGCGATATTCCCAGTGAAATTTTAGGTGCACGGGGAAGCGTTCAGGTGGGGTATATATCTAAATATTACGATATAGTTCTTGTTAAAGGAAAAAGTGAAGAACTTCTTTCATCTCATATGTCTAAGGAGGAGCAAATGAGCTATGAGGCAGATTTTCTACACACCCTTATAACAAATAAGGACAGCGTTTTAAGTGAATACGAAAATTTAAAAGCCTTAAGCCTTAAGGTGTGCGCCATCCTTGAGAAGGTGAGAGCCCTTGCAGGACTTGAGTTCTGATAGGGATTGTTTTAATCAAGCGCAGAGCAAAAGGAAAATAAAAACAGAACTGTCTTGCGGAGGAAGTTATCTTCTGCAAGACAGTTTTTTTCATAGGTGAAATTCTTCGAATTTCGGATATATAAATTTTCCTTTTTAAGCCTTTTTTCGGCACTCGGAGTATCACATACGCCTACCGTGCCGAAGAAAAGCCTTTCTGCATCTTGATAAGACAACCCTCAAAAAAGCAAAGAAAAAGCGTTTTCGGAATTTCCGAAAACGCTTGCTTTTCTTAATTGCTTTAATTTCCGCTTAGATAGCGCGAGTAACCTTACCCGAACGTAAACAACGGGTGCAGGCATATATACGACGAGGAGAACCGTCAACAATAGCCTTAACCTTTTTAACATTGGGCTTCCAAGTTCTGTTAGAACGTCTGTGTGAATGGGAAACCTTAATACCAAAAGCAATTTCCTTACTGCAGATTTCACATTTTGCCATTTTTGGCACCTCCTTAGATAACGTTAGCAACGATTATATTACCACAAAATCTATCATAATGCAAGCATTTTTTTATTTTTTTAAAATATTGTTTAATACTTTGTGTCTATGCCTTGAAATGAGTGCCTTTTTTTGGTATAATACATAAGATAATTATCTTCCTTGGGTGGTATATATGATAAAAGCAGTTTTATTTGATTTAGACGGTACGCTGGCAAATTCTCTTATTGACCTTGCCGCGGCAACAAATCAGGCGTTACTAAAAGCAGGTTACCCACAGCGTGAGGTGGATAATTACCGTTACTACGCAGGTGACGGCATACCTAAAATGATTGAGCGTGCCCTTCCTGAAAATGCCCGAAGCAAGGAGATAATAGACAGCATTAAGGCTGATTTCTTGCAGTATTATAATGTACATTATAACGACTCAACCGATACCTATAAGGGTGTTCCGGAGCTTCTTGAGGCACTGGAGCAAAAGGGTATTATAATGGCGGTTGTTACCAACAAGGCACAGCCCTTTGCCGAAAAGGTTATAAGTAAGCTTTTTGGCAATAAATATTTTTCTCTCATTTTTGGTCAAAGGGACGGCATTCCCAACAAGCCCGACCCAACACTCACCTTAATGGCTATGAGGGAGCTTAATGTTAAGGCGGAGGAATGTGTATTTTTAGGCGATTCGGGAATGGATGTTGCTACAGGCGTTAACAGCGGTGCCTACCCTGTGGGTGAGCTGTGGGGCTTTAGAGATGAGGATGAGCTTCGTTTAAACGGTGCCAAAAGAATTATAACTGAGCCCTGTGAGCTTCTTGAAATTATTGAGGAGTTAAACGGATAAAATGGCATCATACACACGTACCAAGGTCTCCTGTTATATCGGTTATATAGTTCAGGCAATTGTAAATAATCTTTTGCCGCTTTTCTTCCTTATTTTGCAAACCGATTATTCACTTTCATATGAGGCTCTTGGCAGACTTATACTTATAAATTTCTGTGTGCAGATAGCGGTTGATATTGTTGCAGTTAAGGCGGTTAATATTATAGGGTATAGGACCACCGTGGTTTTATCCCACGCTTTAGCGGCAATGGGCCTTGCAATGTTAGGTATTTTACCTATGCTTTTCCCCAAAAACGTTTATCTCTGCCTTGTGGCATCTATATGCGTTTATGCAACGGGAAGCGGAATAATTGAGGTTATAATAAGTCCCTTGGTGGAATACCTGCCAACTAAAAATAAATCTGCGCAGATGTGCTTTCTTCACTCCTTTTATTGTTGGGGTCAGGTGTTCTGCGTAATTGCCACAACCCTGCTTCTGCGTCTTTTTACAAGTGGTAATTGGATGCTTGTTCCAATACTTTGGGCGGCAATCCCTTTTATAAATATGTTTTCCTTTATGAATGCTCCCTTTGTTATTCCCAAAGCGGAAAAGGAGCATACAAATATGAAAATGGGTGAGCTGCTTAAAACTCCCCGTTTCTATAAGCTATTAACCTTTATGCTGTGTGCAGGGGTAAGTGAAATGGCTGTGGCACAGTGGTCCTCAATGTTTGCCGAACAGGCACTGGGCGTATCAAAGGTTGTGGGTGATTTACTGGGTCCTTGCGCCTTTGCGGTATTTATGGGCACAGGTAGGTTGATTTACGGTCTCTTTGGAAAGCATATCCCCATGAACCTGCTTATAATGGTGAATGCGGCACTTTGCAGTGCCTGCTATATAACCATTGCCTTAAGCACATCCCCAATAGTTTGCCTTGCCGCCTGTGCGGTGTGTGGTTTTTCGGTAAGCCTTATGTGGCCGGGCACATATTCGTTAGCGGCACAGCAGCTGCCAAATGGTGGCACCGCAATGTACGGGCTTCTTGCTATGCTGGGTGATATGGGCTGTTCGCTTGGCCCTTGGCTTGCGGGACTTGTTGCTGACCTGCACAGCCTGCAGATAGGCTTTCTGGTAACCTCCATTTTCCCTGTGGTACTTTTTCTCGCAAGTGGGCGGGATGAAATAAAACTTAGCTTTAAAAGAGGTGCAGTTTAATGAAACGCGATAATTATCTTTCTTGGGATGAATATTTTATGGGCATAGCCCTCCTTTCCTCCCAGCGCAGTAAGGACCCCTCAACACAGGTAGGTGCCTGTATAGTAAATGAGGAAAATCGCATTCTCTCTATGGGCTACAACGGTATGCCCCATTGCTGTAGTGATGATGAGTATCCCTGGGAAAGGGAGGGCGGCAATCTTGACACTAAATATATGTTTGTTTGCCATGCCGAGCTTAACGCAATATTAAATTTCAGAGGCGGTAGCCTTAAGGATTCAAGAGTGTACGTAACACTTTTCCCCTGTAATGAGTGTGCAAAGGCCATTATTCAGGCCGGTATTAAAGAAATTATTTATATGCAGGATAAGTATGCCGATACCGATAGCGTTATCTGCGCAAAAAGAATGCTGGATAGCGCAGGGGTAAAATACCGTCAGTACAATCAAACAAAAAATACGGTAGAATTAAAACTGTAAAAAAAAGTATCCGCCGAGCGGGTGTGCGCCATAGTAAGAAATTGCCCAAAAACCAAATTTTCACTATGACGCGCACCCGAAAAGCGGATACTATATCTCATAATCAAAAAGCTGTTTTGCAAACCAAACCTCAGGTACGGTAAATTCCTTACCGTTTAAATAATTCAGTATACCTGCATCGGTAGTGAAGTTAAAGCTAAGCCTGTAGGAATAAAGGGCCTGTCTGGTAAAGCCCATTTTCTTATCACGGGCAAGCTTTCCGTATTTTCCGTCACCAAGTAGGGGGTGGCCTATGCTGGCCATATGCGCCCTTATCTGATGTGTGCGGCCTGTAAGCAGTTCTACCTCTATAAGAGAAAGGTTGTTTTTCTCCCTTAAAAGAGTATACCTTGTGCGTACGGTAAGGTTATTATCGGTTTTTTTGTTTGATAAATAAACCTTGTTTTTGCTTTCGTTTTTTTCAAGATAGCCTTCAAGTGTGTCCTGCTTTTTTCGGGGCACACCGTGTATTACCGCAAGGTAAAACTTATCAAGCTCACGCAGCTTTATCTTATCACAAAGAATTCGAAGTGCCTCGGCATTTTTTGCCGCAATAACAATTCCTCCCGTGCCACGGTCTATTCGGTTGGCAAGGGCAGGCTTAAAGCTGTTTTCCTTTTCGGGATTATATTCTCCCTTATTGTATAAATATTTTTGTATACGTGTAATAAGGGTATCGTTATATTCATTTTCATCAGGGTGGGAAAGAAGCCCCTGCTTTTTATCCGCAAGTAGTATATTTTCATCCTCGTAAATTATGCTAAGCTTATCTGCGGCATTTAAAAAATCGTACTTAGGCTTATTGCTTTCAAAAAATTCATCCTTTAAATAGACCGTAACGGTATCCCCTGCATTTAACCTTGTGGATATTTCGGCACGCTTGCCGTTAACCTTAATATCCTTGGTTCTTATAGCTCTATACATAAGTGAGGCAGGCACCTTAGGTGCTACCTTGCTTATAAATTTATCAAGACGCTGACCTGCGTCATTGGCAGTTATGGTGAACTGTTTCATTATTCTCCTCTTTTCAGGTGGTGATTTAAGTATGGATAAAGAAAAAGACCCCCGTCACGGACACCGAAAGCGTATGCGTGAGACCTTTATGAAGGCTAAGGGCGATGACCTGCCGGATTATCAGATTGTGGAAATGCTGCTTTTTTATGTCCTTCCCCGAGTAGATACCCGTGTGCTTGCTCATGAGCTTATGATACGCTTTGAATCTCTGTCGGCGTTGTTTGATGCTTCGCCGGAAGAAATCTCATCCGTAAAGGGTGTTCCTGAAAATTTTGCTGTGCTTTTAAAACTTATCAAAACTTGTAGTGACCGTTATAAATATGAGAAGGTAAAGCTTTCGGATTATGTTGATATTCCGGACATTGGGTCGCTGCTTATAAATTATTACGCGGGCTTTAAGATGGAAACCCTTACTATGATATCGGTGGATTCCTCAGGGCAATATATTGCCTTTGACGTTGTGGGAAATGGCCGTGGAGACAGTGTTACGGCCAGTGTAAGAAGTATAATTGAGATTGCAATTAAAAGGGGTGCCAACGGGGTTATTCTTGCACATAACCATCCAAGTGGCATTGCCATTCCTTCAAAAAATGACGTGGAGACCACAAAAGAGGTAAAAAGTATTCTTAATAAGGTTGGCGTACAACTTATTGACCATATTGTTATAGAAAACCATGATTACGTCTCCATGGCTCAATCGGCTGAGTTTGCTCACATATTTAATATTATATAACATATTTTTAAAAAACGCAATTAAAACGCACCCGAAGGTGCGTTTTTTGTTCTTATATTCTCCCTTCAAACATATTTTTTAAATAGAATAGGGGAGAATATATTATGAAAAGAAAAATTTCAGCCTTCTTAAGTATCCTGCTTTGCTTGGCAATGTCTTTAAACGTGTGTGCAAAAACAGTATCAATGGAGTATGAAGCGCAGGATTTAAACACGCCTCTGGAATCGGTAACTACTTCCGCCGCGGTGGGCGCAACCCTTGATATTAAGGCAAAATCCGCAATCCTGCTGGAGCCTTATACGGGAAGAATACTTTACGAGGCAAATGCCGATGAAAAGCTGCCTCCTGCATCGATTACCAAAATAATGTCTCTTTTGCTTGTAATGGAGGCAATGGACCGTGGAGAAATGGCACTGGATACCAAAATAACCGCAAGTGAGCACGCCTGCAGTATGGGAGGCTCACAGATATGGCTGGAGCCCGGTGAGGTGATGACGGTGGATGAGCTTTTAAAGGCGGCGGTAATAGCCTCCGCCAATGATGCTACCGTAGCCCTGGGTGAGGCCATAGCAGGCAGTGAGGAGGGCTTTGTTGCCCTTATGAATGAAAGGGCCAAGGAACTTGGTATGAACAATACCACCTTCATAAACTGCACAGGGCTTGATGCCCAAAATCATCTCACCACCGCACACGACGTGGCGCTTATGTCGGCGGCACTTATAAAGCACCAGCTTATAAAAAATTATTCCACCGTATGGATGGATTCACTTCGAGGTGGGGAAAGCGAGCTTGTAAATACCAACAAGCTTGTGCGTTTTTATCAGGGAACAACGGGTCTTAAAACAGGCACAACCTCAGGGGCGGGCTATTGTCTTTCTGCTACCGCCAAAAGAAACGGTATGGAGCTGGTGGCCGTTATTATGGGCGGTGACACAAGTAACGACCGCTTTAACGGAGCCAAAAAGCTTTTAGACTACGGCTTTGCAAACTATAGCTTTACATCGGTTCCTGCTCAGCTTGAGGAAAATTTAACGGTACCCGTTAAGGGCGGTGTTGAAAAGCAGGTGGTAGTTGAGGCAGGCAGTCCTTTAAATTTACTCCTTGAAAAGTCCCAAAGCGGTAAGGTAACACAAGAACTCACCTTAATCGAGGCGGTTCAGGCACCTGTTAAAAAGGGTGATAGCCTTGGCAGTGTGAAAATAATGATAAACGGGGAAGAAGCAGGCGTAATAGAGCTTACCGCCGCACAGGATGTTGCCAAGCGGAATTTTATCTACGTTCTGACACAGCTTATTCTTGCACTGTTCACTTTGTAGAATAAATTTGCAAAAATTTTACACATATTACATAAGAATATAGTTGCAAAACTCGCGAAAATATAGTAGAATATAATAAACAATACAAAAAAACCTTCCCTAAGGTGAAAAGAGGAAAACAAATGTCGTTAAAACTTACAGCAGATTATGCAAAACCCTTTTTAAGAGAAAATGATCTTGCAGGTCTTGGCGCTCAGGTAGCTGTAGCACATCAGCAGTTAACCGAAGGCACAGGTCTTGGCAATGATTTTATAGGCTGGGTAGACCTTCCCTTTAACTATGATAAGGAAGAATTTGCCCGCATCAAGGCTGCCGCTGACAGAATTAAAAAGGATTCTGACGTTCTTATAGTTATCGGTATAGGCGGGTCCTACCTTGGTGCCCGTGCCGCTATAGAATTTTTAAAGGGTCCCTATTATAACAACCTTGCTGACGGACCTGAGGTTTACTTTACAGGTAACAGCATAAGCGGAAGCGCCCTTTCGGATATCTTAAAACTCTGTGAGGGAAAAAATGTTTCGGTAAACATTATATCAAAATCCGGTACCACTACCGAGCCTGCCGTGGCCTTCAGAGTACTCAGAAAATACCTTGAAGAAAAGTACGGTGAGGCAGAGGCCGCACAGCGAATTTACTGTACCACCGATAAGGCAAGAGGTACCTTAAAGAAGCTGGCCGATGAAAAGGGCTACGAGTGCTTCGTCATTCCCGATGACGTAGGCGGTCGTTTCTCGGTACTTACTGCAGTTGGTCTTTTACCCATTGCCGTTGCCGGTGCCGATATTGACGCTTTAATGAACGGTGCCGCAGCCGCCGCTAAGGATTACTGCGATACCGATATTACTAAGAACGATTGCTATCTTTATGCCGCACTTCGCAACGCCTTCTATAGAAAGGGCAAGGAGATAGAGCTTCTTGTAAGCTATGAGCCACGCTTTACTATGATGGCTGAGTGGTTTAAGCAGCTATACGGCGAGAGTGAGGGTAAGGATAATAAGGGCCTGTTCCCTGCAAGCGTAACCTTCTCTACCGACCTGCACTCTATGGGTCAGTATATTCAGGACGGTAAGCGTATTCTTTTTGAAACCGTTGTGAACATTAAGGACTGCGGTGATGACGTTACCATTGAAAAGGAAGCAGATGACGGTGACGGTCTTAACTTCCTTGCAGGCAAGCCTATGTCCTTTGTAAATGAAAAGGCTTTTGAGGGTACCGTGCTTGCCCATACCGACGGTGGCGTACCCAACCTTGTTATAACCCTTGACAAGGCTGATGAAGAAAACCTTGGCAGACTTATTTACTTCTTTGAAAAGGCTTGTGCCGTATCAGGCTATATGCTGGGAGTAAATCCCTTTGATCAACCCGGTGTTGAAAGCTATAAGAAGAATATGTTTGCCCTTCTTGGTAAGCCGGGCTATGAGGCCGCCAAGGCTGAGCTTGAGGCAAGACTTAAGGGCTAAAAAGGAAACAACTGCCCCGTGGCAGTAATAATATAAAAGGAGCTGGTAAGAATGATTAAACTTATCATCGGAAAAAAAGGTTCAGGTAAAACAAAGAAGCTCATCGACATGGTTAACGATGCCGCTGCTGTAAGTAAGGGCAACGTTGTCTGCATCGAAAAGGGCGATACTTTGACCTTTAACATTACACATAAGGTACGCCTTATTGATGCCGAGTCCTTCGGTATTTCAGGATATAACGAGTATTACGGTATGCTTTGCGGCATCAACGCAGGTAACCACGATGTTACCCACATATTCGGCGATGCAACACTCAGAATAGGCAGCCGCGATTATGATGAGCTTGCAGATTTCCTTGACAGAGTATCTGCTCTTGCAGAGGAAAGCAACGTTAACTTCATCTTTACTCTTTCCTGTGATGAGGCTGACCTGCCTGCAAAAATCTTTGAGCTTGCACAAAAGGCATAATTAAAACCGAATCAGGGGCAGCGTAAGGCTGCCCCGTATTTTTGTAAAAGGAGAAAAAAGTATGTCTAAACAAACTGCATTGCCCGTTAGTGGCGATACCGTTGCTATAATGCACACAAATATGGGTGATATTTCCATTAAGCTTTTCCCTGAGGAAGCACCTAAAACTGTAGAGAACTTTACTACCCATGCTAAAAACGGATATTATAACGGCCTTATATTCCACCGCGTTATTAAGGATTTTATGATTCAGGGCGGTGACCCTACCGGCACAGGTATGGGCGGAGAAAGCATTTGGGGTAGTCCCTTTAAGGATGAATTTCATCCAAGCCTTCACAACCTTTGCGGCGCCCTTTCAATGGCCAACGCAGGCCCAGGTACCAACGGCAGCCAGTTCTTTATAGTTCAGGCCGATAGCGTTCCTGCCAATATGTTGGGTCAGATGAAGCAGCTGGGTGAGGATAGCTTCCCTGCAGATATTATAGAGGATTACGAAAAGCTTGGCGGCACACCTTGGCTTGATTTCCGTCACAGCGTTTTCGGTCAGGTTTACCAGGGAATGGACGTGGTTGATAAAATTGCCAACGTTAAAACTGCCGCTCAGGATAAACCTGTTGAGAGCGTTGTCATCAATTCTATTGAAATAAAAACCTTATAAATATTAAAAGCCCCGATTTTGGGGCTTTTAATATTATGTAATCTATTATATTGAGGTACTTGATAGAAAATAAATTTTGATATATAATAATATCGGAGATGATATTTTTGAATATAAAAGAAATTTTATCTACGGTAGACCATACCTTACTCAGTCCTGCCGCAACATGGGATGAAATAAGGTCAATCTGTGATGATGGGATTAAATATAAAACCGCCAGCGTTTGTATACCTGCGGCCTTTGTAAAAAAGGCGGCAGAGTATGCAAACGGAATGGTGAAAATCTGTACCGTTATAGGCTTTCCAACGGGCTACAGCACCACAGCCGTAAAATGCTTTGAGACTGAAACAGCTGTAAAGGACGGTGCCGACGAAATAGATATGGTAATAAATATCGGCTGGCTAAAGGAAAAAAGATATGACGATATTTTAAATGAGATAAACGCCGTAAAGACCGCCTGCCACGGTAAACTTTTAAAGGTTATAATTGAAACCTGCCTTTTAACAGAGGAGGAAAAAATTAAAATGTGTGAAATAGTATCCAAATCCAATGCTCAGTACATTAAAACCTCTACAGGCTTTTCCACAGGCGGCGCCACAAGGGAGGATATAGCCCTTTTTGCAAAGTACTGTGCGCCTCACCTTAAAATTAAGGCGGCAGGTGGCATTTCCACCTTGGAGGATGCCCGTGAATTTTTAAAGCTTGGTGCCCACCGTCTTGGTACAAGCCGCATTGTAAAACAGGTAAAGGAGCAAAATCTGCTTTAATGAAAAGAGTTTTTATTATAGTTCTTGACTCCTGCGGTATAGGACAAATGCCGGATGCCTCCAATTTTGGGGACAAAAACTGCAATACACTAAAGCGCATAAGTGAAAGCAAGTATTTCTGTGCCGATAATATGATAAAAATGGGGCTGGGAAATATAGACGGTATAGACTATCTGGGAAAAACCGATACTCCTTCCGCCGCCTACGGCAGACTTATGGAAAGCTCCAAGGGTAAGGATACCACCATAGGTCATTGGGAGATAGCAGGTCTAATATCCGATACGCCCTTTCCTGTTTACGAAACGGGTTTTCCCTCTGAGATAATTGAGGAGTTTAGAGCCCGTACAGGCAAGGATATACTGTGCAACAAGCCCTATTCGGGCACCGAGGTAATTGCCGACTATGGGCAGGAGCATATAAATTCGGGAAAACTGATAGTGTATACCTCTGCCGACAGTGTTTTTCAAATAGCCGCCCACGAGGATGTAGTACCTTTAGAGGAGCTTTACGAATACTGCCGTATAGCAAGAAAAATCCTTTGCGGCAGGCACGCTGTAGGCAGGGTAATAGCCCGTCCGTTTACGGGCGCGGCAGGGAATTTTACCCGCACCGCAAACCGCAGGGATTTTTCTCTTGAGCCACCAAAGGATACTATGCTTGACGCCATAAAAAAGGCAGGAAAAAACGTTTACTGTGTGGGAAAAATATCCGATATTTTTGCAGGCCGCGGTGTTACAAAAAGCATTGTTACCCATAGCGATGAGGAGGGTATAAACGCCGCCATTGAGGCTATGAGTCAGGACTTTTCGGGTCTTTGCTTTATTAATCTTGTTGAGTTTGATATGCTTTACGGCCACCGTCAGGATATTGACGGCTACGCCGAAAATTTTGCCCGTTTTGATAAAAGGCTGCCGGAAATTTTAGGTGCTATGAAGCAGGAGGATGTTTTAATAATAACCGCCGACCACGGCTGTGACCCCGGGGATGAAAGCACCGACCATACAAGAGAGTACGTTCCGCTTTTGGTGTTTGGCAAAAGCATAAAGCCGTTAAATTTGGGAACAAGGAAAACCTTTGCCGATATAGCCGCCTTTACCTGTGGTTATCTTGGTGTGGAATTTTCAGGTGACGGAAAGTGCTTTAAAGGTGAAATATATGAATAAAAAAGAAATTTGCCTTGCGGCAATAAAGGCAACAGAGAAATCATATTCTCCCTACTCTGAATGTAGGGTGGGTGCGGCGCTGCTTTGTAAAAACGGAAGAATTTTTACGGGCTGTAATATTGAAAATGCCGCCTTTTCTCCTACAGTGTGTGCCGAGCGTACTGCAATATTCAAGGCCGTAAGCGAGGGTGAGAGGGAATTTTCCGCAATAGCCGTTGCAGGGAAAAAGGGTGACAAAATAACAGGGATTTTTCCGCCCTGCGGTGTTTGCCGCCAGGTACTAAGTGAGTTTTGTTCTGCCGATATGCCCGTTTTGCTTGTCAGCAGTGAACAGGGCAATTTTGAGGAATACACACTGGGTCAGCTGTTACCCAAATCCTTTAATTTGGAGAAATAATATGAGAATGTATGATATTATCCGCAAAAAGCGTGACGGCGGACAGCTTACCGAAAGGGAAATATCTTTTTTTGTTAAGGGCTACACAAAGGGTGATATACCCGATTATCAGGCCTCAGCCCTGGCAATGGCAATATTTTTTAATGGTATGACCAAAGAGGAAACCGTTTGTCTTACAAAGGAAATGGCCGATTCGGGAGATAAGGTAGACCTGTCCCGTTTTGGTGAGCTTTCTGCCGATAAGCACAGCACAGGCGGAGTAGGGGATAAAACCACCCTTATCGTTGCTCCCCTCGTGGCCGCAATGGGTCTGAAGGTTGCTAAAATGAGTGGCAGAGGGCTTGGTCATACAGGGGGCACGGTGGATAAGCTTGAAGCCATACCCGGATATAAAACCGAGCTCAGCAGTGAGGAATTTTTCAGTATAACCGAAAAATGCGGTCTTTGTGTAATAGGGCAGAGCGGAAATTTAACCCCTGCAGATAAAAAACTTTATGCTCTTCGGGACGTTACCGCAACGGTAGACAGCATACCCCTTATAACCTCAAGCATTATGAGCAAAAAGCTTGCCGCAGGCAGTAAAACCATAGTGCTGGACGTTAAGGTGGGCTCGGGCGCCTTTATGAAAAGTGTAGCGGATGCGGAAGAATTAGCCGCGCAAATGGTAAAAATAGGAAATTCCTGCGGCAGAAACACCGCCGCAGTGCTTACAAATATGGACATTCCTCTTGGTAGAGCTGTGGGAAACAGTCTTGAGGTTATTGAGGCAGTGGAGCTGCTTAAGGGCAACGGTGGGGAGGACTTAAAGCAGGTCTGCTTAACCCTTGCAGCAAATATGGTAAGCCTTGGTTTAAAAATAAATTATGAAAAGGCCTTTGAGCTTGCAAAAAACACCCTTGAAAGCGGAAAAGCCTTTGAGAAAATGAGGGAATGGATAACTCTTCAAGGGGGGGACGTGTCCTATATTGAGGATACAAATTGCTTTAAAAAAGCCGCCTTCACCTATGAGGTAAAGGCAGAAAGCGACGGGTGTATTTCTTCAATGAACGCTGAGGAAATAGGTATGGCGGCTGTAATGCTGGGCGCAGGCAGAGCCACTAAAAATGATACAATAGACCACACTGCAGGCATTGTTTTATGCAAAAAAACAGGTGACGCCGTAATAGAGGGCGACACTATAGCAATACTTTATACCAACAAGGAGGAACGTCTTGTTGAGGCAAAAAAGCGATATTTATCTGCCGTGGAGATTGGACAAAAATCTTATGATAAACCGCTTATATACAAGGTTATAAAATAAAATTGGGGTCCCGTGTTTTGGACGGGACCTCAATTTTTTTACTTATTATAAACTCTGATTTCAGGAATGGGGGATGTAAGTGCTACGCTTGCGGCATAGATTTTAGCATCGGGATGATTCTGGAACAGGCTGCAGGGAATCTTGCAGGTAACGGGACCGTGCAGTATCTTTCTAAGGGCCGCGGCGTTCCAGTCTCTGGGCATACACATTCTTACCTTCTTAGCCATAAATGCCTCACGCATACCAACGGTAATGCAGTTTTTGGGAATACCGTCAAGGTCGGCTGCGCAGTTCATAAATGCATTGATTGTAAGCGTCTCACGGGCAATCTGTAAAACACGGGTGGGAAGGTTTGCAAACTCCTCGTTAGACATTGTCTCACCAGGCTCGGGGGGCTCGTTAAAGGCAAAGTGTGCGGTAATACCAACACCGCCCCAGGCCATATCCAGCTTGCCCATTTTTCTTATATACTCCCCAATAAATTCGGGCTTTTCAGGGTCGGGGAATATGCGTTGTGCCTCGGGAACGTTAAGCTCCTCGTCAATAAGATTATAGAAAATTCTGTCCATACCTCCGCGGAAGGAAAGGGGGTCGGACTTGTCAAGATACTTAAGGTCATCGGTAAGATATTCGTCCATATTTATAAAGTGACAGCGCTTAAGGCTTAAACGGTACTTGTTTACGAGCCATACAAGACGGCTGTAGGGCCCTAAGGGGCCGTAGGGAACTATCATAACGGTGTCCTCACCCTTGTCGTTGTTCTCCTTAATTGTCTCAAAAACCTCTATGGCCATTCTCCAATAAAGGTCCTGCTCGGTTTCACAAACGTCAAGCTTAATGTTACTGCCCTTTCCAAGCTCAGAAGGGGGAATAAGATTGTAAGGTGCGTATGCCATTGTTAAAATCTCCTTTATTATTTATTCACCCTTTGCGTAGGTGGCGCAAAGGTTAAATTCCGTATCAAAAATATTTATATCGGCATCCTTGCCAACTGTCAGACTTCCCTTACGGTCATAAACGTCTATATATTTTGCAGGGTTTACTGTAGCGCAGGGAATAAGTCTTTCAAAGGGTATACCTGTAAATCGATGCACGTTTTTAATGCTGTCACAAAGTCGCAGACAGCTTCCCGCAAGGCTATAGGGTCCGTCGTTATTATCAACCACAAGTCGGTCACCCAGATTTATAATGGGTACACCGCCAAGCTGGGTTTTACCCTCAGGCGTGCCCGATGCACCCACGTTATCGCTTATAAATATTACCTTATCGGCAGGCTTAAAGTGCATTAAAATATTTATAAATTCCTTATTTACGTGGTAACCGTCGGCAATAAGCTCGGTATAAAGAGCATCGGTAAATACTGCGGTGCCCGATGCACCAATATCAAGGTGGGTCATTGTGCTCATTCCATTAAAGGTGTGGGTAACACCGCTCATGCCTGCCTCTACGCAAAGTGCGGCATCGGCATGAGTGGCCATAGTGTGCCCCATAGATGCCCTGACGCCCCTTGCCTTAAGGTGAGCAACGGCATTTGCCGCATTTTCCTTTTCGGGGGCAAGGGCAACCACCTTAAGGTGACCGTCTGCCGCCTCAATCATTCTATCAAGCTCAGCCGTGTCAACGTAGTCTCTTATAAAGGCAGGATTTTGTGCACCGGCCTTTTCACGGCTGAAGTACATACCCTCCGAGTATATACCCACCGCCTCGGCAACTCCGCCTTGTGGCTGGGAGTTAATATAATCCTTTATGTAAGCAAGATTATTGAGAGTTTCCTCAAAACCACAAGTAAGGGTAGTGGGAAGAAAGGAGGTAACGCCGTGCTTTATAAGACATTTTGCAAGGGAGTCAATACTGCCTGTGGCTTCAAAACCCTCACGGCCGTGAATGTGTATATCCACAAAGCCCGGTGTAATGAATTTGCCTGTGCAATCAATTATTTCGGCATCGTCAACAATTTCAGTGACCGGCAGTAATGCTTCGATTTTTTCGCCTTTTACAAGCAGATTAACACCTTTAAACTGTCCGTCCTCACAAAAAACCTGAGCGCCCTTAAATAGCTTTAAATTTTCCATAAAAGCACCTCTTCTTGGTATTTATATCGGTAACGATATAAATGCCAAGAATATTATACTATATTTATAGGGTATTGTCAATAAAATAAGAAAAAAACCGTGTCGGGGAAGGACACGGTTTTTCTCTTTAAGGGGTTTGAGGAGAGAATTCCTCATTTTGAGAGGAATATACCTGCGGGATGCGGCTTCCCGCTTGGTACGAGTATATAATAAACTATATTTTTGAATTTTTAATGAACACGCCGTTAACAAATGTATAATTTTTTATTGCCGCGCTCAAACTATAACTCGGAGGCGAAAAAAATGAATTATCACGAAAATAAAAATTCAAAATTTGTAAAATTTATATCCGGAAAGGGCTTTTATGCTGTTTTAGCCCTGTGTATGGTTGCTATTGGAGTGGCAGGCTACGTGGCCATGGCAAACTTAGGTGCAAAGGAGCCTGAAGAACAACCCTCCCCTTCGTCAGTATTCCAGCTTCCCGGCGGAATATCCCAAAACAGCACTATAAAAGAGGATTCTCCCGTTGCAAACAGCACGCCGAGTCAGTCCTATGAAAGTGTAACGCAAAGCGTACCACAGGAGGTAAAAAAGCCTGTTGCATCTTACTTTGTGTTGCCTGTAACAGGGGAGATAATAAAGGATTTTTCCGATACCGAATTACAGTTTTCCAATACCTATGGCGATATGCGTATGCATGCAGGTGTGGATATTGCGCCAAACTCGGGAAATATTGTTAAAAGCGCAGGGGACGGCTATGTAACCGAGGTGGACGAAAGCCCTGACTACGGCAACGTTGTTACTATAGACCACGGAAACGGTATTACGGCAAAATATTGCGGTCTTAAAAACGTTACCGTGAAAAAGAATTCGGGCGTTTCGGCGGGACAGGCCTTAGGTGAAATAGGCACCGTGCCCTGCGAATGTGTTGATAAGGCGCACCTTCATCTGGAAATTTATAAGGACGGCAAGGCCGTTTCTCCCTTTTCACTTATGGATAAGGTAGGAGAATAACAAAATTCCTACTCCGAGTGCCGAAAAAGGCTTAAAAGCGAAAATTTATATTTTGAAATTCGAAGAATTTCACCTATAAAAAAGAAATACTGTCTTGCAGAAAATTAACCCTTTCTACAAGACAGTTTATTCTTTTCTTTTTGGTCTGCGCTTAAATAGACAATCTACTTAGTAATGCAGTCGGCTACATAAATTCCCATTGCACCTGACTGAGAAAGTCCGCGGCAAATACCGCTGCCGTCACCTATAATATAGATGCCATCCACAAGCTCAAACTTGTTATTCATAAATACGGGACGAATGGAGTAGTATTTACTTTCGCAGCCGTAAAGCAGAGTGTCGTCGTTTGCAGTTCCCGGAGCCACCTTATCAAGAGCGTAGATGGTCTCGATAATATTTGTAAGTATGCGGTGTGGAAGCACCAGAGAAAGGTCACCTGCCGTTGCCTTAAGGGTTGGGATAACGGTGTTTTGTGCCAGGCGGTGATCGTTTGTGCGTCTGCCCCTTATCAGGTCACCAAAGCGTTGAACAAGTACGGAATCCTTGCCTATCATATTAGCAAGGCGGGAAATGCTTTCGGCGTATTCGGTAGGCTGGTCAAACGGCTCGGTAAAGCGAATGCTTGAAAGAATTGCAAAGTTGCAGTTTTCAGTTTTCTTTTCTGCCTCGGCAAAGGAGTGACCGTTGGCGGTTATAATGCCGTGGTTGTTTTCGGCCGACACAAGGCCGCCCTTATTAAAGCAGAACATACGGCAACGGTCTTCAAAGGTTTTGGTTTTATAGAGAATTTTCGGCTCATAAATTCTGTCGGAAAATTCCTTCCAGATAATGTCCTTCATCTCAACGCGCACGCCGATATCTATATGGTTGGAGCGCATTTGCACGCCAAAGCTTTTGCAGAAATCCGAAACAAAATTTGCACCGCCGCGGCCTGTGGCAATAATTATTTTCTTGGCAAAAATCTGCTCGCCATTTGTGTATGAGAGGGTATAGCCGCCCTCGCTCTTTTCAACACTTTTACAGTCGTAGAAGGCAAGCAAATCGGTACCGTCTTCCTCTATGGCCTTTATAAGGTTGCCCATGGTTATAAAATTATTATCGGTACCAAGATGTTTAACGTTCATATCCAACAGGCGAAGGTTATTTTGCAGGCACTTAAGCTTTAACTCCTCGTTGGATTTATAAACCTGAGGTATACCCGAGGTGCAGTAGGTGTTAAGTATCTTGTCAACCTCGTCAATATACTCATTGGCAACATCGTCACCAAGCTCCTCACCAAGGGTTCCGCCGTATGCGGTGCCAAGGTTAAACTTACCGTCGGAGAAGGCGCCTGCGCCTGCATAACCGCTGGTTATACTACAGTTTTTGCAGTGAACACAAGGACTGTTTTTACCTGCGGGGCAACGGCGCTTTTCAAGTCTGTCGCCACGTTCGGTTATAACAATATTTAGGGTGTTGTCGTTTCTTTTTAAACGGTACGCTGCCATAAGACCGCCTATACCGCCGCCTATAATTGCTACATCATACTGCTTCATTTTTAATCATCCTTACATTTTTGTAAAATTATTGTGACAGGTAAAGAAAATTATCTGCCTATCCTTAGAGTAATCCTTTAAAAATTCAATTCCACGCTGTGCTCTGGTATCATCGTAACGCTCAAAAACGTCATCAAGGAAAATGGGCATACAGCCAGCCTCGTTAAACAAAAGCTCACAAACAGCGAGGCGCAATGAAAAATATGCCTGATCCCTTGTGCCTGCACTCAGGTGCTCAACAAAGCGTTTTGTGTAGCTGTCCTCCTCAACGGCCGTCATCTGAAGCTCCTTAGTAACGTAGGTCTCACTGTATCGGCCGCCTGTAAGCAGGGAGAATATGTCCTTAACCTTACCGTTAAGCTCACTGCCCCAGGTCATTCTAAGCTCATCACCTGCCTGCTCCATAACCTCCAGAGCAATGTCAATACTATTGCAAAAATCCTTTTGTGCTTCAAGCGTTTTGATAAGCTCGGTTATCTCACGCTCCACCTCTGCAGGTACGGGGAGGTCACTGTACTGCAGCTTTATATCGGAATTTATGCGCAAAATTTCCCCCTTGAGCAGATTTATTCTGTTCTGTGCAGAGGTAATTTCACTTCGAAGCTCCTCACTGTCAGGGAGCTCCTCCGGAATATCGCCCATAGCCTCAAGCTCTGCCTTGGCACTGTTAGTATCACACCCAACGTTCTCACTTATGTAGGCAAGAGTGGTGGCGCAGGTGTGGTATTTTCTTATTGCCTCAACAAGAAGGTCAATATCATCACTTGGGAGATTTTCGATAAGACCTTTAAGCTGCTCCTTCATAAGGGCAAGCTCCTCACGGCGTTTTGCAAGCTCTTCCTGCTTTTGCGCAAAAAGCTGTCTTGCCGCCGCGTTTTTTGCCACGGCGTCGCTTTCAAGCTCCTCATAGGATTTTTGTTTTTCCTTTAATGCCGTTCTCTTATCCTGAAGCAGGCGGTATTGAGCCTTCTTTTCAAGCTGCTGCTCCTTGGCAGTTAAGAATTGTTCTCTTAAATCCCGTGCTCTTTTTTTGGCGGTGCTTTGGGAAACTACGGAGAATGCCGTACAAATAAGTCCCGCTATTCCGCTTATAATGCATGGAACAAGTCCTGCAAGGAAGTAAAGTGCAACGGCGCCTGCAACAAGCACTGCACCAATAACACCAAGAAGTATAGGTGCCGCGCCTGCACTTACCTTAAAGCCGCTGTGGGCAGCCTTTTCAAGAGCGGCATCACCCCGACTTATCTCGGCCTCGGCCCGTGAAAGCTCCTCGTCAAGACTCATTATCTCAAGCATTACCTGCTTTTTGCCTTCAAAGGAAACCTCCTCATGGGTACCGTTAAATGCGGCAAGCTCTTCCTCAAGCCGTTCAATATCATCTGCGGCATTTTTAATTTTAAGCTTTCTTTCGCGGAGGGCGTCAATGTGATTTTCGCTTAACAGCTCGCCGTTTTTACAGGTTATATATACCGATTTTCGGTTAAGGTCGTTAGCGGCGCTTATAAGCTCTCTAAGCTTTTTGGCCCTGTCAAGCTTCTCATTTTGGGAGAAAATAACATTAAGCTGTTCAAGCCTTTTTTCTTCACCCTCAAGCTCGGCTTTAAGTGAAGTGACCTTTTTCTCAAGCAGGGTCTTGCCGGTATATTTTTCTCTTATCTCTATAAGGTCGTTTTTAAGGTCGGCAAGGCGTGCCGCACCCTTATCGTAAATGCCTATCTTTCCGCCCTTGGACATAAAGGTGTGCTTTGCCTTTAAAAGGCGGTCGGAAACTATCCTTGCAGAAGTATCCTCCTCACCTGTGGAAACAAGGTTGGAGAGGCGGTTGTTAATCTCACCAAGGGCCTCCTTGCCCGTAACGGTGTCGTTAAGGTTGCCTATAAAAAGACTTCGTTCAAAACAATCAAGACTGCAGCCGAAAATCTTTTCACCTAAAGTATCTCTGGGCGATATTTTTTCGGGCCTACCTCCCGATTTTTCAAGGGTTATCCTGTCCCCCGAATTGGTGGAGGCAAACTCCCTTGCAAGACGGTAATCGGTACCCTTTAGCTCAAAATCAATATAGCCTTCACATTTTTCACCGCTCCAGGGCAAATAATGCTCACGCTCGGCCCTGCCTGCGGCATTGTTAGGGGTGCCGTAGAACATCATTTTAATAAATGCCATAAGGGTGGTTTTACCGTACTCGTTATCACCGTACACAAGGTTAAAGCCCTCTGTAAAGTCACGTTCATAACGGCTTAGCTTACCAAAGGCACTTATGTATACACGCTTAATCTTCAATGCAGTCCACCTCACCTTCAAAGGCTTCAAGGGCAAGGGAGAGAGCGTTTTCAAGTGTCTCTCGCTCATCCTCCTTGGCGGCAGCTATTTTTTCAAGCATTTTTTTCACAAAAATACCCTTAAGGGTCTGCTCCTTGGCAAGAGATGTGTAGTCAGCCTCACGGCGCACCTTGTTTTTAAACTTGGCAAAGAAAACGTTGGCCGAAAGCTCAGCCACTATTTCATCCATATTCAGGGTAAGCTCCCTTGAAACGGTGCCTGTAAGTATTATTTTGTAAATATTTTCGGTGTAATCCTCACCGTAATTTTCCTTGAGCAACGATAGCACAGCTCTTGCCGCACCGGTGGAGGAGGTAACGCCTGTAATATCAGCCTCGCATACAATATGCATTCTTGCGGCACAGGGAACAAGCTCAGCCTTTGCTTTGCCGTTTTTAAGGGTAACAAGATAAAAGCCCTTTTGGCCTGCCTCATCAAAGCCCTGTCCATCGGGACAGCCGCTGTAGGCATAATAAGTGTTGCCTGCCTTTTTAAGGGGCGTGGCGGAATGTACGTGACCTAAGGCAATATAATCCATACCGCTTTTCTCAATAAATTCAGTAGGAATTGCCCTGTAGGCGCCACCGGAGTTTTCGGCATCACCGTGAAGCACCATTAGGTTAAAGTAATCATCCTGTGGTGGAGTATATTCAAAGTCGGTTATTTTATCCTCATATACGTTACTAAAGGAGCGGCCGTATATTCGTATCTTAGGCTCATCAAAGGAAAGCATGGTGTCCTTTGTGGGGAGCACCGTAACGTTTGGAGGAAGCTCACGGCTTAAAAAGGGCGAATCGGAGGTTAGCGGGTCGTGATTTCCTGCGGCGAAAATTATTTTTGTTTCGGGTATATCACCAAAGGCGGAGAAAACCTCGTCAATTAAATATTCGTCAACACTGTTGCTGTCAAAAAGATCGCCTGCAATAATAAGAAAGGGAATACTATGCTCCTTGCAGTAGTGGGTAATGCGGCGGAAGGTTACAAGCACCTCGCTTCGCCTGCGTTGACCAAGGGTACCTAAATATCCGCATTGGGCGCCTATGTGCAGGTCAGCCGTATGTATAAAGGTTATTTCTTTCATTATTTTGTTCCTTTAACAGTAATGCGCGGTACCCGCTTGGTTATACCGCATACAAGCTCATAATGTATGGTGTCAATCAGCTTTGCAAGGTCACTCGCAGGCAGTTCCTTGCCAAAAAGAATTACCTCGTCGCCCTCGTTAATACCGTCAAGCCCGGTAATATCCACACAAAGCTGGTCCATACACACCTTTCCGATTATATCGGCTTTTTGTCCGTTTATAATTACGCAACCCTTGTTTGAAAGCAACCTTGGATATCCGTCAGCATAGCCTGCAGGAATGGTGGCAACACGGGTGGGCTTTTTCGCAGTATAGCTTCTGCCATAGCTCACCGTTTCTCCTGCCTTAATATCCTTTATAAAGGACACTACCGATTTTAGCGTCATAACGGGAATAAGGCTTTGTGCACCGCAAAGCGCCGGAGCAGGGTCAAGGCCGTAAAGAATTATTCCTGGACGGCAGGCGTCAAGCCGCTTATCCTCATCAATAAGAAATGCGGCGGAGTTTGCACAATGGCAAAGTCCTGCATCGTAGCCTGCGGCCTTTATATTGTCAATACAGCGGCTAAAGCGGTTAAACTGAGCGGTGGTAAAACTGGCGTCCTCATCTCCGTCTCGGTCGCTTGCGGCAAAATGGGTAAATATGCCATCTGTCCTTAAAGCTTCAAGTGTATAAACGCTTAGTATTTCATCCATACCCTCAAGGGTATCGTCCCTTAGGTCAAAGCCTATGCGACCCATACCGGTGTCCACCTTAATATGAACACCTACCTGTACGCCTTTTTCCCTTGCCATACGGTTAAGCTCACGGGCAAATTTTAGGGAGTAAACCGCCTGTGTTATCTTGTTTTCGGCAAGAATATCGGCCATTTCAGGTGGAGTGTAGCCCAAAATAAGAATATCTGCCGTAGCGGCAATGCTTCTTACCTCAAGCGCCTCCTCAATGTTAGATACCGCAAAGGCATCTGCACCGCTGAGGGACAGCGCCTTTACAACGTCAGCAGTTCCGTGACCGTAGGCATTGGCCTTAACAACACAAAAGAGCTTTTTACCTGAGGCCTTTTCTTTTATTAAATTGAAGTTATGTATCAGGGCGTCAATGTCTATCTCAGCCCAGGTGCGGTGTAAAAAATCCATACATACTCCTCCAAGCATTATTGCATACATAATTATTATATCATAACTTTATTCTTTTTGCAAACCTATATTGATGCGCTTTTCACATATTTTTGCAAGGGGAACAAAGGCAATGCATAAAATGCCCCAAAAAAGGGAGTAAAGAGGGCAAACCTGACCTAAAATATTAAAGGGCATATTGCTGTAATCCCATACCTTTTTCTTTAGTATCAGATTAAAAATAATACCGAAAACAAGCTCTACGGCAGTTACTGCAAGGCTTCCCAGTAAAAAGATTTTAAACCACTGCTCTTTCCTGAAGCGTTTGCCTATGGCCGAGAAAATATTAAAGCATATTCCCCCGGCAAAAAGCATTGAAATATGGGTATACCCACGCCAGATGACCTCAATAAGACCGTAACCTATACCGCCTATAAGAAAAAGAATACATTTTTTCAAAATTAAACACCCAAAATGTATTGTGCGCAAAAAAAGCACCCGAATACGGGTGCTGAAAAATTTTTTATTTATACGTTAAATCGGAACAGAACTACGTCGCCGTCCTGCATAACGTATTCCTTGCCTTCGCTTCGCACAAGGCCCTTTTCGCGAGCCTGCACCATGCCGCCGCACTCCATAAGATTATCAAAGGAAATAACCTCCGCACGGATAAAGCCACGCTCAAAATCGGTGTGTATTTTACCTGCGGCCTGAGGTGCCTTAGTGCCCTTTGTAATGGTCCAGGCCCTAACCTCAGGCTGTCCTGCAGTAAGGAAGGATATAAGACCTAAAAGGGAATAGCAGGTCTTTATAAGTCGGTCAAGACCTGACTGCTCAAGTCCCAAATCCTCAAGGAAAAGTATTTTCTCCTCATAATCAAGTCCTGCAATTTCAGATTCAAGGGAGGCGCAGATGGGAAGTGTCTGAGCGTTCTCTTTAGCGGCTATTTCCTGTACCATTTTATAACGCGCATTATCTGTTATACCTGATTTAAAATCATCCTCGCTCATATTGCAGGCGTATATAACAGGCTTGGAGGAAAGTAGAGCGGTGGTGTTAAGTATTTCCTGTTCGTTCTCGTCAGCCTCCACCGCACGGGCGGGAATACCCTGCTCAAGGGCGGCCATAAGTCTGTTCAAGAAATCAACCTCAGCCTGCATGGATTTATCACCCTTAAGGGCCTTAGTAGCCTTGTCAAGGCGGCGCTGTACCATCTCCATATCGGAGAAAATAAGCTCAAGGTTTATTATTTCAATGTCACGCTGGGGGTCAACACTGCCCTCAACGTGAATAATATCATCATTCTCAAAGCAGCGTACAACGTGAACAACTGCATCAACCTCACGTATATGGGATAAGAACTTGTTGCCAAGACCTTCACCCTTGGAGGCACCCTTAACAAGGCCTGCAATATCCACAAACTCAATAACCGCAGGGGTGAATTTTTCGGGGTTATACAGCTTTGCAAGAGCATCAAGACGCTCATCGGGAACACATACCATACCAACGTTTGGCTCTATAGTACAAAAGGGGTAGTTGGCCGACTGAGCCCCTGCATTTGTAATAGCGTTAAAAAGTGTGGATTTACCAACGTTGGGTAAACCTACAATACCTAACTTCATAAGAAATTCCTCCAAAACAAAAATATCCATTTTCTACAATTATAACTCTAAATTTTTGTAATAGCAAGTAAAATAAAAAAACTTCCCTTTTTGCACTATATAAGGTATAATATAATGGATAGTATATAAATTGCGAGGTGTTGTTTATGCAATCAGGCTACTCGGTTACCTTAAAGCAGATAATTGATGAGTTTTCCCTTGAAACTCTTTATATGCCCGTAAGCAGTGACGAGATACTTATTGAAAACGCAGAAATAAACCGTCCCGGTCTTCAAATGGCAGGGTACTATGAATTCTTTGATGCCGACCGTATTCAGATAATCGGCAAAAATGAGGAAAGCTTTATATCGGGCTTCCCTGAGGATGCACAAAAGCGCGCTGTTGATGAATTCTTTTCCAGAAAGCCCAGCGCCGTTGTTGTTACCCGTAATCTTGCCGTGCAGGAGGCTTATAGCGCCAGCGCGGAGAAGTACGGTGTGCCGCTCCTTAGAACAGGGGAGAGCACGTCACAGTTTATGGCGGCCCTAATTGCCTTTTTAAACGTTCAGCTTGCACCCCGAATTACCAGACACGGTGTTCTTGTTGAGGTGTACGGTGAAGGAATACTTTTGCTTGGTGAAAGCGGCGTTGGTAAAAGTGAAACAGCTATTGAGCTTGTTAAGCGCGGTCACCGCCTTATTGCGGATGACGCGGTGGAAATACGCCGTGTTTCAAACAAATCCCTTGTAGGTACCGCTCCCGATAATATCCGTCATTTTATTGAGCTTCGTGGCATAGGCATTATAAATGCAAGCCGAATATTCGGTGTGGGCGCCGTTAAGCTTACCGAAAAGATTGATATGATAATAAATCTTGAGCCTTGGGATATAAACAAGGTTTACGACCGTATGGGTCTTGAGAATAAAACTACAAACATTCTTGACCTTGAAATACCCTCGGTTACCATTCCCGTAAAGCCCGGCCGTAACCTTGCAGTTATAATTGAGGTTGCCGCTATGAACAACCGTCAGAAAAAGCTTGGCTACAATGCCGCGGAGGATCTGCTTTCCCGCCTTGGTATGGGTGGCGATATTACAGGCACTACCGAAGCTCAGGTAAAGGCCTTTTAGCAAATAAATATTTTTTCTTGAGGAGGAATTTTAAATGTACAGACTTGGTATTGATTTAGGTGGCACAAACATTGCCGCCGGCGTGGTTGATGAAAATTTTAAAATTGTTGGTTCAGGCAAGGTGAAAACAGGTGCCGGTCGCAGCGCACAGGAAATAGTGGAGGATATGGCACAGGCGGCCCGTATTGCAGTTAAGAACGCAGGGCTTGAGCTTTCAGATATTTATTCGCTTGGAATCGGCTCCCCCGGTTCTGTTGTTCCCTCAAAAGGTGTTGTAGCCTATACCAATAACCTTAACTTTAAAAACGTTCCCATTTGTGCAATGCTTAAGGAGCTTTTGGGGATTGATGCTTATATTGAAAATGATGCTAATGCAGCCGCTTACGGTGAGCTTTTGGCAGGTGCAGGAAAGGGTTGTAAGGACCTTGTTGCCATAACCCTCGGTACGGGTGTTGGCGGCGGTGTTATAATTGACGGCAAGATATTCTCGGGCTCCAATAATGCAGGTACCGAGCTTGGACATACCGTTATTTGTGTTGACGGTATTCATTGCTCCTGCGGAAGAGACGGATGCTGGGAGGCCTATGCCTCTGCCACCGCACTTATCCGCCAGACCAAGGATGAAATGAGCCGTTGCCCCGATTCGGTTATGTGGGAGCTTGTTAACGGTGATTTGGATAACGTAAGCGGTATTACTGCCTTTGATGCTATGCGTAAGGGCGATGCCGCCGGTCAGCGTGTGGTTGATAAATATCTGCGCTACGTTGCCATTGGTATCACTAATATGATAAACATCTTCCAGCCTGATGTGCTTTGTATCGGCGGCGGTGTTTCCAAAGAGGGTGACACTATTATTAAGCCTATAACGGATTTTGTTGTTCGCGAGCGTTACAGTAAGAATATAGAAAAACAAACCGTTATTAAAACGGCGGCTCTTGGTAACGATGCAGGCATAATCGGTGCCGCATATCTTGATTTGCTTTATAGGTAGTGATAACTTGGTATATAACGTTCAACAATTAGAAGCGGCACTTAAAGACACAAAAATAAAGTACGCTTTAAACGAGCCTATGAAAAGGCACACAAGCTTTAAAACAGGCGGCTCGGCAGATATATTTGCCGCTGTGGGGAACGAGCAGGAGCTTAAAGCCTTAGGCCAGCTTTGCCGTACCTACAGCGTTCCTATGCTGGTAATAGGTAAGGGTAGTAATCTGCTTGTATCTGATAAGGGTATTGACGGCGTGGTGGTCACCACCGAGCCTATGAATAAAATAACGGTGGATGGCTGCTTTATTACTGCTCAGGCAGGAGCAACCCTGTCTGCCTTATGCTCTGTAGCCGCCTCCTCAGGCCTTACAGGGCTTGAGTTTGCCTGCGGTATTCCCGGTAGCGTGGGCGGTGCGGTTTATATGAATGCAGGCGCCTACGGCGGCGAGATGAAGGACGTTGTTGAAAGCGTTACCGCCGTAACACGGGACGGGCAGATAATAACCCTTAAAAAGGATGAGCTTGAGCTTTCCTACAGAAAAAGCGTGTTTACAAACAGCGGCACTACCGTGATTTCCGCTGTGTTTAAGCTATCCCTTGGTGATACCGATAAAATACGTGAGGATATGGCGGATATTTTGCGCCGCCGTAAGGAAAAGCAACCCCTTGAATACCCAAGCGCAGGCAGTACCTTCAAGCGTCCCGAAGGGCACTTTGCGGGGGCTCTTATCGAGCAATGCGGCCTTAAGGGAAAAACGGTGGGCGGTGCAATGGTTAGCCGTAAGCATGCAGGCTTTGTTGTTAACACAGGCTCTGCCACCTCTACCGATATTTTAACGCTTATAAAAAAGATTCAGGAAGCAGTCTTACGGGATACGGGCATCAGCCTTGAAACCGAAGTGCTTTTTGTAGGCAGGGAATAATACTATGTCATTCACATTAGAGGTTAAGGAGGAGCTTGCTTTACTAAAGCAGCCCTCCTGTTGCAATATTTCGGAGTGTTACGGAATGCTTCTTTTTGCCCGTAGCTTTGGTTTTGATAAAATGGTTTTTCAAACCTCAAGTGAGGCGGCGGCCAAACGTTGCGCCCTGCGTCTTCGTGCAAGCTTTGGTATAATTGCCGAGGTTCAGTGCGGCGGCGCGGTAAGAAAAACCTACCGTGTAATCGTTGCAGGTGAAGGGGATCGAAAGAAGGTTATGCTTGCCTTTGGTTATGCAAAGCCTTCACAGTTTTACGATATAAACGAAGAATTACTCAAAAAGGATTGCTGTCTTCACGCTTTTTTACGGGGGGTATTTCTTTCCTGCGGTCAGGTAAGCGACCCCGAAAAGGATTACAGGTTAGAGTTTTGTATTGATGATTTTGACATTTGCCTTCAGTTCGATTTCTTCCTTAAAAAGCTTGAAATCCCAATGAAATTTGCCGCACGCGGCGGCAGAAACGTAATGTACTCAAAGGACAGCTCGGTTATTGAGGATTTTCTAACTACGATTGGTGCCACAAACTCTGCCATACTTGTTATGCAATCCAAAATATATAAGGATATGCGAAACAAGGTAAACAGAATTAAAAATTGCGAAACCGCAAATATATTTAAATCGGTTGATGCCGCGCTGGAGCAAAGAACGGCAATAGAACTGCTGGAGAGCAGGGGCAAGCTAAGCTCACTGCCCCCTGAGCTTATAAGTGCCGCAAAGCTTCGTGTTGATAACCCCGAGGCCTCGTTAAATGAGCTTTGCCGCATTTCTGCCGAGCCCATAACCCGCTCGGGACTAAATCATAGACTTAAAAAAATATTAGAAATTGCAAAGGAAATAAAGTAAATGGATTTTGTTCATCTGCACCTTCATACACAGTATAGCTTGCTGGACGGCAGTTGCCGTCTGGACAGGCTTTTTGATGCTGTGAAGGAGCGTGGACAGTCCGCCGTTGCAATTACCGACCACGGCGTTATGTATGGCGCCGTGGAATTTTATAAGGCGGCAAAAAAGGCGGGAATAAAGCCTATAATCGGGTGTGAGGTGTACGTAGCCCCGCGAAGCCGCACCGATAAGGATAAAATGCAGGATGGGGAATATACCCACCTTGTACTGCTTTGCGAAAATGAGCAGGGCTACAAAAATCTTATAAAAATGGTGTCTCTTGGTTTTACCGAGGGCTTTTATAACAAGCCACGTGTGGATAAGGAACTGCTGGAAAAGTATCACGAGGGTATAATTGCCCTTTCGGCCTGCCTTGCAGGTGAAATACCAAAAGCCCTTTCAAGGGGCGATTATAACGGGGCAAAAAAATCTGCCCTGTGGTTTGACAGCGTTTTCGGCAGGGGAAATTATTTTCTTGAGATACAGGACCATGGTATAGCTGAGCAGGCAAGAATCAATCCACAGATAGTGCGAATTAGTCAGGAAACGGGTATACCCCTTGTTGCCACTAACGACGTGCATTATATAAACGCCGATGATTATGAAATGCAAAAGGTGCTTATTTGCATACAAACAGGCAAAAAGCTTAGCGAGGAAAACTCCCTTGCCTTTGAAACCAATGAATTTTATTTGAAATCCGCTAGGGAAATGGAGCAGGTTTTTCCCTCGTACCCTGAGGCACTTGAGAACACCGTTAAAATAGCTCAGCGCTGTAACGTGGAGTTTGAATTTGGCAAAATAAAGCTCCCCGTTTTTGATATAGGCCATACCGACCACGCTGAGTTTTTCAGAAAAAAATGTTATGAGGGTCTTTACCGCCACTATGGCAGTAACCCTGAAAAAAAGGTGGTTGACCGCCTTGAATACGAGCTTTCGGTAATTGAAAAAATGGGCTACGTGGATTATTACCTCATAGTTCAGGATTTTGTAAACTATGCAAAGAAAAAAGGTATACCCGTAGGACCGGGCAGAGGCTCAGGTGCAGGTAGCCTTGCGGCCTATTGCATAGGTATAACAGGCATTGACCCCATCAGGTACGACCTGCTTTTTGAGCGGTTCTTAAACCCTGAAAGGGTATCTATGCCCGATTTTGATATTGATTTTTGCTATGTCCGCCGTCAGGAGGTCATAGATTACGTTGTTGATAAATATGGCAGTGACCACGTGGCACAGATAGTCACCTTTGGCACAATGGCGGCAAAAAACTCCGTGCGTGACGTGGCAAGGGTAATGGAAATCCCTTATAATATTGCCGATAAGGTGGCAAAGCTTATCCCCTTTGGAATAGGTATGTCCATTGAAAAGGCTATGGATATGTCGGCCGAGCTTAAAACCCTTTATCAAACCGATATACAAATAAAACGCCTTATAGATATGGCCCTTAAGGTGGAGGGAATGCCGAGACATGCCTCTACCCACGCCGCAGGTGTGGTAATATGTGACCGCCCCGTAAGCGATTACGTGCCCCTTGCCAAAAACGACGAGGCGGTGGTTACCCAGTTTACTATGACCGCACTTGACGAGCTGGGACTTCTTAAAATGGATTTTCTGGGACTTCGTAACCTTACGGTTATTGACGATACGGTAAAAAGCCTTGCCGCAAAGGGAATTAAAATAGATACCGAAAAAATCCCCCTTGACGATAAAGCCACTTTTGAGTTGTTTGGAAAAGGCCTTACCGAGGGTGTGTTCCAGTTTGAATCAGGCGGAATGAAAAGTACGCTTCGCTCCTTTAAGCCCCAGAGTATTGAGGACCTTATTGCCATTATTTCCCTGTACCGTCCCGGCCCTATGGATTCCATACCCAAATATATCCATAACCGCTATAATCCTCAGGACGTTACCTATCTTGCCCCACAGCTTGAAGCCATACTGCGTGTTACCTACGGCTGTATAGTATATCAGGAGCAGGTAATGCAGATATGCGTTGCCCTTGCAGGCTATTCACTTGCCCGTGCTGATATTGTGCGCCGTGCTATGTCCAAAAAGAAGCACGACGTTATGCAAAAGGAACGTCAGGTGTTTATCTACGGTGAAAAGGATGAGCAGGGTAACGTTATATGTGAGGGTGCAATAAGCCGCGGTGTCAGCAAGGATGCCGCAAAACGCATCTTTGATGATATGGACAGCTTTTCCTCCTACGCCTTCAACAAATCTCACGCCGCGGCATATGCTGTTGTGGCATACACCACTGCATATCTTAAGTGCCATTATCCAAGAGAGTATATGGCGGCTCTGCTTACAAGCGTGCTTGACCGTGCAGATAAGGTGGCCGAGTATACCGACGCTTGCAAAAAAATGGGTATTGCCATACTCCCCCCCAGCGTTAATGAAAGTCTGCATGGCTTTACCCCCGTTGAAAACGGCATACGCTTTGGCCTGCAGGCAATAAAAAATCTTGGTTACGGTGTTATTGAGAACCTTATAAGGGAACGGGAAACAGGCGGAAAATATACAAGCTTTTACGATTTCTGTCTCAGAAACGCCTCCCGTGAGTTTAATCGCCGCGCCCTTGAGGGGCTTATAAAAAGCGGTGCCCTTGACGGGCTTGACGGTAATCGCAGGCAGATGCTTTTCTCCTCCGATGCGGTTATAGAGGCTGTGGATAACGTGCGCCGTTATACAGGCGGCGGACAGATGGACCTTTTTGCCGAGGCAGAGGACGAGTCAGCAGGCACCTTCACCCTGCCTGCGGCACAGGAATTGCCACAGGACCAGCTTCTTGCCATGGAGAAGGAGGCCACGGGAATGTATCTGTCGGGTCACCCTATGGCAGAGTATTCCCATATGCCCGAAAAGCTGGGGATCCCCACCGCAGCACAGGTGATAGGGGACGAAAACGCCGATAATAAGCGTGTTAAAATACTTGTTATGCTGTCGGCCATTAAGGTTCGCACCATGAAAAATAAAAATATCATAGTAACCGCCCTTGCCGAGGATACAACAGGCAGCATACCCCTTACCTGCTTTGCAAAAACCTATGAGAGCTATAAGCCCTTTTTCGTTGAACAAAAGCCCGTATTGCTTACCGCAAGGGTGAGCGACAGTGACGACAGGGTGAGGGAGCTTATCTGCGAAAGGCTTGAGCCGCTGCCCACCCTTCCCACGGCTCCCGTAAAGGCACAGACCGCCAAAAGGGGGCTATATCTCAGGGTAAAAAATCTTGACTGTGATGAATTTATTAAGGTGAAAAATATTCTTGCGGCTTCAAACGGCGACCTGCCCGTAATCATCTACTGTACCGATACAGGTAAGCGTTTTAATGCCCCGCAAAATATGTGGGTAACCAAAAGCAGTAGGAAAATAGAAGAAATAACCTTAATTTTAGGGCAAAACAATGTAAAAGTACTTGAATAATTTTGTGTTATAGTATATAATACTACTAATTATAAAAATGTTATTATCTCTATCAGGAGTTGAATTTATATGTGTATGAAAACTATAGGTGTTCTTACCTCCGGCGGCGACGCCCCCGGTATGAACTCAGCAATCCGAAGCGTTGTTCGCTCTGCCATTGGAAAGGGTATGCAGGTTAAGGGAATAGTGCACGGATATAACGGCCTTATAAACGGTGAGATTATTGACCTTAACATTCGTTCGGTTTCAGGTATAATCGACCGTGGTGGCACCTGCCTTTACAGTGCAAGATGCCCTGAATTTAAAACCGAAGAGGGAATTTTAAAGGCTGTAGAAAGCTGTAAAAAATTCGGAATTGACGGTGTGGTAGTTATCGGCGGTGACGGTTCCTTCAGGGGCGCAAGAGATCTTTCCCTTAAGGGTGTTCCCTGTATCGGTATTCCCGGTACCATTGATAACGATATTACCTCTACCGAGTACACCATCGGTTTTGATACCGCTATGAACACCGCTATGACAATGGTGGACAGGCTCCGTGATACCTCCCAGTCTCATGACCGTTGCTCTGTTATTGAGGTTATGGGCCGCCGCGCAGGTGATATTGCTTTGCAGGTAGGAATTGCTACCGGTGCAACAGCAATTTTAGTGCCTGAGGTAGAGGTTGACATTGAAAGAGATGTTATTGCAAGAATAGAAGAAGGAAAAAAACTTGGCAAAAATCACTTTATTATCCTTGTTGCAGAGGGTATCGGTAAAGTTGAAGAGCTTGCAAAAATCATTGAAGAAAAAACAGGCGTTGAGTCCAGAGCAACAATTTTAGGCCATATCCAGCGTGGCGGAAGTCCTACTGTAAGAGACCGCGTTATGGCAAGTGAAATGGGTTATGCCGCCGTTGAGCTGCTTTCACAGGGTATCGGTAACAGAGTAATTTGCTATAGAAACAGTAAAATAGTAAATGACGATATTTACGAGGCTCTTGCAATGGAGAAGCAATTCGACCTTGATATGTTTAATCGGGCTCACAAAATTTCAATATAATTTTTTTGGCGGCGTTCTTTTTGCGCCGCTTTTTTAAAAGGAGTAATAATGAAACGAATTTGCATTGCCGACCTACAGGTAGATATTGAATGCCGTTATGAAACACTTTTAAAACAGACCGTACCCTACGAGCAGGGTGCGGATTTATCCCTGCCTGCAGATATAACCGTTGATCTTAGTGATGCCGATATTGACGGTGGAATCAGCAAATATAAAAGTCTTTCCCGCAATGATATTGAGTACGTCTATTCGGGTACACGTTTTTATAAAGATCTGCTTGCCTTTGACGGAATGATGGTGCACTCCTCCGCGGTGGTAAAAAACGGATATGCATATCTTTTTTCTGCTGATCCGGGAACGGGCAAATCTACCCATACCTCCCTTTGGCTTGAAGCCTTTGGTGATGACGCTTTCATTATAAATGACGATAAGCCTGCACTTCGTATTATTGACGGTCAGGTCTATGTTTACGGCACACCCTTCAGCGGTAAAACCGACCTGAACGTAAACACCAGGGCAAAGCTTGGGGGAATATGCTTTTTGGAGCGTAGTGAGGAAAATTGGATAAAGCCTATAACAGGGGCGGAGGCAATTATGCTTATCCTCCGTCAGACACTGCACAAGTTGGATAATGAGCAAATGCCTAAAATGCTTGAATTACTTGACAGGATTCTTTCCACCGCACCCCTTTACAGAATGGGCTGTAACATAAGCAGGGAAGCGGTTGAGCTTGCCTATAATACTATGAAAAGAGCGCATACCGATGCATAGAGTTGACCTTATAGAAATGCTCCCTGCAATGGAGGAAATGCTCCGTGCAGGCGGTGAGGTCACCTTCACGGTGGAGGGCAGCAGTATGCTCCCCACAATGACAGGTGGCAGAGATTCAGTTACCCTTGTAAAGCCTGAGGGAAGGCTTAAGAAATACGATATTCCTCTTTATAGGCGGGATAACGGAAAGTTTGTACTTCACAGGGTGGTAAAGGTAACCGAAACGGGCTATATTATGTGCGGTGATAACCAGTACGTAAACGAGAGCGGTATTACCGATGCACACCTTATTGGCCTTGTGACCTCATTTAGCAGAAACGGAGAGAAAATAGACGTTAATAAGCTTTCATATAAAATATATTCTCATTTATTCTGTTGTCCCTTGGCTAAATTCTTAAAGCACGTCAAAGCATCACTGTGCTGTAGAATTAAAAGGCTTTTACGCAGGAGATAGGCTTATGAACGAAAAGCTTTTAAAGGCTATTTCTCAGATTACCGATGAGGAAAAACGTCTGCTCAGCGGCGGAAGCATTGATAAAAGCAGCTATTCCTCCACAGGGGATTTCGTTATTGACAGCGCCCATCTTGTGCGTCGCGGTAAGCCTGTAACGGTGCGTACCCATACACGCTTTACAGATTTTCCCCGTCATACCCATAATTATATAGAAATAATATATATGTGCAAGGGTAAGACGGTGCATACCGTAAACGATACCTGTACCATTGAGCTTAAGGAAGGGGAACTGCTGTTTCTTAACAATCACGCCAGTCACTGTGTGGCAAGGGCTGAAAGGGAAGATATAGCCGTAAACCTTATAGTTTTGCCTGAGTTTTTTGAAAGGGCACTTCAAAGCTGTGGCGGAGATAATCCCTTAAGTAATTTTCTGCTCAGCGGGCTAAGCGGTAGTGATAAGGGAATAGACTACCTCCATTTTAAGGTGGCGGATATCCTGCCTGTGCAAAACCTTATGGAGAACATTATTTGGAGCTTCCATAAAAAGCAGGCCAACAACCGCACCTTGAATGAGGCCACACTTGGACTGTTGTTTTTACATCTTTTAAATTTTACACATTGCCTTGATACAGGTGATAATACGCAGGTTAATAACGCCCTTGTGGTGGCGGTGCTCCACGAAATTGAGGAAAATTATAAAAATGCACGGCTTGATGGCGTTGCCGCACAGTATAACGTATCGGTAGCCTACCTTAGCCGACTTGTAAGGCAGATAACGGGCAAAACCTTTAAGGAGCTGCTTGTGGAAAAGCGCTTTTTAAAGGCTGCAAAACTTTTGCGCGAAACCCGTCTAACCGTTGCGGATATTGCCGCTGCGGTGGGATATGAAAATATAAGCTACTTTCACCGCACCTTCTTAAAACGCTACGGGATAAGCCCGTCACAATATAGAATAGGTTAAATAAGGACTTAAAATTTGTTAAAATTAAGTCCTTATTTTATCTTGTGCAATGATATATAATAACTTTGGGGGAATACATTATGACGTACTATCTTGCTATTGACATCGGCGCCTCCAGCGGCCGCCACATTTTAGGAAGCCTTAAAGACGGCAAATACGTTTTAGAGGAGGTATACCGCTTTGAAAACGGCTACTCCGAAAAAAACGGACATTTTTGCTGGGATATTGATGCTTTAAAGGAAAACGTTATTGCAGGTATTGCAAAATGTAAGGAAATCGGCAAGCTGCCCAAAACCGTTGGCATTGATACCTGGGGCGTTGATTTTGCTCTCCTTGATGAAAATGATCAGCTTATAGGTGATACCGTTGCCTACCGTGATAAGCGTACTCAGGGTGTTCCCGAAATGCTTGAAAAGGCGATATCCTTTCAGGAGCTTTATTCAAGGGCAGGTATTCAGAAGCAACCCTATAATACCATATACCAGCTTCTTGCTCTTAAGGAAGAAGCGCCTGAGCAGCTTGAAAGGGCAAAAACCCTTCTGCTTATGCCTGAGTATTTAAGCTTTGTACTCACGGGAGTTAAGAAAAACGAATACACTAACGCTACCACCACCTCCCTTGTAAATGCTGAGTCTAAGCAGTGGGACAGAGAGCTTATTGTTTCCCTTGGACTGCCTGAACATATTTTTGGTGAGCTGTGTGCTCCGGGAAGCACCGTGGGTGAGTTTTCAAAGGAAATTGCCCAAAGGGTAGGCTTTAACGCCACCGTTGTTTTTCCCGCAACACACGATACCGGCAGTGCTTTTATGGCCGTTCCCGCAAGGGATGAGCAGGCAGTTTACATAAGCTCTGGCACCTGGAGCCTTCTTGGCACCGAAAGTATGGTGCCCAACACCTCTGATATAAGCTGTAAGGCCAATTTCACCAATGAGGGCGGCTATGCGTACCGCTACCGTTACCTTAAAAACATAATGGGCCTTTGGATGATACAGTCCATTCGCCGTAATCTTGATAAAAAGTATTCCTTTGCTCAGCTTGAGGAAATGGCAAAGGAAAGCGCTTACTTTACCTCCACAGTGGACGTAAACGATAACTGCTTCTTAGCCCCCGAAAGTATGATAGACGAGGTAAAAAACTATTGTGCAAGAACAGGTCAGGCAGTGCCAAATACCGTGGGAGAGGTTATGCAGTGCGTATACGTAAGCCTTGCAAAATGCTACAGCTCTGCCATTAAAAATCTCGAACAGATAATGGACAGAAAATACACCTCGGTTAACATTGTGGGCGGCGGCAGTAAAGATGGTTATTTAAATTCCCTTACCGCAAAGTACACGGGGCTGCCCGTTTTTGCAGGCCCTACCGAGGGTACCGCCCTTGGTAACCTTATGTGCCAGATGATAGCTGACGGTAGATTTGCAGACCTTAGCTCGGCACGAGCCGCAATAAAAGAAAGCTTTGAAATAAAAACCTTTTAAAGGAGCATTAAATATGGAAAGATTCATTCAGGCAAAAAAACGCTATGAGGAGCTGGGTGTTAACGTTGACGCCGCCCTTGCCGCCCTTGAAAGCAAGGCCATAAGTATTCATTGCTGGCAGGGTGATGACGTTACCGGCTTTGAAAACTCAGGTTCCGCACTTTCAGGCGGTATTCAGGCAACGGGTAATTACCCCGGCAAGGCTACCACCCCTGAACAGCTTATGGCCGATTTTGACAAGGCAATCTCCCTTATCCCCGGTAAAAAGCGTATAAATCTCCACGCAAGCTATGCCATTTTTGAGGATGGCGAGTTTGCCGACAGGGACGCCCTTGAAACAAAGCATTTTGCCAAATGGATAGAGTACGCCAAGTCTCGCGGAATAGGTATTGATTTTAACCCCACCTACTTTAGCCATCCAATGGTTAAGGACGGTCTTACCCTTTCAAGTCCTGATGAAAGCGTGCGAAATTTCTGGATAAATCACGGTATTGCCTGCCGCCGCATAGCCCACGAGATAGGCCTTGCCCTTGGGGATAATGTGCTTAACAACGTTTGGATTCCCGACGGTCTTAAGGATATTCCTGCCGACCGCTTAGGCCCCAGACTTCGCCTGAAGGATAGCCTTGATAAGATATTTGCCGAAAAGTATGATAACGTTATTGACTGTGTGGAAAGCAAGGTTTTCGGTATTGGTGTGGAGGCATACACCGTAGGCAGTAACGAATTTTATATGAGCTATGCCGCCTCCCATCCCGGTGTCTATAACCTGCTTGATAACGGTCATTATCATCCTACAGAGGTTATAAGTGATAAAATACCCGCCATACTTGCCTTCTTTGATAAAATACCCCTCCACGTTACCCGTCCTATGCGTTGGGACTCTGACCACGTTGTGCTTTTTGAGGACGAAATTAAGGAGATTGCAAAGGAAATAGTAAGAAACGAAGCCCTTGATAAGGTGCTTATAGGTCTTGACTTCTTTGATGCATCCATTAACCGTATTGCCGCTTGGGTGATAGGTACAAGAAGTATGCAAAAGGCTCTGCTTTATGCCCTGCTTATTCCCCATAAAAGGCTTAAAGAATTACAGGATGAAAACAACTTTACCGAAATTCTTATGCTTAATGAAGAACTTAAAACCTGCCCCTTTGGAGATATTTGGGAGCATTACTGCAGAACTCAAAATGTGCCCACAAATGAAAAGTGGTTTGATGAGGTTAAGCTTTACGAAAAAGAAGTTCTTTCAAAGAGAGGTTAAATATTATGTCTATTCTGGATGTTGAAGTAATAAAGGGATATATCAGAATGTGTAATGACGGTTGGGAACAGGGTTGGCACGAGCGTAACGGCGGCAACCTTACCTACCGTATGCGTGAGGAGGAGGTAGCCCAGTGCCGACCCTTCTTTAATAAGAACCCAGGTGAATGGGTGAATATGGGTGTTCAGGCCGATAATTTAAAGGGAGAGTACTTTATTTCCACAGGCTCCGGCAAGTTCTTTCGCAACGTTATTCTTGCACCGCAGGATAATATCTGCATTGTTGAAATAAACGATAAGGGCGACAGCTATCGTATAGTATGGGGACTTGAAAAGGGTGGCAGACCCACAAGTGAGTTTCCAAGTCACTTTATGAACCACAGCGTGCGCAAGGCCGCAACCGGTGGGGAATACCGCGTTATATATCACGCACACACCCCAAGCCTTATTGCCCTTACATACGTTTTGCCACTTACCTCCAAGGCATTTACAAGGGTGCTTTGGCAAAGTGCAACCGAGTGTCCCGTGGTTTTCCCCGGCGGAGTAGGAGTTGTGGAGTGGATGGTGCCCGGTGGTGCAGATATTGCAATGGCCACAAGTGAGCTTATGAAAAAGTACGATGCCGCCGTATGGGCACACCACGGTCTTTTCTGTTCAGGTCCTGATTTTGATATTACCTTCGGTCTTATGCACACAATAGAAAAGGCAGCCGACATTTATGTGCGTGCACTTTCCTGCGGTCAGGGAATCCGTCAGACCATAAGTGATGACAATATGCGCGCCATTGCCAAGGATTTCGGCCTTGAGCTTAACGAGGAATTTTTAGACTGATTATTGTAAAAACTTAATAAATATGGTATACTATCATTGTATGTAAGTATTTTTCGGTGAGGTAGTGACCTATGAAGCTTGATTGGAAAACTTGTTTTAAGGTTGGAGTAAGTGTTTTTGTGCTTTTCCTATGCATAACCTATTGGCCAACGGTTGGTGGGTTTATATCAAGGCTTATAGGTGCGGCCTCACCTCTTTTTATAGGCTTTGGTATAGCCTACGTGCTAAACATTCTGTTAACAAGCTATGAAAGACTGTATTTTCCAAAATCCACGAAAAAAGCGGTGCTTGTTACCAGAAGGCCTGTTTGTATCACCCTTTCTATAGTTACCCTCCTTGCCATAATAGGTCTTGTGGTAGGTCTTGTGGTGCCTCAGCTAATTTCTGCGGTACAGCTTATAATTTCCCTTTTACCGGGTGCGGTGCAAACTATTATTGATGCTATTTCAGGTATTGAATGGATATCTGATGAATTCATATCCACCCTTTCCTCCCTAGATTGGAAGGGCGGTATCTCTCAGATAATGAACGTATTAACCTCAGGTCTGGGCGGTGTGGTGGACGTGGTAATAACCACCGTTACCTCGGTGTTTTCAGGCATAATCACTGCATTTATAAGTATTATATTCTCGGTGTACCTGCTTTCCTCTAAGGATAAGCTTTTGAATCAGGCTAACCGTCTCTCAGCAAGATATATGAAAAAGACCTGGTGCGATAAGGCGCGTTACGTTTTATCGGTTATGAATCAAAGCTTCCGCCGTTATATAGTAGGACAGTGTACCGAGGCCTTGATTTTAGGCGTTTTATGCTTTGGCGGTATGTTGCTTTTTCGTTTGCCATACGCCCCTATGATAAGCGCCCTTGTAGCCTTTACCGCCCTTATCCCTGTAGCAGGCGCTTATATCGGCGCAGGTGTGGGCGCACTGATGATACTTACCGTATCTCCCTTTAAAGCCCTTATTTTCCTTGTATTTATAATTGTACTTCAGCAGCTTGAGGGTAATCTTATTTACCCTAAAGTGGTGGGCTCCTCTATAGGAATGCCGGGCATTTGGGTGCTGGCCGCAGTTACCTTGGGCGGAGGTATATTCGGCGTTCTGGGTATGCTTCTTGGTGTGCCCCTTGCCGCAACAATTTACAGAATACTTAAAAATGATGTAAATAAAGGTGAGGCGGAAGTCACCTCACAACAATAGCTTTTAGCAAAATTTACACTCCTTCATACTATGGTATGAAGGAGTGTTTTTTATGACCGAAAAGACAATAGAGGATTATAAAAGAGAACTTGCCGAAATGCACAAAAGGGCAAGACCTGTTGTGGCTCAGCCACTGCCTTGGGTGGGCGACTCTGATGCTTCGGGACGGGGAACGGTAATATTTCTTATAACCTCAGGCAGGGGTGCGCTGCCTGTATCGGGGGCGCAGGTAACGGTATCGAAAGCAGGGGAGCAGCTTGCAGTTCTGCGCACCAACGAAAGCGGGCAAACTACACCCTTTAGCCTGCCTGCTCCAAAGCGTGAGCTATCCGAGTCCCCAAGCACCTCAGGTGAGCCTGTGTATTCCCTGTACGACGTTAGCATTACCGCCGAAGGCTTCGTTACACAGTTTCTGAAGGATATGCCCGTATTTGACGGCGTTACCTCGCTTCAAAGCGTACAACTGCTTACTTCCACGGCATCAAACGGAAACTCAATACCGGATACTGTGGATGAAGCAAACCCATATAGGCTTTAAGGAGGATAAATATGGCAATACTTAATCCTGTTATTCCCGAATTTATAACCGTACATTTGGGGGCACCCACCGCCTCTGCGGAAAACGTAACGGTGCCCTTTACAGATTATATTAAAAACGTGGCCTCAAGTGAGATATATCCCACCTGGCCCGAAAATGCACTCAGGGCCAATATCTATGCAATTATCTCATTTGCACTAAACAGAATATATACCGAGTGGTATCCCTCCCGTGGCTACGATTTTGACATAACCAATACTACCGCCTTTGATCAGGCCTTTGTTAGGGATAGAACGGTGTTTGAAAACATATCAAGAATAGTGGATGAAATATTTAACAGCTATATTGTTAGACAGGGCTTTGTGGAGCCCTTTTTTGCGCAGTTCTGTAACGGCACAACCTCCACCTGTGATGGTCTTTCCCAGTGGGGCACCGTTACCCTTGCGGGGCAGGGGCTTACCCCTTATGAGATACTGCAGAACTATTACGGGGATGACATAAACATAGTCTCCAACGTACCCGTAACCAATGTTGAACGCTCCTATCCCGGCAATCCCCTTCGTGTGGGTGACGCGGGAAACGACGTGAGCATTATCCAAACCCAGCTTAATGCGGTGGCACGAAATTATCCCGCCATTCCCCGTATTCAGGCGGTAACAGGGATTTTTGACGTAGCCACCGAGAACGCCGTGCGTAAATTTCAGGAAATATTCTTCCTTGACGTAAACGGTATAGTGGATCAGGCTACCTGGTATAAAATAAAACAGTATTACGTAGGTGTGCGCCGCCTTGCAGAGCTTACAAGCCTTGGTGTTACCGCGGCAGACGTTACCCTGCCCTTTGAAAATGAGCTCGCCTCAGGCTCGTCGGGAATAGCGGTAACTACCCTGCAGTATTACCTGAACGTTATAGCATATTTTAATCCAAGCCTCAATATTTTCCCCATTGACGGAGTGTTTGGCCCCTCTACCCTTAACGCCGTTAACAGCTTTCAAAGCTTTTACGGTCTACCCGTTACGGGCGTTGTTGACCGCCAAACCTGGAATTTAATAAGGCAGATATATTCCGATATTGAGCAGGGCCTGCCCGAGGGCTACAGTCAGGGTCTTGCCAAGGCGTATCCGGGCTACGTTTTATCAGAGGGGATGGAGGGCCCTGACGTTCGCGACCTGCAAACCTACCTTGCCTTAATATCCCAAAATATAGACGGAATACCTTCCGTGCAGGTGGACGGCATTTTCGGTCCTGCCACAACGGCGGCAGTCAGGGCTTTCCAAAGCCTGTACGGTCTTCCCGTAAACGGCACCGTAGGCCCTGCTACCTGGTTTTACATCGGGAACGAGTACGATTTTTTATTGCGAAGCCAATCAGCAGTATAATAGGTAGTCCTACCGCAGGGATAAGGAAAAAAGGCGCTATTTTAATAAAATCAAGAGGTCTGAAAAAATCCGTAAATATCGAGAAAATAATAAGCACAGTACAGAATATTATGGGCAGATATTTTGTGTATCTGCCCGTTATGCTTTTCAGCACGTCCTTGGCGCTTCTTACGCTTACTGCGGTTTTAATAAGGGCGCAGAAAAAGTAAAAAGGATAGGAGAGACCCTCAAGGCGTATAAATTTATCTCCAATGGACACCGTGCTCATTGCCGTAGCATATGGAAAGCGCAGGGTGCCTGTATAGCTGTAGCCGAAAATAAGCAGGGTGTGCAGCATAGCAACAAAAAGCACCACCCAGCCTGCAAAGAAGCCTAATCTGTAGGTTTTAAAGTTTTTCTCCCCCATAAAAAAGGCAAGGAGAACCGTGCATTGGGCAAAACTCATTGCAAAGTAGGATATACCCTGATAGCCTACGTCAAGTGGGTTAAGACTCAGAGGCATAATGCTGTCAAAGTCCATTTGGTTTAAGGAAAAAACAAAAAGCACCACTTCTGATATAATCAATACCGCAAGGCTAAGAAGGGAAAGCTTTACAACCCCCTTTTTTGGTATCAGGCATAGAAAAAACACAAGAACGGTAAAAATTACGGAGGGTAAAAAGGGGCCGCCAAGGGGTAAAAGCCTCCCGTGTATAAAGGAGGTAAAATTTCGCATACAAGCAACGGCGCACAGCAAGCAAAAGGCGGAAAAAACAATTGCAAATATGCGTGAGGGTATTTTTCCCAGCAGTCCCTCGGCTGTAGCCGTAAGCTCCTTGCCGTCCGACTTTTTTTGTATTAAGGTAAGCATAATAAAAAACGGCAGGCTAAGTATAGCAGAAAAAACAGAGCCTGCTATAGCGGCGGTAATGCCACGTCCAAAGGGCAGATTTATGACGGTATTTCCTATTATAAAAACGGCGGTGAGAGCAAAATAAGCATTGCTTTTTTGTTCGGTACTGTTCATTGTCCGTCTCCCTCCCTTGCTGTGCAGGTAACGCTTATATCAGCCTTGCAAAATGCATCAAGGGGATTAGTCTCCAATTTTTTATATATAAGGGGCTTGTATCTTTTAATATTATCGGTTATATGGAGAAGGTCCTCCTTTATTTCGGTTTGCAAAAGGGTCAAAAGCTTTTTTAATCGCTCCTCCAAGGCTTTTGTAAAAGCAGAAACCGATTCCCCCTTGAAACCGTTTTTCTTAAGGGTTAGCTTCAGAAAATAGCTAACTGAGAGGGAATTATCCGAAAACGTAGTGTCCATGGTAGTACGTATTTTTTCTATATCGGCCTGCAGAACATCTCCGCCATTTAAAAGAGTAAGGGTGCCCCCCTGAAATTTGTTTTCAAGAATTCTTAGAAGTGTATCCTGCTCATTTTCAAGGGTATATATCCTTAGCGTTCCGCTGAAAACCTCTGAGCCGTCTAAAAAAAGCAGGGGCTCTTTTTCTTCCATTACTGAGAAGCAGGGAAGGGTATAGCAGTTGTTTTTCTCACTGCGTATTTTTTCAATGTTGAACAGTGTGGCGTAATTGTCGTCTCGTCGAAGGTCCTCCTTAGTGGTTATTAGGGTAACAATATCATATCCTACAGCCTCCCCCGAAACACCTTTACAGGAAAGAAGCCCAGCGGCGTTTTCCGTGGAAACCAGCCTTACGGCAGGGCTTATTTCGCTGTCCTCCCTGCAAAACTCAAGTATATCCTCGGTCTGGTCCTGAGTAAGGGTTTTTCCAAGTACTACCGTGGCAAGGTGACCTAAAAACAGCTTTCCGCCAATGTTGTGGGAAATGCTTTGTATGACCTGCTCTGTGGTGTGTCCTGAGCCCTTTAATACCTTGGGAGTGTAGTCGCCCTCTCCTGAGGTGTTTATTGTTTCGGCACTCAGTATAAGCCTTCCTTCCTCATTATCAAACCCAAGGGCGGCGGTAATAACAACCTGTTCAGGCTCCCTGTACTCTGCCGCAGGACTGCAAGAGCAAAGTAAAAAGCACAGTAAAATACATATACATATATATAGCTTTTTCATTACTAACCCTTTCTTATTCTGTTTTCGCTTATTGAGTTGGGTCGGGTTCTCATACGCCTCCAAGGGGCTCTTATAATGGTATCCTTAAGGCTTTGAAGGCTTATTCCGTCAAGTCCTGAGGTATAATCAATATTGAAGGAATCCAGGGAAAATATTAAAATAAGCAGAGCCGCAACTCCGGCAAGATAGCCAAACAATCCCCATAGGTGGGCAAGGAGAACAAACAGTATTCTGCAGTAGGAAACCACCCCTTTAAGCCGCGGGAGCATAAGACCTGCAATACCGCTAAGGGCAATAACAATCAGCATAGGCGCGCTTACTATTTTTGCCTCCACCGCCGCCTGTCCCACCACAAGACCGCCCACTATACTAAGGGCGTGTCCCACACTTTGGGGCATACGTATGCCTGTTTCCCTTAATATTTCAAATATCAGTATAAGGGCTATACACTCAATAACACTTGGAAAAGGCACGCCGCTTCTGGCCTTGCTTATGCTTATTGCAAGGGAGGTGGGTATAAGGGCCTTGTGTACCGTTGAAAGGGCTAAATATATTGCAGGTACACTTATTGACAGGAAAAAGCAGATGTACCTTAGCACCCTGCCTATTCCCGAAACCAGAAAATTTATATAGTAATCGTCATCTGACTGAAAATTCTCGCTGAAAAGATAGGGAAGGGTAAGCACAACGGGGGTGCCGTCCACCATAACGGCAACCCTGCCCTCAAGCAGTCTTGCTGCCACAATATCGGGGCGCTCGGTGCTGCCGATGGTCTTAAGAGGGGATAGGGGATTTCCCGTTATAAGCTCGGAAATATAATTGCTGTCAAGTATTCCGTCAATATCTATTTTTTCAAGTCTTTTTTTAAGCTCCTTTAAAACCTTTTTATTTACAAGGGAGTCAAGGTAGCAAATAAACACAAAGGTATCGGTGCGCCGTCCCACCGTGGCGGTCTCAACACAAAGGTCAGGGGTGGGAAGCCTTCGGCGTATCATTGCAAGATTAAGCATTACCGATTCATCAAAGCCCTCTCTGGGACCCTGAAGCACCCGTTCATCGTTTGGCTCACTTATACCCCTTGTGCGCCAGCCCTTGGTGTTTATTACAAGGGCCTGCTTGCAGTTATCAAGGAGCAGAACACTGTCCCCGTATAAAAGACCTCTTAGAATTTCATCTACCTTTGTTTTTTGGCTTGCCTCTGCGGCAAAAAGCACACGGTCGGTTATAAGTTGTGCAGGGGAAGAGGAAGCCTCTTCTCCCTGAAAAAGTAACAGGGGCCTTACTATAGATTCATTAAGTATCTGGGAATTGACCATACCGTCAATAAACAGCACCGCACACTTTATATAACCGTCTTTTCCCGAAGAAAACCTTCTGAGTCTGAGTATCTTATCCTTTTTAAATATCTCCTGAAACATTTCAAGATTTTCTTCAAGGGAAAAATAAATTTCTCTTTCCTCGTAGCTATGCATCATATCACCAACATATAGCATTTCCAAAAGAAGCAAAAAAATAACTCCGCAGTATAATCTGCGAAGTTATAAAAGAAAACTGCCTTGCAGAAATTACCCTCTCTACAAGACAGTTTATTACTTCTTTTCCTTTTGTTCTGCACTTATTACAGCAGTTCGAGCGTTAGTCCTGCTTTACAGCGGGCATCTGCTGCTTAAGTGCGGCACGGGTCTTTCTAACCTCACCAAGGTTTGCGGTAAGACCTTCGTCTGCACGGCGCATAATGTCGTCAACAAAGTCCTGAGCGGCCTTTTTCATTTCGCGGCTCTTAGTCTGTGCGTTGGCAATTATTTCTGCTGCACGCTCCTGAGCTAACTTTGTAATCTCTTCCTGTGCAACCATTGCCTTTGCCTTTTCCTCAGCAGAGCGGATAATTCCGTCAGCCTCACGCTTTGCGTTGGTGATGATGTCTGCACGGTCGGCAACAATGCCTCTTGCCTGCTTGATTTCGCCGGGGATGTTTAAACGAATGTCATCAATAACGGCACGGAGCTGCTCAACGTCAACTATAGTCTTTTTACCGGGGATCTTAACGCCATTATCAAGTACCTCGTCAAACTGTTCAAGTAATTCTTCTAAAGTCATTGTATATTCATCCTTTCCTTTATTTGCTTTTAAGTCTTGCTAAAATGTCTTTATGTATAACATCCGGCACAAAGTCCGAAATGTCACCACCCATACTTGCTATCTGTCGCACCATGCTGGAGCTCAGATACATATTTTCTGCTGCCGTGGTAATAAAAATGGTCTCAATCTCAGGGTTAAGCTTTTTATTTGTAAGAGCCATCTGGAATTCGTATTCAAAGTCCGACATAGCTCTAAGACCCTTAAGAATTATTTTTGCATCCTTTTGCTTTGCGTAGTCCGCAAGCAGACCGCCGTAAAAATCAACCTCAACGTTATCAAGACCGTGGGCCTTAATGGTTTTTTCAAGCAGCTTCACACGTTCATCAGGGGTAAAGGCGCAGTGCTTGGCCGAGTTGGTCATAACAACCACTATTACCTTTGCAAACATTCCCGCTGCACGGGATATAACGTCAAGATGACCTATTGTTACAGGGTCAAAGCTACCGGGACAAATTGCTATTCTGTTATTCAACGCTATCCCTCCTGTAGGCCGATATCCTTATCTTGCCGTAGTTATATACCTTGTAGCATACAAAGCCGTTTATCGCCTCAGGCAGAGTAATTTCACAAGGATGCTCACAAAGTATTATTCCGTACTCACTCATAACGTCGGTCACCTTGTCAAGTGCCTTCTCAAGCAGTCCTGCATGGTAGGGGGGATCAAGGAAAGCAATATCAAAGGTTTCGGGAGTGGTTGCAAGGAAGGAGGCATAATCTGCACAAATTGCCTTGGCTTTCTCAAGTAACCTTGCGGCTTTCAGGTTTTCCTTAACCACCGCTAAATGTGAGCTTGTGTTATCAACGAACACACAACTTTCAGCGCCACGGCTTATGGCCTCTATACCCATCTGTCCACAGCCTGCAAACAGATCAAGAAAACGCCTGCCCTCAATATCAAACTGTATGGCACTGAATATGCCCTCCTTCACCTTTTCAGGTGTGGGGCGCACATCATTTCCGGGCAGGGTAGCAAGTCTCGCGCCACGGGCCGTGCCTGTAATAACTCTCATTTATATATCACCTATTATATTATCACACTAAACCTACCGTTTTGTCAACAGTTATTTAATGGCACCCGTTGTGGTGTCCTTCTGAATAACGTCGTGTGCGCCGCCCTCAATAATGCTTGTGGCCGAAACAAGGGTAAGCTTAGCCTTGTTCTGAAGCTCGGGAATGGTAAGGGCACCGCAGTTGCACATTGTGGAGCGAACCTTGCTAAGCGAAAGGCTAACATTATCCTTTAATGTGCCTGCATAGGGAACGTAGGAGTCAACACCCTCCTCAAAGGATAATTTTTTGTCACCGCCAAGGTCATAACGCTGCCAGTTTCTGGCGCGGTTTGAGCCTTCGCCCCAGTATTCCTTATAATAATTACCGTTAATGGCAATCTTGTTTGTGGGGCTTTCGTCAAATCTTGCAAAGTAACGGCCCAGCATAAGGAAGTCGGCACCCATTGCAAGAGCAAGGGTCATATGATGGTCGTGAACAATACCGCCGTCAGAGCAAACGGGAATATAAATACCTGTCTTTTCAAAATACTCATCCCTTGCGGCGCATACGTCAATAAGTGCAGTAGCCTGTCCGCGACCGATACCTTTGGTCTCACGTGTAATGCAGATAGAACCGCCGCCGATACCAACCTTAATAAAGTCGGCACCGCACTCAGCCAGGAACATAAAGCCTTCGCGGTCAACAACGTTACCTGCACCTATCTTAACGGTATCACCGTATTTCTCTCTAACAAAGGCAAGGGTACGCTTCTGCCATTCGCTAAATCCCTCGGAGGAGTCTATACAAAGCACGTCGGCACCTGCCTCAACAAGGGCGGGAATACGCTGTTCATAGTCACGGGTGTTAATACCTGCACCAACTATATAACGCTTGTCCTTATCAAGGAGCTCGTTGGGGTTCTCCTTATGTGAATCATAGTCCTTACGGAAAACAATGTATAAAAGCTTACCGTTATCATCAACAATGGGCAGGGCGTTAAGCTTGTTGTCCCAAATAATATTGTTGGCTTCCTTAAGGTTTGTGTTCTTATCACCGCAAATAAGCTCTGCATAAGGGGTCATAAACTCACTTACCTTGGTGTCGGGGTCCATACGGCTAACGCGGTAGTCGCGGCTTGTAACAAGACCCATCAGCTTGCCTGTGGCACTGCCGTCATCAGTAACGGCAACGGTGGAGTGACCTGTGCGCTCCTTAAGAGCAAGTATGTCTGCAAGAGTCTGGTCGGGGCGGATGTTGGAATCACTTACAACAAAGCCTGCCTTGAAATTCTTTGCACGGGCAACCATTGCGGCCTCATCCTCAATGGACTGTGAGCCGAATATAAAGGAAACGCCACCCTCTCTTGCCAGAGCAACCGCCAGCTTCTCGCCGGAAACTGACTGCATAATGGCGGAGGTCATGGGAATATTCATGGTTATGGGGCATTCCTCACCCTTCTTAAACTTTACAAGGGGAGTTTTCAGGGAAACGTTTGCAGGAATACACTCTGCAGAGGAGTAGCCCGGAACCAGAAGATACTCGTTAAAGGTGTGTGAAACATCATTGAAATAGTACGCCATAGATAAACCTTCCTGTTTAAAAATATATTTAATACATTATAATATTTTATACATTTAATGTCAACCTTTAAATGCATAAAAAAGCTTGTTGAAAAAAATTTTTAAAAAAGCCTTGCAAAAGTGATAACTTTGTGGTATAATTCTTCAGCTGCACTATTGGCAGTAATAAATTACACACATTCCGTCTGTAAACGGTCAGGTGTTGCAAAACGCAATCGCCGGTGTCATAAGGCGGGATGGAGGAAAAACCTTAGGAGGAAAAAACAATGGCAGTAGTATCAATGAAACAGCTTCTGGAAGCCGGTGTTCATTTCGGACATCAGACCAGACGCTGGAACCCCAAAATGGCTCAGTATATATTCACTGAGCGTAACGGTATCTACATTATCGACCTGCAGAAAACCGTTAAGAAGTTAAATGAGGCTTATCTTTTTGCTCGCGATATCGCAGCAGAGGGTAAGGACATTCTCTTCGTAGGTACCAAAAAGCAGGCTCAGGATTCCGTTAAGGAAGAAGCAATCAATTGCTCCATGCCCTACGTAAACGCACGTTGGCTGGGCGGTATGCTCACCAACTTCACCACCATCAAGAAGCGTATTGGCCGTCTTAACCAGCTCCGCACTATGGAGGAGGATGGCACCTTCGAGCTTCTCCCCAAGAAGGAAGTTATAAAGCTTCGCCTTGAGATTGAAAAGCTTGAAAAATTCCTTGGCGGTATCAAGGATATGAAGAAGCTCCCCGGCGCTCTCTTTATCGTTGACCCCCGCAAGGAAAGAATTGCTGTTGCTGAGGCTAAGAAGCTTGGTATTCCCATCATTGCTATAGTTGACACCAACTGTGATCCTGATGAGATTGATGCCGTTATCCCCGGTAATGATGACGCTATCCGTGCCGTTAAGCTTATTGCTGAGACCATCGGTGCCGCTGTTATCGAGGGCAGACAGGGTGAGCAGACTGCTGAGGTAGCCGAAGAGGCTGCTGAGGAAGTTGAAGCCCAGGCTGACGCTGAATAATTCAGGAGGTAATAGAAATGGCTTTTACTGCTAAAGACGTACAGGCACTCCGTGAGAAAACCGGTTGCGGTATGATGGACTGTAAAAAGGCTCTTACCGAAACAAACGGCGATATGGATGCCGCTATAGACTTTTTAAGAGAAAAGGGACTTGCTTCCCAGGCTAAAAAGGCAGACCGTGTTGCTGCCGAGGGTACCGTATGTGCTGTTGTTAAGGGCAACGTTGGTGCCGTTCTTGAAATGAATGCCGAGACCGACTTCGTTGCCGGCGGTGAGCCCTTCAAGGCTCTTGCAAACCGCATCACCAATGTTGTTATCGAGCAGGCTCCTGCCGATATGGATGCTCTTCTTAAGTGCAGCGAAAACGGCCAGACCGTTGAAGAAATGGTTCAGGAGCTTTTCCTTGCCCTTCGTGAGAACATTAAGGTTCGCCGCTTCGTTCGTTTTGAGGGTAACCTTGTTTCCTATGTTCATGCAGGCGGTAAGATAGGCGTTATGGTTCAGTTTGAAACCGATGCTGATGCTGCAAGTGAAGAGTTCATTGCAATGGGTAAAAACGTTGCTATGCAGATTGCCGCTATGAATCCCCTTTATCTTGATCCTGCTTCTGTTCCTGCAGAGGTTATCGAGAAGGAGAAGGAGATCCTCGTTGCTCAGATGAAGGAGGATCCCAAAATGGCAGGCAAGCCCGATGCAGTTCTTGGTAAGATTGTAGAGGGTAAGATCGGCAAGTACTACAAGGAGAACACCCTTGTTGAGCAGCAGTTTGTTATTGACGGTGACCTTACCGTTGGTAAGTATGTTGAAAAGACTGCTAAGGAAATGGGTAAATCCATTAAGATTGCTTCCTACGTTCGCTACGAAAAGGGCGAAGGCATCCAGAAGCGTGAGGATGATTTCGCAAACGAAGTTGCAAGCATGATTAAATAATTTTAAGCACCGCAAACTCATAGGTTTGCGGTGCTTTTTTATAAATTAAACAATAATGAAAATAGGTTGGTGAAAAAGCGCAAATGCGCTTTTTCACGGACAAATTAACAATTGTCCGTGAAATTATATAAATAATTTCACCTAATTCATTGCAATGATGTCGGTGTAAATAATCAGAGATTATTTACATAA
>JAZSEH010000015.1:0-20591 GCA_045531585.1 Acutalibacteraceae bacterium
TAAGGTGGGGGGCAGTATGTACGCTGTTATGAAGGAGCTTTCCTTTGACGAGCTTCGCTACTGCGCCAACACCCTAACCACACAGGACTACGATTACTGCATACTGCTCTCCCTTGATGAGCAGGGCTGGTGCTACGTTGCGGCAAGCAAGGAAAAAGAGGTAAAGCCCCTTGTGGCAGGCCTTAACACCGCCTTTGGCGGTAAGGGCGGCGGTAAGGGCGGTTACGCTCAGGGTAAGCTCCCCCCCGTAGCCGAGGCTGAGCTTATTGACAAGGTAACCCTTTTACTTAAGGAAAATTTTACGAAGTAAACCATATCGAATTGCGAAGCAATATATTGCAAAATATCATTTTCTTAAGACAGAAAAAAGGCTGTGTAGAAATTTTCTACACAGCCTTTAATGCATCTTGTGGTGCTATGCGCAAAAGAGGGATATTATTTGACAAGTGTAAATACAAATAATCCCAATGCATCTAATGCAACACCAGCAGAAATTGTAATGAATGTTACCCAATGTCCCAAATACTGCTTTATAAAAGCCATAAAACAATTTACAACGCCAACACCTATTGAAACGGAACCAACTAAACCCAAAATACCACCGACAGCTCCCAATATATTGCCGCTTTGAGTAGTTGGTTCAAAAGCGTTACTGGGAGCAATACACAGATAGACAACAAAAGGAAGTAACAATATAAAAATAGAAAGTATTGTATGAAGCGTATATAGCTTACCGTATTTGTCTTTCAAATATTTTTCTTGCTTTGGTGAGAAATAGTTTTTTGCATTTTTAGGTAAATTCCAATAATCATTAAATCTCATAAATTCACCTCTTATGTTTATTATACCACTACGTTAAATATTTTACAATAGATAGAAAAAGACCTCGCCAATTTCTTGGCGAGGTCTTAAAAATCGCTTTATAAACCTAATTACTTAGATTCTTTGATAGCAGCCTGGGCAGCAGTACATCGGGCGATGGTTACTGTCCTCAAGAGTATACCTCACAGCTCCGTTTCCTTAAGCGATTTTTGAGCAGGGCCGTTTATAAGCTGACCCAGCGCATCAAACCGTGAGCCGTGGCAGGGACAGTCCCAGCTTTTTTCGTCGGGATTCCATTCAAGGCGGCAGCCAAGGTGGGGACATTTAATATCCACCACGTGGTACTCCTCATCGCTTTCCCTGTAAACTCCAACCTTTTCTCCGTCTGCTCGCACCACACCGCCGTGGCCTACGGGTATGCTTTCAAGGGTCTTTTTAGGCACAACAAAATTTTGGCGAAGTATACCGCGGGTGGAGTGGAATACCTCCCTTGCAATGCCTGAAACGGCGACAAGGGACAGCCTTTCAGGGGTGAACACCCTGCTTGCAGGGTCCTGTATTCCCGTTATAAGATTAGTTATAAGCCGCGCCGCTACGGCACTTCCCGTCATTCCCCACTTGCCAAAGCCTGTGGCAACGTAGGTATTTTTATTTCCAAACCGCCCGATATAGGGAATGCCGTCGGCAGTAATGCAGTCCTGTGCCGACCAGCGCCCTGCAATATTGCAATCAGGATAAAAGGTTTTGGCGTGAAAGGTTAGCCTGTCGTACCTGCCGCCTAAGGAATTTTCACCCGTGCGGTGACCGCCTCCCCCAAGGAGCAGATACTCCCCTGCCTGACGGAAGGATAGGGGCTCATCATCAATACCTAAATACATACCCTTTATTTTTTGCGCATTTTCAAGGGCAACCACGTAGGAACGCTCCTGATGGAGCCTTGTAAAGAAAAGGCCGGGGAAGTTAACAAAGGGGTAGTGGCAGGCAAACACTATCTGCTGGGCCTCCACCCTGCAGTTTTCGCAAAAAAGAGTATGCCCCTCCACCCTCAGTACCCTTGTATGCTCGTAAATATCAAGGTCGCGGCTTATATGTGATAAAAATTTCAAGGGGTCAAACTGAGCCTGCTCCTCCATAAAAAGAGCGCCCGCTACACCAAATGGCAGGTTGGTACTCTGTTTAAGCTGAGCCGATATACCAAGGCGGTTGTATGCATTTTTCTCCCTTTCAAGGTCGGCGGTATCATAAAGGGAAAAAATGCAGGCACTCTCAGGGGAGAAATCGCAATCGATTTTATTTTCGGTTATAAAGTCCCTGTACCACCTAACCGCATCAAGATTGGCCTTAAGATAAAGCCGCGCCTTTTCCTCCCCGTGATTTTTTATAAGTGTATGGTAGATATACCCGTGCTGTGCCGTAATTTTAGCGGTGGTGTTTTTCGTCTGCCCTGAGGCAATACGGTCAGCCTCCAGCACCACGCAGGAAACCCCTGCATTTTTAAGAAAAAATGCGGTAATAAGCCCTGCCATACCGCCACCTATAATGGCCACCTGAGTTTTTATATTTTTATTAAGGCTCTCCCTTTTTTCAAAGCTACCCTTCCAGACAGAAGTATTAAACGTAAAACCACATCCTTTTTTGTTAGGATGTGGTTTTTATTTAATTATTATTCGCCCGTTGCCTTAAAATTCTTATGTTTTAGGCACCTTTTTCACATAATAGCCTTAAAAATCTATATGCTCAATTTCAATTTGCGGATTTTTGATTTTAAATATTTCCTTTAACATTCCGCCAATGGATTTTGCCATATAGTGCATACCCATATCGTTGGGGTGGCAACCGTCAACGGTACAATCCTTTCTTATATCAGATGGGAAGAAGGAATAACCGTCAATGAAATAGATATTATCATCCCCTGCCTTTCTGGCATTTAGGAAGGTTTCCATTATAACTGTACGGCGCTGATGGTCGGTGCCTGCAATACTTGTATCAGGCTTGGATACAAGGATAATGGGAAGCTCAGGGTTTTTCTCGCGGATTATCTTATAAAACTGCTGGTGGGTTTCCTTTAAATGCTCAACGCTTGGTGCATTGTGGTCATAATCAAGCACAAAGGCGCTCATAGGAAGTGTTGCAAAATACTCCGCAAGCCTTGGCTCGCCCTTGGCATTACCCGAAAAGGCGAAATGGACGAAAAATGCCCCTGCGCCGCTGAGTATTGCCTCCAGCACCGCAAAAAGCGGAGCATACTGCCTGCTTTGCAAGGTCACAAGTCCCGTTGCAAGGGTGACGCACAGCGCGCAAGCGCTCATAAACCATACCTTTTTGCTTAAATTAGTTACCGCGGCGCACATCACCCTTATGGCAAGCACCGCAAGGCAGGCCGCTATGTAGCGAAACATTCCTATTCCCGTAACGGGGAACATATACCCTGCAACACAGCCAATCACTCCACCGGGGAGGAGTATTTTAGGGCAGGCGGCAATAAGGCTTATGCCAAAGGGGACAAGACCCTCCGCCACGCTCACCCTTGAGAGTAAAAACGCCACCGCGGCGCACAACAGATGGGAGCAGACGCCATAGAGCAGCTCCTTCATTGATATTTCGCCAAGAGGCGATACTTCCTTTACATTTTCCTTCATTTTTCACCGCACCTTTAGATATTTTTTCATTTAACATTTTAAGGCCTGTCCTATAAAAACATTGTCAAAGTGCGGTGTAGAAAAAAAGATGTTTTGGAAATATTATGTAAACCAAAAAAGAACGGTCCTTTATTCGTTCCGTCAAAAAAACGGATTGCCACAGGACTGACGTCCTTCGCAATGACCTTCCCCGTCATGTCCCCCTTGCCTAAAGGGGGATGTCATCGATAGATGACAGGGGGATATTGAGGTGGTGAAACCACCGTGGGAATCCGCTGGATATGCTTTCAATTAAAATTCATTGCAAAAATAAGGGAAAAGGTAAAAAAAGGAGGAGAAAAAAATTGCAGTTCATTTTTTGAACTGCAATTTTTTTATTTTATGATAAATTTCCGTTTTTATCGCATGTAAGATTAACTGTACATTCTTTTGTGTCTGTCGTTATAAAGAGAATTTTCTTAATAAATGTTGCTGTTCCTGTTGCAGTATTGCCCGATTTGCTTGAAGAAGATGTTTTACAGCTCCAAGAGTTTGCAGAAATACTATGGGAATGCGAAACAGAGGTACAGGTTGCACTAACGCCACTGTTTACCGAAAAAGTTCCTTTCACTGTAAATGTCCATATTACTGTTCCGTCACTTTCGTGAGCTTTGAATACTTTGGAGCCGGTCTTTGTCGTTGTATCTCTTTCTTTATTTTCGTCTTCATAAACAGAAACGGTTACATAAGTACCGTCTTCAAAAAATTCTGTTGTCTCTGAAATTAATATATTTTTCTCGGTGTCCTCAGATGCTCCAACTGCAAAAGCTGTTTGCAAAGGGCAAACCAACAAAAGCAGTGCAATACAAGATGCCATAAATTTTTTCATTCGAATCTACTCCTGTATAATTTCTTCACTATAATAATAAACTTTCGGGGTTGTTGAGTTTTCGGTCGCAATCCATATAGCACAGCCCGCAACAATTAAGCACGAAATTATAGCAACTATAACAGCAATTTTTATATGTCTTGCGGTTTTTATTGACTTCATACGAGTTTCATCATCCATCGCGGCAATATACTCCAATGCAAATTGCTTGGGTTGACCAAAGCGTTTTTTAATATCATCAAAGGAAGCCTGTGGGTTGTTTTCTATGTATTCACCGATATCGTTTTTAAGGGCGGATATTAGCCGCTTTTTAAAAGCAGCGGGGCAATGTTTCTTTACCGCTTTGTAGTACTGTGAGATTTGTTTTTTTATTTCTCCATTTGGCATTTTTACATATCCTCCAGCCTTTTAATCCCAAGAATTGCCAATACTCCGCCACAAAGAGATAAATACTCCTGACGAATTTTTTCAAGATACTCTTTTCCGCTTGGCTCTAAATGATAATAAACACGCGTTCTTCTTCTCCCAACCAGCTCTTGGCGATCAGAAATAAAGCCCTTATCCAAAAGTCGGTAGAGCGTAGGGTACATGGAACTTTCCTGCAAAGAATAGCGACCGTCACTTCTGCTTGAAAGCTCTTGAGATATTTGGTATCCATACATATCACTGTCATTTAACAATGTTAAAATCAGCAATTCTATGGTACCTCGTTTAACATTTTCCGAAATGGCCATTTCGTCTTCCCTCTATATCATTATCCTTGGCGCACCATTAAGATACCACAAATATATTTTAGTGTCAATACTATTCACCAAAATATATTGTTGACAAATATAAAAAATTATGATATATTACAAATGTAAAATATGTTAAGGGGGAGATTCCAATGTACTATAAAAAATTATAAAGAATTTTAAAGAAAGGAAAATTTACTTATGAAAAAAATTTTAAGCGTTATATTATCAGTTGCGATGTTGACACTTATTCTAGCTTTCCCCGCCAGTGCTGCAACCGCTACAGGTACATTAAATAAAAAAGATGTTTCTGCTTGGACAGGATCTCTGACAGACACACAGATAAGTTTAATCACTGCTATTAACTATGACGATTCTGACAGAAAAGTATATTTCGATTTTAAATACTTTGACGGAAGCGGTTGGAAAAAAGATAAAAATGCAGCAGGGCTTGATGTTGATACACAGAAGCTTTCGATAGAATATTCTTCAAGCAAAGACTATGCGATGTCATGGATTGTACAAATAAATACTTTTAACTGTTGGTATACGGGCGGACATGCTTACGCTGTTATTTCTGATTAGTTTTTAAAATATTTCATACCCCCCTTTTTGGGGGTATGAAATATTTATTAGGGGGGATTTTTTTGAAAACCTTTTTTTCTTCTATTAAATTATTTTATAAAAACATTTTTTTGGTTGCTTCATATTTTCTGCTTTTAGGTTACATATTTTATGATTTTAATAGAATTTTCAAGGGTGTGTTAACCTATAAACAACCGGCTTTTGTTTTTTTGTCTGACATCTTATATATATCCATATTTTGCACCGTCTTTTTTTTGTTTTTTTCTTATATACTGTTTAGTAAAATAAAAAAATCAAATCTTGAGGAAGTATTTACAGCCACAAAAAACGGCTATGTTAAATTAGCATTAAGTTTTTTTTCGCTTATTTGCATATTGATTTTTATAGTTTTTCTTATTGCCTTTATATATAATATTGTGTACCCAAATGTTGATTTAAATGATTATGACTACTTATTTCATATAACAGGCAGTATTTTTGTTTATTTGTTCATTGTTCCACTTACAGGTGCGCTAATAGGGGCTTGTTTCGCCTTTTTATTTAAACCCTTGTCCGCATATTTGGTTATGGTTTTGTTTGTTTTTTTAAGCAGCCCTTTAGCGAGTATGATTGCTTTTACTGTTTCAGAAGCTACAGGATATAAGGTGAATATTTCTCCTGTTTTTGATATATTCAATCTTTATCCTTTAAATATTGATTATTCCCCTATTTACGGATTTGGCATTTCTTTATTGCCTTATAAAATTGAGGCTATACTGTTTTGGTTGTTTGGGGTTAAAGCCGTTATATTGATAAAGTTATCAAAAAAATCTCAGCGTATGTTAAGGATTTGTGCAACGGTATGCACAATAATATGCTTTGTAAATTTTATAGCGTTTTTTCAACCCTCTTCTAAGGTTGATATGAGCTACCGCGTGGACGGTACATTGCTTACGGACCAATCCTTTTATTATAAACTTTATGACGGAGTGTATCCTGATGAAGAACAACCTGCAGAGTTTCAGGTTTTAAATTACGATCTGGATCTTAAGGTAAAAAAGCAATTATATGTTACCGCAAAATTAAAGGTGGATAGAGATAATTTATCTGTTTATCCTTTTACCTTGTACCATAATTATAAAATTAAAAAAGTTACTGACCAAAACGGCAAGAAGCTCTCTTTTAAGCAAGATGTAGACCATGTTGAAGTTTACCCTACAGGAACACTGACAGAAATAAATTTTACCTATTCAGGTTATAACTCCAGATTTTACAGTAATTCACAAGGAATCTTTCTTCCCGGTTATTTTGCTTATTATCCTATTCCAGGCCATTTTACTATGTTTACTTCTGATTGGCAAGGTTATACTGAGGTGCTTCTTCCTAATGAGGCTAACTTTAACTTAACTATCAACCCATCTAAAGAAATTTTCACTAATATTTCTTCGGATAATAACGGTGGCTATTTTGGAAAGACAAACGGCTTAACTATTATGAGCGGCTTTTTAAAAAGTCAGACCGTTAATGGCATTGAGGTTATTTATCCGTTTTTCAATACATCGGAATTTGCTACCGATCGCCTTGAGAAAGATATAGATAATTTCTTAAAAGTCAAAAAAGACGATGTCGTTAAAAAAATATTTGTTGTTCCAAATGTTAATCAAAAAAGCGATTCTATTGTTGCATATTCTGATTACTTGACAGCAGATCAAATAGTAACTCTTCCTGAACGGTATGTATTTACAAAGATTAATTATAAAAAACAAGCGCTATACAGTTATCAGGAATTTTATTTAAACAATAAAGAAGCTTTTGAAGTTATTCTTTCTGCTGAGGCAGAGTTCCCGCCTGAACATGATAAAATAGCTACCATATACCAAACAAAAGCAAAAGAACTTGGCGATGCTCTAATGACAGAAAAAACAAATGCTTATCTTTTCGATAGTAATGATAATCGCTCAATTATCCAATTTCTAAATGAACTTTCTTAATATATTTATTATAAAAAGGGGGTACGATTTATGTTAACAATTCAAAATTTAAATAAAAGTTTTGGCAAGAAAAAAGTGCTTAAAAATTTCACATATGATTTTAAACCAGGCGTTTATGGTTTACTGGGGCCTAACGGCTCAGGCAAAACAACATTACTTCGTTGCATAACAAAATTGTATAATACAAAAAAGGATGTTATTTTATATAACAATGATTGTATTTCAAACAGCTCCAAATATCTTTCAAATATAGGTTATTTGCCGCAGAAATTTAGTTTGTTTAAGGATTTAAAGGTATTTGAGATGATGCAGCTTCTTGCCAGTTTGAAAAATATTGATTATAAGAAAAATCGTGAAATGATAGAGAGATGCATCAATTTGGTAAATCTCTCAGATAGAATTAATGACCGTGTTGGTACACTTTCAGGAGGAATGATAAGAAGGCTGGGTATAGCTCAGACATTACTTGGGGACCCTGATATTATAATTTTTGATGAACCAACCGTAGGTCTTGATCCGGAAGAACGCCTTAGATTTAAAAATATTTTATCTCAAATAAAAGAGGATAAAATTATTATTCTTTCCACACATATAGTCGAAGATGTAGAGGCAACCTGTGAAACAATTCTTATTATGAAGGACGGAAAGATTGGTGCCAGCGGAAGTTGCTCCCAAATACAAGCTTTTGCCAATGGAAAAACTTATTTGGTTCCGGAAGAAGAAAAAATGCTGATTCAAGGAGATTATATTTTACAAAAAAGAGAAGAAAATTGCGGTACTGCCATGTTAAAAATAATTTCCAATCATCCGCAAAAATTTAAAACTATTGAGCCAAATATTGAGGACGGTTATATATGCGTTTTAAAAGATATGTAAAAAACCTGTTTTTTCGCACTTTTTTACATTTAAAAAGCATTGGGGTTTTGGTTTATATTCCTCTTATTATAATAAATGTAATTTTACCATTATTAACTTATTTGGTATACCGACAATATGGTATAAGCAGCAGATTAGAGATAAGTATACAGGAATATAGCCAATGGCTTCTTCCTTTAGCCTGTGTTTGGTGGCCTATGTTTGTAATGAAGGAGTATATTGAGGGAGATGGAAGAGAACTATTATATATAAACAAAACCAGCAATAGGTTTTTAGATCTATTTCTTCTCTTTATAATTTCAATATTAAATGTTGCTCTTATCTTTTTGGTATATACCTCACTGATACCCTATATGAAATACGAATATATTAGAATACTTATTATTTGCTTTTTATATTTTAGTATCGTTTATACGATAGGATTTACTACAAATTCCTCTGCTTTTACTGTTTTATCTGTTATTTTGTATACCCTTGTAAATGTTTATTATGGGAGAGAGCAAAATAAAAATATATTAATTTATCTTTCAACACAGCGTTTAACTATGAAAAGTTTTATTTCTAATTACTTACCTCTGCTTATAATGGGTATTGTATTATTAATTTTTTGTATAATATTTAATAAAAAAAGAAATGTCTTCAAATAAAAATATACACTCCAAAAGTAAACACTTTTGGAGTGTATATTTTTTAGTATTCCCTACATATTTCTTAATTTATCAAAAAAATCCTTCATCAGTTTACTACATTCTTCTTCGCATATTCCCGAATATATAGTAGTTGTACTGTTTTCGGGCACTACATTTTGTGCACTGCCCATTGCCCCTGCGGTGAAATCATAGGCACCGAATATAACGTTTTTTATTCTTGCATTAAGTATTGCTCCTGCGCACATAATGCAGGGCTCAAGGGTTACGTATAAATCGCAATCATCAAGGCGCCAATCCTTTTTATGCTTGCAGGCGGCGGCAATAGCGTTTATCTCGGCGTGGCCAAGGGCGGTATTTTCCTGCTCCCTTGTGTTTGTGCCCTCGCCTATTATCCTACCGTTCTGCACCACAACGGCGCCAACGGGTATTTCTCCCCTTTGCGCCCCCTCACGGGCAAGCTCCAAGGCTCTTTCCATAAAACGTTTATCCATAAGCTTCATCCTTTTACAAAACAGAATGTTTCACGTGAAACATTCTGTTTTCAGTTATCTCATAAATGTTGCCATAATAAGGGTAAGTACCCCTGCAATTATTATAAAGGGTGATACGAAAAACCAGGTGTACTTGTTTTTCTCGCGGCAAAGCATATCGGCATTTTTAAATTTGAAGGCATCTTCATCACGCTGAGAAAGCATATACATTCCCACAATGCCCAAAACAAGGGCAAGGGCAAGATATGCCAGATATATAGCGTTGGCGGCGTTATTCCCTGCATAAACGGACAGATAATACATAAGCACCGATACAAGATTGTTTAAGGAGTGTATCAGAATTGCCGTCCAAAGGGAGCCGCTTTTAATTGCCGCAAAGCCCAGAACAAGGCCAACAAAGGCGGCAAAAACAATCTGCTGAAAGTTGGAATGAATAAGACCAAACAGAATTGCCGAGGTTACAAGGGCAAATTTATCACCGAATTTGCGCAGAATTCCCATAAAGACGCCCCGCATTGCAAATTCCTCAACCAAAGCAGGCATTATTGCCGTTGAAAGAAAGGCAAGTAAAAAGCCGAAAATGCCTGTGGGATACTCCACATCGGTAAAGGGGTCGGGAAAGCCAAGGTTTAAAAATATCTGGCCGCTAATGCTGTTGGCGATATTTGAAAAGGAGCAAAAGCCTATTCCAATAAGAATAAGGGGCAAAAAGGTACCCTTTTCAGGCTTTTTAAGGGGGAAAATCTCCTTAGAAGGCTCACCGCTCCATTTATACAGAATAAAAAAGGGAATTGTGAACATTAAAAGGGACATAAGTATCTGCACAAACTGCAGTCCCCCTGCATCCTCAATAAAGGAGAAAAACCAATTTTGGCTTATTCCCAGCTTATTAAGCAGCGCAACAAAGGCCACCGCCCAGAATAACGAGATAACCAGCACCGATAAATAGGTGATGCCCAGCGCCGCCGCTGTGCGTTTTATTTGCTTTTTCTCGTTATTCTTGCGGTTAATAAACTCAATAACCTTTAAGGGATCGTCAAAATACTGCATAGAGAATTATTCCTCCGCTTCAGTTTCTGAAATTTCCCCTGTTTCTGCCTCGTCCTCAGGTCCCATCTCTGCCGCATCGGCATCGGGAGCCTCAGGAACGGTCATCTCCTCATCCTCATCGTGGTCGGTAACAACGGCGGAGAGTATTATTGTATCTCCCGTTACGCGCTTAACCCTTACGCCCTTGGAGGGACGGTTAAAGGTGCTTATCTGTGATACCGGTACACGGATTATAACGCCGTCGGAGGCTATCATAATAATATCGTTATCATCGGTTACCGCAAGAACTGCCGCAACGTCGCCGTATTTTTCAACTCGGTAGTTGGTAATACCCTTACCGCCACGGTTCTGGAGCCTATAATCGGCAATACTGCTCTTTCGGCCGTAACCTGTTTCGGTCAGAGTTAGAACGGTGGTATTCTCATCCACCTTAGCCATGGCAACAACCTTGTCGCCTGCCTTCAGGCGTATAGCCCTTACACCGCGGGCTGTTCTGCCCATTGAGCGAACGTCCTGCTCGTTAATATGAATGGCCATACCCTTTTTGGTGGCAATAAGCAGGTCCTCATTACCGTTTGTAAGCTCAGCAAAGGCAAGAGCGTCGCCCTCGTCAAGGCCAATGGCTATAATACCCGTTTTACGTATATGCTTGAAATCATCAAGGTGGGTACGCTTAATGGTGCCCTGCTCGGTTATCATAACAATGTAGGAATCGGTATCCAGCTCACTTACAGGCATTATGTTGGTTATCTTTTCGCCGGCCATAAGGGGAAGAATGTTGACTAAATTCATACCCTTACCTACTCTGCTGCCCTCGGGAATCTCATAAGCCTTAAGACGGTAGATTCGGCCAAGGTTTGAGAACATCATAATATAATCGTGGGAGGAGCAGGCAAACATATTCTCAACAATGTCGTCCTCTCTGGTTGTCATACCGCGAATACCGCGGCCGCCGCGATTCTGCACAGAGTACTCACTGCTGGCCATACGCTTAATGTAGCCGTTACGGGTTTTGGTGAGAACAACCTCCTCCTCAGGAATAAGGTCTTCAATGTCAACCTCACCTGAAACGGCGGAAATCTCGGTACGGCGGTCATCGGAATATTTATCACGAAGGTTTAAGGCCTCGGTCTTAACTATGTCAAGAACACGGCTGTGGGAGGCTAAAATATCCTCACATTCCTTAATAAAGGCGTATTTCTCGGTTAATTCGTCCTCAATCTTCTGTTTTTCCATACCTGCAAGCTTACCAAGCTGCATCTGAACAATGGCGGTGGTCTGAATTTCATCAAAACCAAAGCGGTCTGCCAGACGCTCCTTGGATTCGGGTATGGTTTTTGAGGTACGTATAATGCTTATAACCTCATCAATAAAGTCAATGGCGGTTTTTAGTGCCTCTAAAATATGGGCGCGCTCCTGAGCCTTGCGCATATCAAAGCGTGTGCGGCGCTCAATAATCTCACACTGGAAGTCAATGCAGTTCTGGAGCATCTCCTTTAAGGTGAGTATCTGAGGCTTGCCGTTAACAATGGCAATAAGGTTAGCGCCAAATGTTGTCTGCAGCTCGGTATAGGAGAACAGCTTATTAAGAACAACCTGAGGATTGGCATCCTTCTTAACGTCAACAACTATTCTTATACCGCCGTCACGCTTGGAGGAGTAGTCAACAACGTCGTCAATACCCTCAACGCGCTTTTCGGCCGCAAGGTCGTAAATTTTCTTAACAAGGGCTTCCTTTCTAACCTTGTAGGGAATTTCGGTAATAACTATACGGAACTTACCGTTTGAAAGCTCCTCAATTTCGGTTTTACCGCGAACAATAATCTTACCCTTACCTGTGGCGTAGGCGGCGCGGATACCCGCCCTGCCCATAATAATACCGCCTGTTGGGAAATCAGGGCCCTTTATATGCTCACAAAGCTCAGAAAGGTCGGCCTCGGGATTATCAATAAGGGCACACATACCGTCAATAGCCTCACCAAGGTTGTGGGGAGGAATTTCGGTAGCCATACCAAAGGCAATACCGCTGGAGCCGTTTACAAGAAGCTGTGGGAAGCGCACGGGAAGTACGGTGGGCTCCTTTAAGCGGTCATCATAGTTGGGCATAAAGTCAACGGTATCCTTATCGATATCGTCAAGCATATTAAGGGAAAGTCTGTTCATTTTAGACTCGGTATAACGGTAGGCGGCGGCAGGATAGCCGTCAATATTACCGAAGTTACCGTGTCCGTCTATAAGAGGATAACGAAGGGAGAAATCCTGAGCCATACGAACCATAGCGTCATAAACGCTGGCGTCACCGTGGGGATGATAGCGGCCAAGCACCGAACCAACGGTATCGGCGCACTTACGGTATGCCTTTTCGGGGGTAAGGCCGTTTTCATACATAGTGTAAAGTATACGGCGGTGAACAGGCTTTAATCCGTCACGCACGTCAGGCAATGCACGGCCAACCAGTACCGACATACCGTACTGGAGCATACTGCTTTTAACCTCATCAACTATTTCTACAGGTAAAATATTGGTGTTTTCACTTTCGGGCCAATATACCTTTTCATGTTTAGCCATAATAAGTCTTTCTCCTTTCCTTAAATATCTAAATCTGTAGCGAATACAGCGTTTTCTTCAATAAACTGCTTTCTGGGCTCAACCTCTTCACCCATAAGCATTGTGAAGGTATCATTTGCAAGCTCGGCATCGGCCATAGTTACCTGCAGGAAGGTTCTGCGCTCAGGGTCAAGGGTGGTTTCCCAAAGCTGGTCGGGGTCCATTTCACCAAGACCTTTATAGCGCTGAACATCGGCAGTACCGCCAAGGCGCTCAATATACTCGGCCTTTTCCTCATCGGTAAAGGCATCAAAGTGCTGTTTACCCTTTGAAACGCGGAAAAGGGGAGGCTGTGCTAAATAAATGTGACCTGTTTCAATAAGCTCAGGCATATAGCGGAAGAAGAAGGTGAGAAGAAGTGTTCTGATGTGGCTACCGTCAACGTCAGCATCGGCCATAATAACTATTTTATCATAGCGGAGCTTACTAATATCAAAGTTTTCGCCAATTCCCGTACCAAGAGCCACAATAACGGGAGTCAGCTTATCGTTGCCGTAAACCTTATCGTCTCTTGCCTTTTCAACGTTAAGCATTTTACCCCAAAGGGGAAGTATTGCCTGATAGGTGGAGTTTCTGCCCTCAACTGCGGAGCCGCCTGCAGAATCACCCTCGACGATAAATATCTCGGTCTTTGTGGCATCGTCGGATATACAGTCCTTAAGCTTTTCGGGCATTCTTGTTTTACCGCCGATACCCGATTTATTACGGGAGGCATCCCTTGCTTTTTGTGCAGCCTCACGGGCATTTGATGCGGCAATAGCCTTTTCAATAACAATCTTAGCATCAGCAGGATTTTCCTCAAGATATTTATAAAGCTTATCGTTTATAATATCCCTTACAAGCTGACCAATTGAAGTGTTACCAAGCTTTGCCTTGGTTTGGCTTTCAAACTGTGCATCGGCAAGCTTAACCGAAACAACAGAAACAAGACCCTCCATAATATCCTCACCCTTAAGGTTATCGGACTCGGTCTTAAGCTTTTTAAAATCATGTGCATACTTGTTAACAACACGTGCCACGGTCTGACGGAAGGCCTGCTCGTGGGTACCGCCGTCAATGGTGTGCAGGGTGTTGGCAAAGGACATTATCTTGCTATCATAGGCGGTGGTCCACATAAGTGCTATTTCTGCGGTGGAATCTCCCCTTGTGCCAGAAAGATAAATTATATCGGACAGGGGGTCCTTCTTTATACCGCTTCTAAGATAATCAACGTATTCCTTTATACCGCCCTCGTAACAAAGGTCGTCAGTCTTAGGCTCAAAAACGTCGGAACGCTTGTCCTCTAAAACAATTCTTATACCTGCATTAAGGAAGGCCTGCTCACGCAGTCTGTTTAAAAGTATATCATAATCATAGGTTGTGGTATCGGTAAATATTGTGGGGTCAGGCTTAAAGGTAACGGTGGTACCTGTTTCACTTGTCTGTCCTATAACGTCAAGGTCGGTGGCAATAACGCCCTTTTCGTATCTTTGCTTGTAGATATTTTTACCGTCCTTAACCTCAACCTCAAGCCAACTTGACAGCGCATTAACAACCGATGCACCAACACCGTGGAGACCGCCTGATACCTTGTATCCGCCGCCGCCAAACTTACCGCCTGCGTGAAGTATGGTAAATACAACCGTAACCGAGGGGATACCCTTTTGAGGATTTATACCAACGGGAATACCACGTCCGTTATCGGTAACCCTTATAATACCGTCGTCAAGAATTTCTACGTTTATTTTGGTACAGTAGCCGGCAAGGGCTTCGTCAATGGCGTTGTCCACAATCTCATATACAAGATGGTGCAGACCACGCTCACCTGTAGAGCCTATGTACATACCGGGGCGCTTACGCACCGCCTCAAGACCCTCAAGTACCTGAATAGACGATTCATCATAATTCTCGCTTACAGGTGTGTTTACAATTTCACTCATAATTTTTCTCCTATTCTGAAAAAATGTTTCACGTGAAACAATATAAAATTACCAATTTTTGGTAAAATTTATAAATTATCAATAAATCCGCTGCGCTTTACAAGGGTGGTGGAGGATATTTGGGAAAGAAATATTTTCCTCCCCTTTTCCTTTTGTTTTGCGCAAACAATAAAGGATTTAGGCAGTTCATAGGTAATGGTAATAACCTCGCCCTTTTTTTCTGCCTTGTTTAAAAAATTTCGCGTATGCTTTGATATAGTGGTACTGTCAAGATCAAAAATTCCGATAACGTCATCTGTTTTAACTACAGTTTCCTGTCCTAAATGAATATACATTTATTCACTCAGCCTTCCCTTTTCAACCTTAATACATTTACCCTTTTTAAGTCTGTTAATAACGTCCGGCTCACAGCAGGTAATAATAACCTGCCAACCGCTTATATGATTTAAAATATATTCCTGTCTGCTTGGGTCAAGCTCACTCATAACGTCATCAAGTAGTGCTATTGGAAATTCACCCGTTATATCCTTAATAACCTGCGCCTCCGCAAGCTTTAAGCAAAGTGCAATACTGCGCATTTGCCCCTGAGAGCCAAAGCTTCTGGCATTTACACCGTTAATGGAAAACTCAATATCATCACGGTGGGGGCCTGCGCTTGTTATACCGCTTAGCATATCGTTTTTTCTTGAATCCACAAGAAACTGTGCAAACTCCCTATCCCCTAAGGTATTAACGTAATTTATTTCAAGGCTTTCATTTTTACCGGTGAGCCCGGAATAAATTTCGGTTAAAAATGGGGTTATTCTTTTAAGATACTTAATACGGTATTCTATTATCTTTTTTCCGTTTTCACAAATTTCCGCCTCAAAGGCAGAAAGAATGGAATTATTTATATTTCCTGTTTTATTAGCCTCTTTTAAAACGGTGTTGCGCTGAGTAACCGCCCTTGTGTATGCCTTAAGGTTAGATATATATTTTGGATAAATCTGACCAATGGCGGTATCAAGAAAACGGCGGCGCTCCTTTGGCCCGTCACGAACAAGACCTAAATCAACAGGAGAAAAAACTATTGCATAAAAATTTCCTGCAAGGGCACTGGCGGCAGATAAAGGCTTACCATTTAAAAATGCTTTACGCCTTTTTTCAATTATTATTTTAGCGTCCTTCAGAGTGCCTTCATTTTCAAATTCTGCCTCAAGAATTGTTGTTTCTTTATTAAAGCCTTTAAGCTCAATATCCTTAGCACCTCTGAAGCTTTTAGCACCTGTAAAAAGCCATACCGCCTCAATAAGATTTGTTTTACCCTGTGCGTTTTGTCCGTAAATAACGTTAATACCGTCACAAGGGTTAAACTCAACCTGTTCAAGATTGCGGAAATCCTTTACCCTTAATTTTTTCAGCTTCATTTTTTAATTACAAAGGACTGTCCCTCAAAACAGAAGGTATCACCCTCACGAAGTTTTTTTCCCCGCATGGTGCAAACCTCACCGTTAACGGTTACCTCGCCTTCCTGAATAACAATTTTTGCGTGTCCGCCGGTAGAAACTATACTTGCCAGCTTCAGGGCAGAATCAAGACGAATAAATTCCTCTTTTATTTTTAAAGGCTCACTCATTATTTCAACCTCATAGGCATTATCATATATTTATAATCCTCATGCTCGGTGGGATTTATTACAACGCCTGAATTAGCACCGTTAAAGAGTATTTCCACCCTGTCCTCCTCGGTGGCCTTTAAAGCCTCTAAAAGGTAACGGCTGTTAAGACCAATCTCAAAGGGGTCACCCTCAAGGGAAATTCCGTATTCCTCGGTAGCACGGCCAACTGCAGTTGCACAGCTAAAGAGAATTTTATCCTCATTAACAATACAGCGTACAGGTGTGGAAAAGCTGTCGCTTATAATTATTGAAATACGCTCAATAACGTCAATTAAATCCCTTGTGTTTATAAAAAGACGCTGCTTGTACTGTTCGGGAATGGTTTTTTTGTAATTTACAAACTCACCCTCGAATACACGGGAAATAAAGGTGTAGCCGTCTACGGTAAAAGCAACAAGCTTTGTGCCTATGTTAATATCAATATCCTCACTGTCATCGGTAATAAGCTTAACAACCTCACTTATAGCCTTACCCGGCATTATAAAGGAAACGTTGTTTTCAGTATTAACCTTCTGGCGGCGAATAGCAAGTCTGTAACCGTCAATGGCAACAAACTGTAAAACCTTATCCTCAACAGAAATGTTTATACCTGTAAGGGTTGGACGGGTGCCTTCGTTCTGGGCAACAGCAAAAAGAGTTCCCCTTACCATATCCTTCATTATTTCAGGCTCAACTGAAATCTGTTCGCCATCGGTAAAGGAGGGAAGCTCAGGATAATCCGATGCAGCCATACCCATAATGTCAAACACGGCGCCACCTGAGCGAATGTGACACATAAGACGGTCATCACATTCAACCTCAACACTAACACCGTTCATTCTGCGAAGAATGTCGGCAAAAAAGCGTGCAGGGATAACAATGTCACCGCTTTCCTTGGTGTTTGAGTAAATTTCCTTTTTTATTCCCATTTCAAGATTGTAGGAAATAAGGGTTAATTTTCCCTGTTCCGCGCTGATAAGTATACCTTCAAGCACAGGAAGGGAGGTTTTGGATGAAACTATTCTTGAAAGATTAGAAACGGCGGTAAGCAGTTTTTCGCGTTCAACTTCAAAAATCATAAAAATTCTCCTTAAGAAAGAATATAAAAATATAATTATTATTATATTAGGTTAAAACGGTGGATAAGTTATTTGGTGTACCGCGGACAAGCGTTTTTTGAGTTTAGTAAAAAATTTTATAATTTGTTAATTACTTTTCTGAAAAAACGTTATCCAACGCTGTGTTAAAAAGTGCTGTGTTAATTAAGGTGGAAAATGTGGATAAATTAAGCCTCTTTCAGGTTCTTAATCATATTCTCAATCATTTCCTTTTCGTAGGGCTTGTCCTCAAGAAATTTCTCTATTTTATTAACGTTGTAAAGCACCGTTGTGTGGTCACGGCCGAAGCTTTCGCCTATCATTTTGTAGGAAAGGTCGGTAGTCTCCCTTGCAATATACATTGCCACCTGACGGGCAAGGGCAAGCTGTGCGGTTTTACGGGAGGAAAGTATATCATTTTCCGATACGTTGTAGCTTCTTGCAACCTCACTTATTATCTTTTCAATACGTACAGGCTCAGGCTGTGAATCGCTTATAACCTCACGAATAAAGTCCTGTATTACCGAAATGGTTGGCTCCCTGCCCTGAATGTTTACGTAGGCGTGAAGCTTCTTTATAACACCCTCAAGCTGACGGGTATTGCTCTTAATATGCTCGGCAACAAAGTAGAATATTGTATCGTCAGAGGTAATGCCCAGCTCCTGTGCCTTTTTCTTAAGTATTCCAACCCTTGTTTCAAAATCAGGGGGAACAATATCGGCAAACAGGCCGTTTTCAAGGCGTGAGCGAATTCTGTCATCCAGAGTTTTAATATCCTTGGGCGGACGGTCCATTGTAACAACAATCTGTTTATTGTTCTGTGTCAGTGCATTGAAGGTGTTAAAGAACTCCTCCTGAGTTTGCTCCTTACCGGCAATAAACTGAATGTCATCCATAAGTAAAACGTCGGCCGTTCTGAACTTCTGCCTGAATTCACTTATTGTACCGTCCTGCAGGGAGGTAATCATCTGATTGGTAAAATCCTCACATCTTATGTACTCAATATTTCTGTTAGGAAATTTTTTGTGCATATGATTTTTTATAGCCAGCATAAGGTGGGTTTTACCAACGCCCGAGTTACCGTAAATTACCAGAGGGTTATAGATTATGTTGGGGTTATCCGCAACCGCCATTGATGCGGCGTGGGCAAAACGGTTTGTGGGACCAACTATAAAATTTTCAAAGGTAAAGCAGGAGGCAAAGGAAAAATCCTCCGGCATGGAATCGGTAATAACCTCACCGTTTTCGTTTTCTATAAGAAGGATTATTTCAAAATCCATTCCCATAATATGCTTAAGGGCGCTTTTTAAAAGATCGGTATAATTTTCCTCAATTATACCCTTGCGGTATTCGTTATCAATACCCATTACAAATTCCCCTGAGCGCAGCTCAATGGGGTGCAGGTCCTTAAGCCAGCAGTTAAAGGCAACCTCGGTCATACTTTTAAGACAGTACTCTTTCACGGCCGCCCAAACGTCATTTAAAGATTCAATTTTCATATTCAACCACCTTTACATTCCCATATTTTTTACGTGTTTGATTTTTTTATTTTTAAAGGATACTTTTCCTTATAATTATACAAGTCTATTATACATTAAAATTTCGCAAATTACAATAAGGAAATAAAATATATTTATATAATAATATATATATTATATAGGGCAAAATAGCCAAATCATTAGGCTAGCCAAAAAATAACCGCCCTTAAGGGGCGGTAAAAAAATTATTTATTTTTAAGAGATTTTATGTAGGAAAAGGTGGCCTTTTCTCCATCACGAACAAGCATATTAAGCCAGGCTTCAAGAATATCGGCGGTGCTTTCATGCATACGCTGACGGGCCCGTGAATTTAAATAGTAATCAAGGGGAACTCGGTCAGTGTAGGTATCTCCTTTATAAATTTTGCTTGCGGCCACGCGGTCACAAAACATCTCCTTAATAAAGCGGATGGGCATAGGCACGCTTTCATAGTAGCCCGATTTTGTGTTAAGGTCGTTCCAATATTCAAAATGGTGGCGGTTTCTCCCCTTATGGTGCATCCAGGCAGTCGAGTACCCGAAAAGACGGCGCTCCTCCTCATTTGGGCTCCTTGTTCCCTGAAAATATTTTGCGCCGGGAATAAATTCCGCAGGGGTGTACTTTGAAAGGTCGTGAAAAAGCCCCTGAAAGCCTATACCTGCCTTAAAACAGTGGGCTATCACCTTGTGGCGGTGACGGGTAATGGTAATGAAATGCTTTATGGGATGGGACATTTGGTTCACCTCGTTTTAAAATGTTAATCATACATAGAGGAACAGAATAATTACCCCCTTGCCTAAAGTCTTTCAGTGGAAAACTTTATTAATTATAACATAAAACGAAAAAGAAATCAATTATATGTGGCGCGCTGAAGAAGATACTCTTGTAGGTTTACAATAGATGTGTTACAGTAAGGAGTAAAAAAAGAGTGACGAATGGAAAATCCTGTGTTACAGTTAAGTTGCTGAATCAAAACGTACAGGAGGATAAACCATTCGTCATGAAAACTGTAACACAAACAATGCTGTATCGTCAAGCCTTAATTAAATATTCTTTGAAATATGGGATAACAAAAGCTGCAATCAGATACAAAACCAACCGACAATATGTTTACCGTTGGCGAAATAGAT
>JAZSEH010000017.1:0-3215 GCA_045531585.1 Acutalibacteraceae bacterium
GAAAAAGCGCATTTGCGCTTTTTCACCAACCTATTTTCATTATCGCACAAAGTGCGATATCATATCGAAGATATATCACCCGTTCTGGATAGGGACGGATATCATTGAGGCACACTTCCTTACGGAGTGTGCCTCAACGGGGGTTGTTTTTTTAAACTTTTCAAAGCCTACCAGAATACCGCCTTTTTCTGCACCACCAAAGGCCTCTATCCAATCCGATGGATTGGGACAGGAGGTCTCGGTTTGCCGCTTATTACATAAGCCCCATACACCACACCACTATAAGTGCCGTAAGGGTTACAAGGGTATCTATGGTGATTCCGTAGAACATTGGACGAAGTCCCGCCTTTTTAAAGTCGGTAAGGCTTGTACCAAGGCCTATGGCCGCTAGGGCGGTTACCATTAAGAATTTGCTGGTACTCTTTATTACCGAGGCTACCGACGAGGGTATAAGGTTTACGCTGTTTAAAACGGCCAGCAGTAAAAATCCGCCTATAAACCATGGAATAATTTTTACAATATTTACCCTTTGACCGTTACCTGCGGTTTTCAGCTCCCTTTGTTTAATTCGGGTACCAACGTAGGCAAAAACCAGCACGGTTGGGATAATTGCAATGGTACGGGTAAGCTTTACCATTGTGGCAAAGTCACCTGCAATTTCGGAAAATGCGTAGCCTGAGGCCACAACGCTGGCGGTATCGTTAACTGAGGTACCCGCCCATATTCCGTAGGCGATATCGGTCATACCCAGAGCCTTTCCCATAAGGGGGTACAGCGCCACCATTATCATATCAAATATAAAGGTGGAGGACATGGCAAAGGCAATATCCTTATCCTCTGCATCAATTACAGGGGCAATGGCCGCAATGGCCGAGCCGCCGCAAATGCCCGTGCCTGCAGAAATAAGGTTGCCAAGCTTCCAATTAAGGCCGAAAAGCTTGCGCACAAAATAACCACCGCCAAAGCACATAGCAAAGGTAAACAGCATTACAAAAAAGGTCATTTTCCCCACCGACATAATAGTGCCTACCGATAGGGATGCGCCAAGAAGAATTATAGCCACCTTTAAAATTCTTTTTGAGGTAAATTTAAGGGCAGGTTTAATCCAATCGGGGTGAAAAAAGCTGTTGATAATAGTGCCCGTAAACAGGGCAATAATTGATGCTCCCAGCAGTTCCCCGGGAATAAGCTTCTCTATTAAAACAGATACCGCGGCCACCCCTATGCAGATTGCCACACCAAGTATAAAAAGTCCCTGTTTTTTTGCCTTTGATTCCATAGTATCCTCCTAAATGCTGTGTCTTAGTTTCCTTCCTGCGGGGTGATTACAGGCTTGCCGTCAACGCCAAGCAGTACCGTCATTCCCCCTGAGTAACCGCTTTGGCGGTACAGGTAATTTACGCCTGTTTCCTTATCTACCCAAATTTCTACAGCACCCATTCCCTGGGAATAGGTCTTTATAAATCTATTGTTTTTAGCCATTTTTATACCTCCGAAATAAGCGGTTTATTTTTAAGCATTATATCACACCCTTGCAAAGCAATCAAGGAGTAGTGGTATAATGCAAATCGGTAGTCGAAAAGCTTTGTTTCTTACCTGAAAATTCTCACAATGCAATATCCAATATAGAAAAATTCTTCTCTTGCCAAAAAAGGAATTTTCGTCTTTAAGGTCCTATACATCGATGTGGGGGTTGGCGAGGAATATGCTTTAATACTATGATCCTTTGACATTAGCATTGCACGTTTCATATGTAAAGGATCGCTGACAATAATTGCCGTATCAAAAGAATTCTCATTCATTATTGCTTTGGCATTTTCAAGATTTTCTTCTGTAATAGTTGATTTTTCTTCGATAAAAATCACTTCTTCAGGGACTGCTTTAGAAACCGCATATTGCTTTGCAATATATGCATCCGAATAGGTGCTACCCTCTCCGACACCGCCGGTAAGTATCAAGTAATCAACGTAGCCGTTTTCATAAAGCCATATTCCGTGATTGATTCTTTCCCGATACACAGGTGAAACCTCACCATTTGAAACGGCTGCACCCAAAATAATAGCCACGTCACTATGAGTTTTATTATCCTTTTTGCTATAATTAACTATGCTAACTGCGGTGAAAATCAAATAAAACAACATCAAAAAAACAAATAATAACAAGACCGAAAAAAACAATTTTTTCTTGACTGTTTTACGCACAAGCATCACCGCCTTTATTGAATTATAGCATAAAACTATAAATCAAACAAGGTATATCGTGTGTTTCGGTCGTTCGAATCCATATTGTCCTGAACTTCTTCACTATTACTTCTTACTTATTACTTCCCAAAAATCCTTGTATTTAAGAGAAAAGTGAAGAGTGAAGAGGTGAAAGTTGTATAGTAAAAGTGGACACAACGAAGAGTGAATGGTAAAATACATTCAGAGAGGTGTTCACTATGAAACGAACTTTCAGCAAAGAATTTAAAGTCAAAGCGTGTGAATTAGTCTTAAAAGATGGAATCAAGCACGCCGTGGTGGCAGAAAAGATGGGCATTAACAAGATAATGCTCTACCGATGGATTGATGAGTACGAAACCCACGGAGAAGAAGCCTTTGTCGGAAAAGGTCATCAGCGTTCAGAAGATGCGGAACTCAGAAAACTTCGCAAAGAAAACGAACGCTTAAAAATGGAGATGGAAATATTAAAAAAAGCAGCGGCATACTTTGCGAAACACCCGGCAGACGAGTAAAATTTGCAAAATTGGAGTTAAGAAACTACAAAACGAGTGAAGTATGCAAACTGTTGGGTGTGTCCAGAAGCGAGTATTACCGTATTGCCAAAGAGCAGGATAATGAAGAAAAAGAACTGGAAAAGGCAGTAATTAACTGTTTTAAAAAGCACAAAGGCAATTATGGCAGAATACGAATTCGCAGAGAACTGCTTTGGGAAAACATAAACATAAGCGAATACCGTATTGCAAGAATACTCAAGAAGAACGGTTTGGCCGCAAAAAGTGGTAGAACCGGTAAGCCAAGACCACCTAAACCGACAGAACAGCAGTGTATAGAAGAAAATCTAATAAAGGATAAATTTGGGGTAACAGTTGCGAACTATCTATGGTGTTCTGATATAACCGAACTCAAGTGTTACAGAACCAAGTTATATTTATGCGGTATTATAGACGTAGCAACAAGACGGATAGTTGGTTGGAGCATAGCAAAGAACCAAAC
>JAZSEH010000042.1:0-22814 GCA_045531585.1 Acutalibacteraceae bacterium
CGTGATGTGGTAATCAACCCCGCGTATGTAAAAGCCGATTATCAGCTTTATGAGTTTTTTAAAGCGCAAGGCACAAACATTGTTAACCCACCGCAAGACTTTATCGGTATAAACGGAGCGTATCTTTATTCGGGCGATAATCTTAAGCGAAAAACCATATCCTTAGTAGGTCACACATTGGTTTTGGCTCCCCACGAGGGGCTCGTTGATTCGGCAACATGGATTAAATGCCGTTCCAAGTGCTTAAACAATCAAAGTGTTGCTCGTCCCATTAAGGCAAAAGCAACCTGGCTTGCGGGTAAAATCAAATGTGCAAACTGCGGATATGCTTTAACCGCTAAGATTTATAAGTGCAAAACTAAGTCCGACAACCGTTATTATCTCTGCACAAACAAATATCACGCCGGTGGATGTCATTTTGGCTCACTGGATGCTGATGTTGTAGATGATATTGTATTCAAAGAAATGCAGAAAAAATTAGCGGAGTTTCAGACACTGTCAAAGAAACAGCAGGATGGCTGTAACCTGCAAGTTGTAAAACTTAAAACACGCATAGAAGAGATTGACAAAGAAATATCCTCTTTGCTCGAAAAAATTTCCGCGGCAAATGATACGGTAATGCAGTACATAAATAACCGCATTTCTGAACTTGACGCTGAAAAGAAAGAACTTGACGCCGAGATTGTTTCATTAGAGAGAAACCGCACAAATGATGTGGGTGAAATCAGCGGATATTTTGAGCATTGGGATGAACTGTCGGTGAGCGACAAAATCACGGTGGTTGACTGCCTGATAGAGCGCATAACCGCCTCAAAAGAAAGCATTGAAATCAAGTGGAAAATATAAAATAAAAGACGTCGCAAAAGCATTTCACCATTGTTGTTCAGGTGAAGGCTTGAGAATTGCAACCGATAAGTTGAATTCTAAAAACTTTTATGCTTGTAATCCTTCCTTTGATAAAATTTGTGGAAAATAGTATCCCATAAATCGTCTCAGGCACAGCTCGCCGTTTTGAGCTGTGCCTGAGTGTTTTATCAAATGCGGGTAATAATTCCCCTGCGTGTTTCTGTTTAAGGCCTTATTTCGGGCGATTGTCCGAAAATAAACATATGCACTTGTTCTCGCATTTGGTATGATAAAAGTATACAGTATGAATATTATCAAATTTAAACGTTAATTTTAACATTTTATAAATTAAAAAAATAAAAGCAAGTCAATAATGACTTGCTTTTATTGGTCCGAGTGACTGGAGTCGAACCAGCGGCCTCTTGAACCCCATTCAAGCGCTCTACCAAACTGAGCCACACCCGGATATATTAGCCATTTAACGGCAACAATGGTATTCTACCACTATTGAAAGAAAAAATCAAGAGAAATTTTCAAAAAAAATAAAATAATTTAAAGCCGTTCTTTACGAACGGCTTTAAACAAGAAATAACTAATCGTTAAAGCCGGATTCAACAAGCTGAATAAGACCTTCTACTGCTTCCTTCTCGTCAGAACCGTCAGCAATAATCTTAATTGCAGAACCGCCGATTATACCAAGAGAAAGGACACCTAAAAGACTTTTAGCGTTTACACGACGCTCATTCTTTTCAACCCAAATGGAAGATTTAAACTCATTCGCCTTTTGAATGAAAAAGGTTGCAGGGCGAGCATGAAGACCTACCTGATTCTGGATAACAACATCTTTAACGCACATGAAAATAACTCCTTATCATATAATGGATATACAACTTTAAGCCTACTGATAAATTTTGAGAATTTATTTACCAAATATATTATATCACATAACTTTTTTTCGTCAATTAAAAAACTTCAAGTTTTCGTATTTTGCCAAACAATGACTTTTTGAAGTGTCGCCTTTTGTCTATTTCGCAATATACATTTGGTAAAAAATAGAATGTTTTTTAGCCCTGTGATTTATTTTCAAGCTCGTTTAAATACCTTGCCTGTTCTTTTGATAAATGCTCCCTATCTATTATATCCGGTCTTTTATTAAATGTTTCCTCAATGCTTTTTTCACATCTCCACTTATTTATCTGTGCATGATTACCCGAAAGAAGCACCTCGGGAACAGGCATATCCTGCCACACGGCAGGTCTTGTATACTGTGGAAATTCAAGGGTGCCTGCAAAATGACTTTCTTCCTCAAAACAAATATCATCAGAAAGAACACCCGGAAGCATTCTGCAAACTGCATCTGCAACAACAAGGGCAGGAAGCTCGCCACCTGTAAGCACGTAATCCCCTATAGATATTTCTTCGTCAACAATTTTTTCTATTACGCGTTGATCAATGCCTTCGTAATGACCGCATAATAGCACAATATGTTCTTTTTGTGAAAGCTCAACAGCCTTTTTTTGGTTAAAAGTTTTTCCCTTAGGTGACATATAAATTAAGTGGGGCTTGTCTTCTTTTTCGGGGTCATACAATGAATTAAAGCAATCGTATATTGGCTGAGCGCTCATTATCATTCCCATACCGCCGCCGTAAGGTGCATCATCTACCTTATTGTGTTTGTTACCTGCAAAATCTCGAATGTTTGTGCAGTGAATTTCAACCTTTTCGGCCTTAATTGCTCTACCTATGATGCTCTCACTAACGACCCGTTCGCACATTTCGGGAAAAAGTGTCATTATATCAATCTTCATCATCAAAAATCCCCTTTAAAGGACGTATAAACACACTTTCCTCATCTACTGCTACCCTTATAACTACATCGTCAATTACAGGAATAAGGAATTCCTTACCATCCTTTTCAATATGCCATACGTCGTTGGAGCCTGTTTTTGAAACGTCGGTTATTACACCTAGCGGTTCTTTATTATCTGCGTGAAAAACCTTGCAATCTATAAGATCCTCAATAAGGTAGGTGCCCTCATCAAGATTTAATTGTTCGCGGTTGACGTAGATAATTTTATTTCTTAGCGCTTCAGCTTCCTCAATGGTATCAATGCCCTTTATTTTCATTATAACTACGTTTCCATGAGGAGAGGAGCTGCTGACGCAAAGCATATTCTCACCGTTTTTATCTAAGTAAAGCTTTTTGAAATTGCAAAAAACCTCATTTGAATCACACCAGGATTGAACACGAAGCATTCCGCGTACACCGTGTGTTCCTGAGATTTTTCCCGCTTCTAAAAACTGTTTTTTCATAACTCACCTTTAATATCTTTTTAGTAATAATGGGGCTGTCTATCAGGACAACCCCATTAAACTTGAATTAGTCAATCTCAACCGCAATCTTCTGGTTGTTGCGGTTAGCAGCGGCACGCATTACGGTACGGATTGCCTTAGCAATTCTACCCTGCTTGCCAATAACTCTACCCATATCGTCATCAGCAACGTGGAGGTGGTATACAACAACGCCTTCCTCGTTGGGCTCGTCTACGGTAGCGGTTACCTCTTCCGGCTTTTCAACAAGACCGGAAGCAATAGCTATTAAAAGTTCTTGCATAATTGTACCCTCCGATTAAAGAATACCGTTCTTCTTAAGCAGAGCCTTAACGGTATCGGTCGGCTGTGCGCCGTTTGCTATCCAGGTCTTTGCCTTGTCGCCATCAATCTTAACCTCAGCCGGATCGGTATTGGGGTTAAAATAACCTATTTCCTCAATGAAGCGTCCGTCACGGGGGAAACGAGAATCAGCAACAACTACACGATAAAAAGGAGCCTTTTTAGCACCCATACGACGAAGTCTGATTTTAACTGCCATTTACTTACACCTCCCAAATAGCATATTTATTTATAAAAAGAGAAATTTTAGCTCTCTTTAAAAATTGAATCCACCGGGCATTTTCATCATTCCCGGAATTTTGCGTTTTCCGTTTTTGCCGGAAAACTGTTTGAACATTTTTTTCATCTGTTCATATTGGCGAAGAAGCTTATTTACCTCTTCAACACTCATACCGCTTCCTGCGGCGATTCTACGTTTCCGTGATGCATTTATAAGGTCAGGCTTTGCGCGTTCAGCATTGGTCATTGATTTAATAATGGCCTCAACCCTTAGGAGTTGTCTATCATCAATATCCGCGTCCTTGATTTGTCTTTCCATACCCGGTAGCATCGAAAGAACGCTTTTAATGCTACCCATTTTCTTTATTTGTTGGAACTGATCAAGAAGATCGTTCATATCAAATTTGTTTTGTTGTAATCTCTTGGCGGTTTCTTCGGCCTTTTTTTCATCAATTTCGTTTTCAACACGCTCAATAAGAGAAAGCATATCACCCATCCCGAGAATTCTTGAGGCCATTCGGTCAGGGTGGAATTCATCAAGCTCATCAAGCTTTTCGCCAACACCTGTGAACATTATGGGCTTACCTGTTACCGCTCGAATAGACAGTGCAGCACCGCCACGTGTATCACCGTCAAGCTTAGTAAGAATTATTCCGTCAATCTCAAGAATATCGTTAAAGGCTTTGGCGATATTAACTGCATCCTGACCCACCATTGAGTCAACAACAAGCAAAATATTGTTTACTTCTACTGTTTGGGTTATTCTTTTTAGTTCATCCATAAGCTCGGTATCAATGTGAAGACGACCGGCTGTATCAAGAATAACAAAATCGTTACCGTAATCCCGTGCGAGCTTGATTGCCTCAGCAGCAATCTTTTCGGGGGCAATGGTTCCCTTTTCAAATACGGGAACGCCAACTGCTTCACCAACAACCTTTAACTGCTCTATAGCAGCAGGACGGTATATGTCGCAAGCAACAAGCATAGGTCTGTGACCTTGTCCTTTCAAGAAACGGGCAAGCTTGGCTGAATGCGTAGTTTTACCGGAGCCCTGTAAGCCGCACATCATAATAACTGTAGGTATTTTTGATGCGGTTTTAAGGCGCGCCTGCTCACTTCCCATAAGAGCTGTAAGCTCATCACGTACAATCTTTACAACCATTTGGGGAGCGGTAAGGCTTTCCATTACGTTTGCGCCAATACATTTCTCTGAAACAGTATTAGTAAAATCTTTAGCTACCTTATAGTTAACATCAGCTTCTAAAAGTGCAAGACGCACCTCACGCATAGCCTGCTTAACGTCGTTTTCACTAAGCTTTCCGCGAGAACGCAGCCTTTTAAAAACACTATTAAGTTTATCGCTTAAACTATCAAAAGCCACGTTTTTTCTCCTTTACATATCTTCTATAAGGTCAATAAGCTGTTTAAGCTGGGAATTATTTTTTACAACTTCCCTATCAATAGCACAAGAATACTTTTTAAGTTTTCCGATTTTTTCAATAAGGGCAAGCTTATTATCGTATTCAATAAGTGACGTTTCACATCGTTTTAATATATCACGAACACCCTGACGTGTTATTCCCTCGTTTTCGGAAATTTCCGAAAGAGAAAGGTCATCATAATAATAACACTCCATAATATTACGTTGCTTTTCGCTTAATAGCATACCATAATTATCAAGCAGGACAGAAACTTTTATTTTATCCGACATAAAAACTCCTCTTCTTGTAAAGTAAAAAACTTTACATTTGGAATTATAACACAAATATTTAAGGGTGTCAAGTATTTTTCTTTACAGTAAAATAAATACTTGAAATGAGACAAGGTGTGTATTACAATGTATATATAAGTTGAGGTAATTAAAATGAAAAAAGTTTTAACAATAATTCTAACTGTATTGTTTATAGCCTTAATATTTACAGGCTGTGAAAGCGACAGTGCCAATGCAATAATATATTACGAAATTAACGAAATGCCCCGTACGGTTGATCCGCAACTCGCAAAAACCACTTCTGAGCTTCTTATTTCACGGAATATTTATGAAGGACTTATGCGTGAGGATGAAGAAGGTAACGTAGTAAACGGTGCAGCAAAGGAGTACTCCTCATCTGGTCAAACCTATACCTTCATTTTAAGGGATAATATAAAATGGAGTGATGGGAAGTCTCTCACCGCACAGGATTTTGTTTATGGTATAAAACGTGGTGCCGATCCTAAAAACAACGCCCCGTATGCTGAAAAGCTATTGGTTATAAAAAATGCAAAAAAGGTTATTTCAGGTGACGCACCAACATCAACTTTGGGTGTATCCGTTGTAGATAATGCAACACTTAAAATTGAGGTTGAGGCAGGCGTTAGCTCAAAGGAATTATTTGAATTACTTTCTTTGCCTATAGCTATGCCCTGTCGTAATGATTTTTTTGAAGAATGTAACGGTAAATACGGAATGACCTCGGAAAATACCCTTTCTAACGGTTCGTACCGATTAAGACTTTGGGATACAGAAAACAACAAGCTTCGAATATGGACCAATCCTCACTATAACGGCGACTTTATAGCTAAAAATTCTGCAGTAATCTTTACTTATGATTCGGATAAAACTGCTTTTGAAAGATTAAAAGACGGTAACGTTGATATTGCACAAATAGAAACGTCGGATATAGCGGATACCGTGGGATTAGGTCTGAACACCGTAGAATTCGAAAATATATCCTGGTTACTTACTTTAAATAAAAATAAGTACTCGCACGAACTTAGAAAAGCGTTTTGTTCTTCCTTCAACAGGGACAAATACTCATCTGCACTTATTAAAGGCTATACGGTTTCTTCTTCTGTTTTTCCAAAGGTTATTACAAAGGATGAATCTATCTCACCTGTTTCTTTTAATGGTGTTGATAGCGTTTTGCTTTACAAGAGTGCTGTTGCAGGCTTAAAGGATAAAAGTGCGGGAACCATTGAAATTATTTATTATAATGACCCTATAATGCACCAAGCACTTGTTGATATTGCAGGTAATTGGCAAAATCTTTTTGGTGTTACGGTGAATCTTACCCCTTCCGATGAACTTGAAGCTTTACAAAAACAGCTTGTTTCACCCACATATGATATGTGTTTATTCCCCGTTATCTCCACCGACGGTGATAAAGCAAACTATCTTAAATATTTTAAAGCCAACAAAACCGATTTGCAAAAATTACAAAACGACCTTGTTGGCGGCTGCGTAGTTATTCCGGTTGCAACACAAAACACCTGTTTTGCGTATAGCTCTGATTTAACAAGCATAAAAGTAACTTTAAAAACAGGAACTACGGATTTTTCATACGTAATTAAGAAGGACTAATCACATAAACTCAAGGTTTCTTTCCCTGAACTGCGTGGGTGTATATCCTGTTTCGTTTTTAAAGGAACGGCAGAAATGATATACACTTGAAAAACCTGTTTTAATCGATACCTGTGTAATAGAAAGAGTGCGGTCACTCAGTAGTGACTGCGCTTTTTTTATACGAAAATTCAGCAAATACTTATGTACAGGCATACCGTAGGTTTTATTAAATAACTTTCGTAAATATACCTCGCTTATATTTACACTCATTGCAAGGTTTGAATTACTAAGCTCCGGATCACCGAATCTTTCCTCAATCATTTCAATAACAGGATTAAGTATTTTTGTATCCGAAAATCTGTCTTCTTGTTGACATTCTATTTGATAAAATATTTCATAAAGTAATGAATACGCTTTTATGCTTCCGCCTGTGTTTTTAAAAAGTATTGCCTGCTCCAAAAGCTTATAAGTTTTAAAAAGCTTTTCGGTATTTTTTATTTTAATTGAGCAGAAATCTTTTTTTATAAAATCAGGACTTGCAATAAAGTTAATTACAGGAAATAAGCCACTATGTTTGCATTCAAAATTATAGGATGCATTTTGCGGTAAAAACACGACGTGCTCAGGGTCAGAGACGTATTCTTTACCATTATGACGGTATATAATCTTACCTGATTTTGCAAGAGCAATTCCGTACCATCTTCGGTTTTCAATACTTCTTACCTCATTTTGCAAAAGAGGCACGTTTGCTGTCCCGTTTATATTCCATATTTTAATATTTTCAAACAAACTCATTCTTATCACCACATTAAATATACCATTTTTTATAAAGATTTCAAGCATTTTTGTTATATTTTGTATCGTTTATGTTAATATAATATCGTTTTTACTATTGAGAAACAAGAGAAAAAGCTTTAAACTATAGTCATAATCCTGTAAAGAGGTGTTTTTATGGCAAAAACTGTAATTATAACCGGCGCAGCATCAGGCATGGGTTTTTTAAGTGCTAAATGTTTTGCAAAGCAGGGCTATAATGTTGTGCTTACGGATGTAAATGAGGACGCACTACAGAAATGCGTTGACCAAATTATAGCTGACGGCGGCAATGCAATAGGTACCGTTTGTGATGTGCGCGATTACACACAGGTATGTGCCGCCTGTGCTTTAGCTAATGAAAAATTCGGTAGCGTTGATGTTGTAATAAACCTTGCAGGTGGTGCTGAATGTAGAATGTTAAACTGCTTTGATAAAGAGTTTCCTGACGTGCCTATTGAGGTTTATGATTGGGGTATTGACGTTAATCTTAAAGGACAGTTTTATTTTTGTCATGCTGCGATGAAATATATGCGCGAACAAAAAAGCGGTGTTATAATAAATATTGGCTCAATAACAGGCGAAGAAGGCTGCGGAACCAATATTGCATACTCAACATCAAAAAGCGCTGCAATGAACGGCCTTACAAAATCAGTTGCTCTTTACGGTGGTAAATACGGCGTACGCTGTGTTTGTGTCTCTCCGGGTCCTGTTCTCACCCGTCCGGGTATGGCAAGCATGAAAACATTAGTTGGCAGAGCTGCTGAGCCTCAGGAAATTGTTGATATGATTATTTATCTTGCCGGTGAAAAAGCCGCATTTGTTACAGGCGTTAACATTCTTATGGATGGCGGCAGAAACATTATGAGGAATAAGGGGTAATATTATGAAAAAGACTTTTTTAGGATTTGACAGACCTATTCTTACGGTTATGGTGCAGGCAAGAACTCCTCAAAGAATTTTAGAGCTTATAGAAAATGGTAAAAAAGCCGGTGCCGATGCTTTCGGAGTCCAAATTGAAATGCTTAAACCGGAATACAGAAAAGCAGAAATATATAAAGAGCTTTTTGATGCCATGGAGGATAAGCCGGCATACGTTACAAACTACCGTTCACAACTAAATGCAGGTAAATCTGACGAGCAATGTTCTCAAGAGCTTATGCTTGCTATGGAGAACGGTGGAACTCTTTATGATATGCCCGGTGATTTATTCAGACCTTCAGTAGATGAACTTACCTACGACGAAGCGACGATATTAAAGCAGAAAATGCTTATTAGCGACCTTCATAAAATGGGTAAAGAGGTTTTGATTTCCTCACATACAAATAGATTTTTGCCTTTGGATGCCGTTTTAAAAATTGCTCAGGCCCAAAAGGAACGTGGAGCAGATATAAGTAAGATAGTTACCTGCGCCAATACTGAGCATGAACTTAGTGAAAACTTTAAAATATCCGCTACTTTAAAACAGCAGCTTGGTATTCCGCATCTGTTTTTGTGCGGTGGAGCAAAATGCAGAAAGCACAGATTATTAAACCCTGTTGTTGGTTCATACCTTTACCTTTGCGTTACCGAGCACGATGAATGTGCAACACCTGCTCAACCTTTAATAACCGATGCAATAAAGGTTTTAAAAGCGGCTGAATATATAGATTCAAAGGAGATTTAATTATGAAAGCAGTTTTAATTAAAGAAAGTAAAGATTTAATTTGGGCAGATGTTCCCGATCCCGTTATTAAAAGTGACGAGGCACTTGTTAAAATTGAATACGCTGCACTTAATCGCGCCGACCTTTTACAGCGTGAGGGTAATTATCCACCGCCTCCGGGATGCCCCGAATGGATGGGTCTTGAAATTTCCGGTGAGATTGTTTCTTTAGGCGAAGAGGCATTAGCAAACAGTAACTGGAAGGTTGGAGATAAGGTTTGTGCCCTTCTTGGCGGTGGCGGTTATGCTCAGTACGCCGCAATACGCTATGATATGATGATGCCCGTTCCCGAAAACTGTTCCATGATAGAGGCGGCCGCTATTCCCGAGGCATTTGCAACGGCTTATTTAAATTTATTCATTGAAGGTAAAATAGAACCGGGTAATACCCTGCTTATGCACGCAGGCGCAAGCGGTCTGGCAAGTGTTGTTATACCTATGGCCAAAGCATTTGGAATAAGGGTAATTACAACGGTTATAGATGACGGTATGAAGGAAAAAATTGCCCATCTTGGAGCCGATCTTATTGTAAATACCAAGAAGGAAAATATTGCCGAGGTACTTAAACAGCAGTTGGATGAGGGACATCCTGTTGACGTTGCGATAGATTGCTTAGGCAGTAAAATGATGGGCGAATGTCTCCCCTATCTTCAGCGTGGTGCCCGATGGATAATGATAGCGACCCTTGCGGGAGATATGACCGAAATAGATCTAAGAAATATATACGTTAGAAACATTCGTATAATCGGCAGTACACTTCGTTCACGCACACCCAAGGTTAAGGCTGAGATACTTTCAAGCCTTGTTAAAGAGGTTTGGCCAAAGGTTAGTGCAGGCGAAATCAAACCTACTATATATAAAGTGTTACCTATTACTCAAGCTTCCGAAGCACACGATATTTTATATCGCGGTGAAAATGCGGGCAAGGTTGTTTTAAAGGTATAAAATAAAAATCACTCTTCAAAAAAACTGAAGAGTGATTTTTTTTACTTGATTTCCGCGATGGTAACACCTGCTTCACCTTCGCCAAATACACCGAGCCTATAACTATTTATGCTTCTGTGATGCTTTAAATGCTCGTGTACGGCTTTTCTCAGTACGCCTGTTCCTTTTCCGTGTATAATCGTAATGCTTCCGATTCCGGCCATAACGGCGTTGTCAATATATCTGTCAAGCTCTAATAAGCCTTCATCCACAGACATACCGCGCATATCAATTTCACTTGTTGCATTACGTTCTGCTCTTGAGGTAATTCCTGAAATCTTTTTGTTTTCTTTTTTCGGTTGTGTTTTTTCTTCAATAAGGCGTAAATTTTTAATATCAACCCAAATATTCATATTTCCTGCCGTAACGTAGGCCTTGCTTTTGGCTTTGTCTATGTTTGTTATAACGGCTTTTTTGCCTAAATCAAATATTAAAACCTCATCGTTAACCTTAAGTTCTCGGGGTAAAACATACTTGGCTTCCTGCTTTTTAATAACAGGGTCAGAAATGCGTTCAATATCGGTTATGGTTTTATCAATTATATTTTTTGCATAGGAAACCTGCTTGGCGGCAGTTTCGGCGTTTAACTTTTTCTTAGTATCTTCAAGTTCAGTAAGTAAAACATTCGCTTTGTATCTGGCCTGCTCAAGAATTCTTTCAGCCTGAGCACGGGTTTGCATCAATATTTTTTCCTGTTCCTTATTGGTGTCATAGGTGCTCTGCTGAGATTTAGCCTTTTCTTCCTGTAGCTCGTGTTTTAAACGAGTAACTCGCTGTCGCTCCTTATCAGCATTTTGTCTTGCCTTTTCTAAGGATGCAATAACATTTTCAAAACGCTGATTTTCTTCTGAAATATGTCCTTTTGCATTCTCTATTATAGAGTTATCGAGACCCAGTCGTTTTGAAATTGCAAATGCATTAGACCGACCCGGAACACCGATAAGCAGCTTATAGGTGGGTTTAAGGTCTGAAACTGAAAACTCACAGGAGGCATTTTCAACGTTTTCGGTATCCAAAGCATATGTTTTAAGCTCAGCATAATGGGTAGTTGAGGCAATTTTAGCACCGCGAGCTCCAAGTTCAATAAGAATAGCCTTTGCAAGCGCCGCACCCTCTATAGGATCCGTACCGGCCCCAAGCTCATCAAGTAGAACGAGTGAATTATTAGTCGCAAGCTTTAATACGGAAACTATATTAACCATATGTGCAGAGAAGGTAGAAAGTGACTGTTCGATGCTTTGCTCATCGCCTATATCGGCAAGTATTCTGTCAAAAACAGCAATTTTACTTCCCTGTTCGGCAGGAATCATAAGTCCACACATTGCCATTAAACATAAAAGGCCCAAGGTTTTAAGGGTAACGGTTTTTCCGCCTGTATTAGGACCTGTAATAACCAGTGTATTAAAATTAAGTCCCAAGGATACACTGATTGGTACAACGGATTTTTGGTCAATTAAAGGATGTCGCGCACTAATAAGGTCAATTTTTCCCTGATTATTTAAAACAGGAGTACATGCGTGCATTTTGTAGGCTAAAGATGCCTTTGCAAAAATGACGCAAAGTTCAATTAAAGCATCATAGGAAACGGCGGCACTTTCATAAAAGGCGGCGGCTTCGCTTGAGAATTCACATAAAATACGGTGAACCTCTTCCCTTTCTTCAACCTCAAGGACACGAAGCTCATTATTAACCTCAACAACGCCCATTGGTTCAATAAAAACGGTTGAGCCCGAGCCTGAGGTATCGTGAACGATACCGGGTATTTCTCCTCTATGCTCTGCCTTTACCGGAACAACAAACCTTCCGTCACGCTGGGTAATTATGGCATCCTGTAAAAACTTGCTTTTTTCGCTGTTCCTTACAATTTTATCAAGTTTTTCCCTAATGTTCATTGAGGCATTGCTTATTTTTCTGCGCAAAGAGAACAATTTATCCGATGCACTATCATTTAACTCGGATTCGTTTTTTACTGCAGAAAAAATTTTGTCCTCAAAATACTTATTTGGTGACAAAACCTCAAAATATTCATCAATAACGGTGTTTATATCTGCGTTAATATCTTTTCGCCACTGCTTGACATTACGTATAATTTTTAGTGTTGTTGCCACGTTAAGGAGTTCTTTAATTGTAAGGCAAGCACCAACGTCAGCCTTTTTTAAAAGAGATTTTATGTTTACAGCGCCGCCAAAGGAAGGAGAGGTAAATTTACTCATAAGCTCATAAGCTGCTGCGGTACACTGCTGATTATGTTCAACCTCATAATAATCAAAGGAAGGAATAATATTCCTGCATATATCAGCAGCATCTTCAAGAGTTGCTTCATTTGCAAGAATGTTTAAAACCTTATCAAGCTCTAATATTTTCGAGTATTTTTCTACGTTATATTGCATTTAATCCTCCGGAATGGAATTATAAAAATCAAGTGTATAGTATTTACGCTCTGACTGAACGGTTAAATAACGCTCGGTTATTCCTGATAATATTCTTGCGCTTTCGTCGGGAATTTCAAATTTATATAATTTATCAAACTCAGAAAAAATTATATGTCGCATTGCACTTAAAAGTGTTCTGTCAATTCTGGGCATATTACCTTCAGGCTTACATTCAGCACAATATATTACACCGTTTTGAATATCAAAAAACATAACGTCATCCTCAAAGCAGCCGCATCCTTCACAGGCAATAAGCTCTGGTGCATAGCCTGAAAGCGAAAGCATTTTCAGCTCCGTAATTGCTTTTAGCAAATTCAAGCTTTTTTTACCTGAAGACAAAAAATGAAGGGAGTTTAAAACAAGACGCATATATTCTCCCGCAGGGGCTTCAACGGGAGCAAGCGCAAGGGAAAGCTCGCAAAAATACTGAGAAAGCGCAAGCTTTTTAATATCGTCACCTGCGCCGAAAAAAATACGAATAGGCGAAGTTTCTTTAAGCTTATATGTATCGCCTTTTTTTTCAAGAAGAACGTCAGAATAAGTCAAAAGACTTGTGCCTGCCGCCTTCTTGTTTTTTATATTTTTCACACCGGTTGCAAAAGCCTTAATAACACCGTATTCATTAGTTAAAAGTGTTATAAGTCTGTCCGCTTCCCCAATATTCATTTCCCGAATGACAAGGGCTTGTGTCCTTATCTGCAAGCTTTTTCACCTCAGCCTCTTCATAATTTTTAGCCGATTTATAACTAAGGTACGAAGAAATATCGCCTGTATTTATAAACTGCTGCCAAAGCATTTTACTGTCCATTAAGAATCATCCTTTCGATATATTCTTAATGTTCCCGTTGATACTTTCAGGTATTAGAGGAAATAATTAGTCTAAACCGAAATTATGTATCAGTGCTTCGCTGTTTCGCCAATCACGTTTAACCTTTACCCATAGCTGTAAAAGGATTTTTGTACCAAAAAACTTTTCAAGCTCAAAGCGTGAATCTATACCTATTTTTTTAAGCATAGCTCCGTTTTTGCCGATTACAATTCCCTTGTGTGAATCGCGCTCACAATAAATGGTTGCATAAATTTCAATTAGAGGCTCACCGTTTGCATCATCACGCTCAAAAAAGCGATCTATGCCCACAGCAATACCGTGGGGTATTTCCTTGTCCAAGCTATATAAAGCCTTTTCTCGAATAATTTCGGACACCATAACCCTATCCGGCTGATCTGTAACGGTTTCACTGTCGAAATAATGGGCCGAATCCTTTGCGAAAGCATTAAGCTCGCTAAGTAAAATATCGCATCCGTCCCCTGTTTTGGCGCTTAAAGGTACAACTGCATCAAAGTTAAAAGTATTGGTATATGCACAAATAAGGGATAATAAATCTTCCTTGTTTAATAGCATATCTATCTTGTTTATGACGAGAACAGTATTAAGCCTTTTTCTTTTAAGCTGTTCTATCAGTGCTTTTTCCGCGGCAGGCAGTTCGCCGTCATCAAGATGAAATTTTGTTGATGCTTCAACAACAAGTACGGCGGCATCAACGTCAGCCATTCCTTCGCCTACAGCCTGAACCATTTTTTCTCCTAACGCATTACGGGGTTTATGAAAACCGGGAGTATCAATAAAAACAAGTTGCGTTTCATCCTTTGTGTAAACACCCATTATTCTGGTTCTTGTAGTCTGTGGCTTGTCCGAAACAATGGAAACCTTTTGACCCAGTATTTTATTAAGCAAAGATGATTTACCAACGTTTGGTCTGCCTAAAATTGTAATAAAGGCCGCTTTTTTGTTTGACATTTTAGTTCTCCTTTTTTATTTCAAGACCCATTTCTTTAAGAATAATTTCCTCGTGTGAGCGCATAACGTCACGCTCGGCTTCATCATTTACGTGGTCATAGCCTAAAATATGTAAAACCGAGTGAACTGTTAGATATGCAAGTTCGCGATCAACGCCATGGCCGTATAAATCGGCCTGATATAAAGCGTGTTCAACCGAGATAATAACGTCACCAAGGGTAATTAACCCGTTTTCGGGATTTATTTCATAGCCGTTTTCATCACCTAAAGGAAAGGATAAAACGTCTGTTGATTTATTTATTCCGCGAAAGTCGTTATTGATATTTTTTATTGTTTCATCATCAACAAAAGTAACATTTATTTCGCATTTGTCTTTAAAATTATCACATAAAATAGCTGTAGAACATGCTTTTTTTACAAGCTCACGCCATTCCCTTGGCAAAGGCAAAACCTTTTGATTATTTAAAATATTAACCTTTATGCTCATTACGGTTTTTCCTCTCACTGTGCTTTTCGTAAGCCTTAATAATTTTTTGAACAAGATGGTGGCGCACAACGTCGCTCTCACTGAATTTAATTATTGCAATGTCTTCTACATTTTTTAAAATGCTTATGGCTTCCTTGAGACCGGACTTTTTACCGTCAGGAAGGTCTATCTGAGTAATATCTCCGTTGACGATAATTTTTGATCTGTTTCCAAGACGGGTTAAAAACATTTTCATTTGTTCGCCCGTGGTATTTTGTGCTTCGTCAAGAATAATAAAGCTGTCATCCAGTGTTCTTCCTCGCATATAAGCCAAGGGGGCAACTTCAATGTCTCCTCTTTCCTGGCAACGTGCGAAGGTTTCCGCACCAAGCATATCAAAAAGCGCATCGTACAGTGGACGAAGGTAGGGATCAATTTTTTGCTGAAGATCACCGGGTAAAAAGCCTAACTTTTCGCCCGCCTCAACTGCAGGGCGGGTTAGAATTATTCTTGAAATGAGTTTTTCTCTGTAGGCGGCAACGGCACAGGCCACAGCCAAGTAGGTTTTACCTGTTCCTGCAGGGCCAACGCCTATTGTAATAGTGTTATTTTTTATGGCATCAAGATATTTCTTCTGACCGTGGGTTTTAGGTTTTATCGGCTGGCCTTTTGCTGTGATGCAAACTGAATTAGAGTCAATAATAGTTTTCATGGTATCCTTTGAATTGGTTTCCACAAGGGATATGGTATAATCAATATTCTGGTCGTTTAAAGGGTCACCATGATCAATAATATTAAGAAGCTCATCAGCCGCACGATAACATAGCTGCACCTTTGCTTCGTCACCTGAAATTTTTATTGTATTTCCGTGCTGGGTTATACTTACATCATAAGCCTTTTCCAGTTTTTTAATATTACCGTCAAAGCTTCCGAAAAAAGCTGCTGCCTGTTCGGTGTTTTTTATTGAAATAATTTTTTCTGCCAAATTTTACACTCCTGACATAATTTTACATAATACATTATAACATAAAATATCTTTATTTCAAAATATTTTCTTCGAAAAATTCCTCATATGCAATATTTTCTACGCATTTATATCTTCTTATAAGCTTTATTCCTTCTTTTTCGGTTAAAATTTTTTCATTTTCTATTTCGGCGCTTATATAATTATTTAATAAAACGGTATCTTCTATTTTATGTTTAGCTTTATTTACGGCCTGTTCTTTTGTTAAAATACTGTTTACTGCTTCAAGTTTAATAAAAGTCTTATTTTTTATGAAAATAGGTAACTTTTCATTAAAAATCGTTAAATATTTTTCAGATTCATAGAATTTATAAGGTGGTTTAAATTCACCTAAATATAAAGGAATATTAATACCGAAAAAATATAATATTTTTTTATTTTTCATTTTTCTAGATTCGATATATTCTAAATTTTTATACTTAACAAACACTGAAAATTCGTGGTTCGTCTGAGCTAAAATCTCGGCCTGAGAACGACTGTATTCCGTAATTCCTGCATTTTGTAAAAAATTTTCTCCCTTTACAAGAATATCGTTTTTTAAAACGGCATCACCAACCTTAACACAGACAGTTCCCGATTTAACAATTATTTTTTTTATTACTCCATCATACCTTGAATAAATATTGCTTGGACCGCTTTCTGTTATATTTTCTCCTTTGTTTTCGCTAACGTTTACAGTAAGTCTGCTTCCTTCAATATTAAATGTTGCCCATGAAAGATTATCGATTTTAATTAAAAGCTCCTCCTTGCTTTTAATTGTGTCAATTTTCGTTTTTAGTGTGCCAATATCTATACCCAATTCATTACAGGCTCGGATAACTTCTTTCTCGCTTAATTGCTCGTTTCCTGTAACATATATCTGCCAAATAAATGACTGCAGAAATATCAGCAATCCAATAAAAACCATTAGTCCTATAGGAATACCCCACCTTAGCTTATAACGCTTTATAAAAAAAGGAACACCAATTTTTTTGTTTATTTTCACACTAACTCTACTTTTGGCGCGTATTTTTTTTATTTTTTTAAAGTTGTTGACCGATATATTAGCGCTGATATTATCCCTATTTCTTTTAATATTCCAAAGTGATATGTGATTCCTTGCACATAAATTAAGTATTCTTTCACAGTAATCACCGGAGAAAGAAACGTTAACGTAGCCTGATAAGTATCTAATAAAATCATTTAAAAACATACCATACACCTATAAACAGAATTCTATTGAAGTTATTTTTCCGTCTACGTTTAAATTTTTACCCTGCAAAGCAGATATTTCAAGCTGTTCTCCACTGAAGATTACACTTCCCTTTCCGGTATTGATTTTAATTGTAGTTTCACAATATTCATATACTCCCATACAGTTTTCAACAAAGGCTTTTTTGTTTGAGAAAATTTCAATGTGAGTACCAACTGAAAGGTCAAAGGAAGTTAATCTATCTTTAAAATCAAAAAATTTAACTTCTTTGTCTCTTTTTGGTTTCTTAAGTTTTATTTTTTTAGCCAATATTATCACACCTAAAATCATATTACTAAAAAATATGATTTTTAAACTATAATAATTCATTTATGCATATATTATTTTGAGGTGTAAAAAAATGATTAAAAAAATAATGATATTTATTTTATCGTTTTTTTCAGCATTTGTTATTTTAATAAATTCCTCTGCTGTTTCTTTAGGCGCAATAAACGGACTAATTCTATGCGGTAAGATTATAATTCCTTCGCTTTTCCCTTTTTCCGTAATTTGTATTTTTCTTATTAAAGCAAATATTTTTAGCGTTTTTGAAAAGTCTTTATCTCTTTTTTCTTTAAAAATATTCGGTATTCCTTCAAGCGGATTTTTTGCGATGATACTTTCCTTTATTGGGGGATACCCAATTGGTGCTAAAATGATACAATCGCTTCATAATCAAAATAAAATAAGTGAAAATGTTGCATCAAAAATGCTTTATTATTGCGTGAATGCCGGACCTGCCTTTATACTTATTGCTGTTGGAGAAAACGTTTTTGGTTCAAAAAAAGCAGGGATTATTCTGCTGTGCGCTCATTTGTTTTCTTCCCTTATAATGGCGATATTTATTGGTAGATTTATTAAGGAAACAGAGATAAAAAGCACAACAACTAAAAATAAAATAAATTTAAGTGAAGCCTTTGTCGAAGCCACCTCGGACTCATGTTCGGCAATTATTTCAATATGTTCATACGTGGTTTTGTTTTCAACAATTATACAAATACTTAAAAATGCAAATATACCTTTTTTGTTGTATGGAATTTGTCCATTATTAGAGGTAACGACAGGCGTTTTTAATATACGTAATATTTATATAATAGCGGCATTACTTGGGTGGGGCGGTTTTTGTGTTCATTTTCAAATTTTTTCAGTTTGCAAAAGTATAAATATAAATAAAATATATTTTTTTCTTTCACGAATAATACATGCATCTCTTTCGGTTTTAATACTTTACCTGCTGTTAAAAATCTTTCCTGTTTCCATTAACACATTAAGTAATAACACCTCCTTTAGTAATTCGTTTTCCACGCTAACAACTGTCTCTTCCCTTTGTTTTATACTTTCGGGCATAGTTTTGCTTTTTGCGGTAAATGGCAAAAATGTTGATTATTAAATAAAAATAATGTATAATATTAAAAAAGGCGGTGAAATTATGGCTTATAAGATTTTTGATTACGATGAAATGTTATTACCATTTCAAAAGGATTTTGCTCTTAGAGAGTATAATTATAAAAGAAAGCTTAAAGAGCTTCTTTCGACCGGCATTTCACTGCTTGATTTTGCTAATGGACACGAATATTTTGGTTTCCATAAAACTAAAGACGGTTGGTTTTACCGCGAATGGGCCCCCGGTGCTGATGCACTTTTCCTTATGGGTGATTTTAACGGGTGGCAAAAAAAGCTTCACCCCTTAAAGAACATTGGAAACGGTGTATACGAAATATTTTTACAGGGCACAACTACTCTCTATTCCGGTTGCAAGGTTAAAACGGTTGTTGAAAAAGACGGAAGGCTTTTAGAAAGAATTCCTCTTTATGCAAAGCGTGTTGTTCAAGACCCGATTACATATGCCTGGACCTGTGAAATAGTTGATGATTCTCCTTTTAAATGGAAAAATAAAAAGTTCAAATGCGAAAAAGAGCTTTTCATATATGAGTGTCATATAGGAATGGCCCAGGAAGAAGAAAAAGTAGGCTCCTTTAAAGAGTTTACCGAAAACACTCTTCCTCGAATTAAAGCCCTTGGATATAACGCAATTCAGATTATGGCTGTGATGGAGCACCCTTATTACGGTTCATTCGGTTATCAGGTATCTTCCTTTTATGCCGTGTCATCAAGATTTGGTACACCTTATGAGCTTAAAGAGCTTATTGATGCTGCTCACAGTATGGGAATTGCGGTTTTCCTTGATCTGGTTCATTCACATGCTGTAAAAAACACCGCAGAAGGAATAAATGAATTTGACGGAACGGAATTTCAGTTCTTTCACGAAGGCACTCGCGGTAATCATCCTACCTGGGGTACCAAGCTTTTTAATTATGAGAAAAATGAAGTTATACATTTCCTTTTATCTAATTTAAAGTTCTGGCTTACGGAATATCACTTTGACGGTTTCCGTTTTGACGGTGTAACATCAATGATATACCATAATCATGGATTAGGCGTTTCCTTTACCGATTACGAAAAATATTTTTCTCTTAATACAGATACTCAGGCTGTAACCTACCTGCAGCTTGCCAATACACTTATACGCCTTGTTAATCCAAATGCAATTACAATTGCAGAGGATATGTCTGCACTTCCCGGTATGTGTTTGCCTATTGAAGAAGGCGGCGTGGGCTTTGACTATCGTCTTTCCATGGGTGCTCCTGATATGTGGATAAAGCTGCTTAAAACTCAGTCGGACAAAAACTGGAATATGCGTTATATTTGGTATGAGCTCACATCAAGAAGGCCTAATGAAAAGTATATCGGATATTGCGAATCTCACGATCAGGCCCTTGTTGGTGATAAAACCATTATGTTCAGGCTGTGTGACAGTATGATGTATACTCATATGTCAAAATTCACACAAAGCGAAGTTATTGACCGCGGTATTGCTCTCCATAAGCTTATTCGCCTAATTACTATTTCCCTTGCGGGTGAAGGTTATCTTAATTTTATGGGAAACGAATTCGGTCATCCCGAATGGATAGATTTTCCCAGAGAAGGAAATAATTGGAGCCACTACTACTGTCGCAGACAATGGCACCTTGCAGATGATTCAACCCTTAAATATGAGTGGCTCAATAATTTTGATAAGGCGCTTATTGACTTTATTAAAAACAATAAAATTTATTCTTCCAAGCCTGTAAGTCTTTACATCGATGAAGAAAAACAGGTTCTGATATATAAGCGTGCCAACGTTTTTTTTGCTTTAAATTTCAGTCCTGATAATTCATACGATTACTTCATTAAAACCGATAGTTTTGGAAATTACTATCCCATTTTATCTACCGATTCATCTGATTTTGGCGGATGGAACAGAATTGAAATACCCCATAAGTATTCAGCAGAAAAAAATGAAGATAATACCATTGGTTTTAAGATGTATCTTCCTGCAAGAACAGGTGTGTGCCTTAAACAAAAAAAATCCTAACGTTCGGGTGCGCGCCCGTTTTGTTAGGATTTTTTTATATTACGCTTTTACCTTTGCCTCAGCTTCTGCAGTATATGAGGTAACACCAAGAATTGTTTCGCCGTCTATTTGTAATGCAACGGGACGATCAAACTCAACGGTAATATTTTTTCCGGTATGTACTTTAATCATTTCGGTATGCTTTACATGCTCACCTTTAAATATTGAAGGGAACACAATAAGTGATTTTAATTTTCCGGAACCATAATACACCATTGTTGAAAGTGTTTTATCCTCGGCACATCTGTCCTGATTGGGAGTAGGAATCATACCGCCTCCGTAAAATCTACCGTTCATTGTAGGTGCCAGCCATACCTTCTTATAATAATAAACTATACCGTCAACGGTAATTTTAGCATTTGTTGGCTTATATTTAAATAAAAGGCCTTTAATGGCAATGGAGGTATAATTTACCGGCTTATTGCTTACTGCCTTAAGCCTGTCCCCTACCTCGCAGCAATAACCGTCAATTCCGTAGCCAACACCATTGATAAATCGGTATTTTTTACCATTTACCGTAACAACAGGAAGATTCTTTAAATATTTTGTTATATTAAAAGGAGCATCACCTTTTTTGTGACCAAGATCTGCGGCAAAATCGTTACCCGTTCCGCAGGGATAATATAGTATATCATTTTTTATATCAATATCCTTGGTGTCGTTTACAAAGCGGTTAAGCGTACCGTCACCACCGCAAAGAATTATAATATCGTCGTCATTAATACTGTTTATAAATGTGTTGTAATTTTCTATGTCTTTAATATTTTTAAATTCATGCTCTTCATCAAAGGAAACAGATATTTTCTTAATATCCTCTTCCTTTGTTTCGTGACCTGCGATTAGATTATAAATAACGTATGCCTTTGCCATAATTTATTTCCCCCTAAAAAACTACGTAATACATAAAAAATGCATTTGCGATACCGACGATAACACCCGCAAAAACCTGAATCGGAGTATGTCCTACAAATTCCTTTAGCTTTACCTCCGGAATTTTATCGGAATTAAAAACCTCTTCAAAGGATTTTACAAGTTCATTAATAAGAACAGCCTGCTTTCCTGTTTCACGACGAACTCCTGTTGCATCATGGCAAACAATTATTGCAAGAATTGCACTGATTGCAAATTGTGCCGATCCTGCACCACAAGCTAAAGCGCAAAAGGTTGCGAGTGAGGTTACCGTTGCGGAATGACCGCTGGGCATTCCACCGTCACCAAAGAGTCTTTTAATATCAAATTTTTTATAAACAAAAAAATGAATTATAGTTTTTAATACCTGTGCAATAAACCAGGAGCTTAAGCCCGTTAGTAAAAAGCGATTGGTTAAAAATTCGATTATAAAATCCAAATTATCCTCCCCTGTTAACGTTGATATATTATTTATAATAACCCCTTACAATTAAAAATTCCAAGAACAAAGCCCTTGGAATTTTCTGGTGCGGATAACAGGACTTGAACCTGCACCGAGTTGCCCCGACTAGAACCTGAATCTAGCGCGTCTGCCAATTCCGCCATATCCGCATATATAATTTTTTGTACCAAAATATTATAACGCCAAAGAAACGGTTTGTCAATAACAGATTTTAATTTTTTAAAAAAGCTTCTGTAGGTTTACAATAGATGTGTTACAGTAGGCAAAAAAATAAGTGACGAATGGAAAATCCTGTGTTACAGTTAAGTTGCTCATACAAAACAGACAGGAGGATTAACCATTCGTCATGAAAACTGTAACACAAACAATGCTGTATCGTCAAGCCTTAATTAAATATTCTTTGAAATATGGGATAACAAAAGCTGCAATCAGATACAAAACCAACCGACAATATGTTTACCGTTGGCGAAATAGAT
>JAZSEH010000006.1:0-97236 GCA_045531585.1 Acutalibacteraceae bacterium
AACTTTCTGTACATAACAGAAAATACAATAATTTTCCTATGCGTCCTCTTAATTGGAAATCTCCTGCTGATTTTTTAAATGCTTTTCTTATTAATGGCGAAGTTTTCTAATTTTGTAACACATCATTGACAAACCTACACACATAGTTTTTGCGCCAAAGTATCGACGAAAAGTTTTTTATGAGGACAAAAGGTTAGAAATAAGGGAAATATTAAGAAAACTTTGCGAATGGAAAGGTGTAGAAATAGTAGAGGGTGAAGTGTGCCCAGACCATATACATATGCTGGTAAGTATCCCGCCCAAAATGAGCATTTCAGGGTTTATGGGATATTTAAAAGGAAAGAGCGCACTTTTAATATTTCAAAAGTGGGGTAATATGAAATTCGCGTACCGAAATCGCGAATTTTGGTGCAAGGGATATTACGTCGATACCGCGGGTAAAAACACAAAAGCTATAAAAGAGTATATATCAAACCAATTAAAGCACGATAAGGAAACAGACCAATTAAGTCTTTTCGACCCGCGGGACCCATTTATGGGTAGTAAGTAGCAATTGCATGGCTGGCAGGCCAACAAAAAAGCGCACTTGTGCGCCGCCAGTATCGGTTAGGGCTATGCCCGAAAATGAAATAACACCCGCTAGGCGGGTGGATATTTATTCTTTACTTATAAAATATTTGTGGTATAATGAATTTAAGTGTGAAGCAGGGGCGAAAAATATGAATCCATTACAAAATTTACATATTCACTCAACCTATGCTGATGGAAAAGATTCACCTGAAGAAATGGTTTTAAAGGCCATTGAAAGGGGCTTTGCTTCCATTGGTTTTTCAGAGCATGCGTATATGCCGTTTTCTGATTATCCATATCAAATGACAGTGGAAAAAACGGAGGATTATAAAGCAGAGGTTGGTGCCCTTAAAGAAAAATACAAAAATCAGATAGAAATTTTTTGCGGCTTAGAATTTGATTTGTTTTCACAAGTGCCAACGCAGAATTTTGATTACATAATCGGCTCGGTGCATTATCTGGATTTTGACGGCAAAAAATTAGGATTTGATAGAGGCGTTGAAGAGGTAAAGGATTATGTTAATAGTAATTTTTCGGGCGACGGCTTGCAGTTCGCCGAAAAATACTTTGAAACACTTTTATTGCTGCCCCAAAAACTAAAGGTTGATATACTTGGGCATTTTGATATATTGACTAAAACAAATGAATTAAGAAATTTTATGGATACGTCTTCAGAAGAATATTTAAAATTAGGATATGAGGCAATACATAATTTAAAAGGAAAAATTCCGTTGTTTGAGGTTAATACAGGTGCTATTGCCCGTGGGTACAGAACTACACCTTATCCGCAATTTGAGTTTTTAAAGGAATTTAAAGAATGTGGCTTTGGCGCGGTTATAACCTCTGATTGTCATGATAAGGAATTTATTGATTGTTATTATAAAGAGAGCAGGGAACTGCTTTTAAATGCAGGATTCAATTCACAATGGGTTCTTATAAAGGATGGCTTCAAAGAGGTGGAAATATGAATATACTTTCAATTATAATCCTTATTTTTGCCATAATTGGAATCATAGATAAGCTTTTAGGTAATAAGCTTGGTTTGGGAAAAGAATTTGAAAAAGGCTTCGCTCTTTTTGTTCCAATGGTATTTTCCATGCTTGGAATGCTTGTGATTTCGCCCGCTGTGGGGATTTGGCTCACACCCTTTTTTGATTGGTTCTATTCGGTTTTTAAAATTGACCCGGCTATTATACCGGCATCACTTTTTGCTAATGATATGGGCGGTATGACCCTTGCAAATTCAATATGCAAAACAGAAAGCATTGGGAATTTTTGTGCCTTTGTTGTTTCCTCTATGATGGGGTGTGTAATTTCTTATACCATCCCCTTTGCACTTGGCGTGGTAAAAAAAGAGCAGCATAAAGATATGTTTTTCGGTTTTCTTTGCGGTATAATAACCATTCCTGTGGGATGCTTTGTGTCAGGCCTGATTTCCGGTATAAACGTTTTTCAGTTGCTTATAACGCTTTTACCGTTAATACTTTTTTCAGTCCTTTTAGGCGTAATGCTTGTTCTTTTCAAGAATATTTGTATTAAAGCATTTGTTTTGTTTGGTCATATCATCAGATGGATCGCTATGCTTGGTCTTGCCTGTGCAATATTTACCTTTATTACAAAAATTGAAATATGCAAATATTTTGACAGCTTTGAAAATGCAGCATTCATTTGTGCTAACGCCTGTGTTACACTGTCGGGAGCTTTGCCCCTTATGTTTGTTGTTTCTAAATTACTCAATAAGCCCTTTGAAAAAATCGGAAGAAAAATGGGTGTGGATTCATTATCGGCCTTTTCCTTCCTTTCAACACTTGTTACAAACGCAACCACCTTTAGTTCTATGGAAAAAATGAATAGAAAGGGCGTTGCGCTGAATTCGGCTTTTGCCGTGTCGGCAGCATTTACCTTTGGCGGCCATTTAGCGCTAACAATGGTATTTAACACCAAATACATCCTGCCCATGATTGTTGGAAAATTAGTTTCCGGAATTTTTGCAATTGCTTTGGCAATGCTTTTGTATAAGGAAGATTCGGCAGACCCAAAATTTGTGACCTAAATTCGTGCAATATACTATTCGCCAACTTTTTGATAAAAATTCGAGTGAATTTAAGACAATAAAAATACAGAAAATAATTAAAAAAGAAAGGAGTGAGAATATGCCGGATAAGTTTATTTTACATTCAAATTATAAACCCACAGGTGACCAGCCACAAGCGATAGATAAGCTTGTGGAGGGCTTAAACAGAGGATATAAAGAGCAGGTACTGCTTGGCGTTACCGGTTCAGGTAAGACCTTTACAATGGCGAATATTATTGAAAAGGTAAACCGTCCGACCCTTGTTCTCGCTCACAATAAGACCCTCGCCGCGCAGTTGTGTTCGGAGTTTAGAGAGTTCTTCCCCGAAAATGCGGTTGAATATTTTGTTTCCTATTACGATTACTATCAGCCCGAGGCCTACATTCCGGGAAGCGATACCTATATCGAAAAGGACTCGGCCATTAATGATGAGATAGATAAGCTGCGTCACTCCGCCACCTGTGCGCTTTCCGAGCGCAGAGACGTAATTATTGTTGCATCGGTTTCCTGTATTTACAGTCTTGGTGATCCTATTGATTATCGCAATATGGTAATTTCTCTGCGGGTGGGTATGGAAAAATCCCGCGATGAGCTTATTGCCAAGCTGGTTGATTTACAGTATGAACGCAACGATATAAACTTTGTCCGTAATAAATTCCGCGTACGGGGCGACGTTGTGGAGGTTTTTCCTGCATACGCCTACGAAAACGCTCTGCGTATTGAATTTTTCGGTGATGAAATTGAGCGTATATGTGAAATAAATACCCTGACGGGTGAGGTTAAATCTGCACTTATTCATACCGCTATTTATCCTGCATCCCACTACATTATTCCGCAGGATAAAATGTCTGCCGCGCTTGAGCGTATAGAACAGGAAATGGAAGAAAGGGTGCAGGAGTTTATTGATGCAGGCAAGCTTATTGAGGCTCAGCGCATCCGCCAGCGTACCGAGTACGATGTGGAGATGCTCCGTGAAATAGGCACCTGTAAGGGCATTGAAAACTATTCGGGAGTGCTTTCGGGCAGACCCAGAGGCAGTATGCCAACCACCCTGCTTGATTATTTCCCCGATGATTTTATACTTTTTGTGGATGAATCCCACGTTACCTTACCGCAGGTGAGGGGAATGTACGGCGGTGACAGAGCGCGAAAACAAAATCTTGTGGATTATGGATTTCGCTTACCCTCTGCCTTTGATAACCGTCCCCTTAATTTTGAGGAATTTTACGGTCACATAAATCAGGCGGTGTTTGTTTCCGCAACACCCGGTGACTTTGAAATGTCCAAGGTAAAAACCGCTGTAGAGCAGGTTATCCGTCCTACGGGACTGCTTGACCCGCCCATAACGGTGAAGCCTACACAGGGACAAATTGACGACCTTGTATCAGAGATAAATATCCGCGCCGAAAAGAAGGAAAGGGTGCTTATTACCACCCTAACCAAAAAAATGGCGGAGGACCTTACCGAATACCTTGAAAACCTGAATATTCGCGTTAAATATATGCACCACGATATTGATACGATGGAGCGTATGGAGATTATCCGCGACCTGCGTCTTGGGGAGTTTGACGTGCTGGTAGGTATTAACCTGCTTCGTGAAGGTCTGGATATTCCGGAGGTTTCCTTAGTGGCCATACTTGATGCTGATAAGGAAGGCTTTTTGCGCAGTACAACCTCTCTTATTCAGACCGTTGGCCGTGCCGCGCGTAACGCTCAGGGTCAGGTTATTATGTATGCTGACAGCGTTACCGATTCTATGGAGCGAGCCATTACCGAAACCGAGCGCCGCCGTGCCATACAGCAGGCCTATAACGAGGACAACGGCATAATACCCAAGACCATTGTAAAAAATGTTCACGAAATAATTGAAATGGGCGCCAAGACCGATAAGGATAAAACTAAAACAAAACTGTCAAAGGGTGAAAAGGAAGCCCTTATTAAGAAGCTCACTGCCGAAATGCGCGAGGCTGCAAAAATGCTTGAGTTTGAGCATGCCGCCGCAATTCGTGACAGAATTAAGGAACTGAGAGGGGAGTAAAAATGCTGTTTTCAAGTCTTACCTTTTTATTTGCGTTTCTTCCATTGTTTTTTGCTTGCTATTTTCTTTTTAAAGGCAGAAAAGCAAGAAATATAGTGTTGTTTGCTTTTTCTTTGCTTTTCTATGCTTGGGGGGAGCCCCTTTACATATTCCTTATGCTGTTCTCCCTTACTGCAAACTATTTCCTTGCACGCTGGCTTAACGGGTATCAGGATAACCGACGTAAGGCTGTTTTGGTGCTTGCGGTAATAATAAACCTTGCTCTGCTGGGTGTATTTAAGTATACAGGCTTTGGTATTGAGATATTTAACAGTATTACAGGCCTTTCGGTGCCTGCTCCTGCCATTGCACTGCCTATTGGTATATCCTTTTATACCTTTCAGATTCTTTCCTACGTTATAGACGTATACAGAGGAACGGTAAAATGTCAGAAAAATTGGGCGTTCTTAGGCGCTTATCTTTCTGCTTTTCCTCAGCTTATAGCAGGACCTATTGTTCGGTATGAAACCGTTGAGGAGGAGCTTACCCAGAGAAAAGAAACCCTAACTGATTTTGCCAACGGACTGCGCCGTTTTATATTCGGCCTTGCCAAAAAGGTGCTTGTTGCTAATACAATGGCAAGCGTGTGTGATAAGCTGCTTGAGTTTGCTCCCGAACAGCTGGGCGCCCTTGGCGGCTGGCTTGCCGCAATAGCATATACCCTGCAAATATACTTTGATTTTTCAGGCTATTCCGATATGGCAATAGGTATGGGCCGTATGATGGGCTTTCACTATCTTGAAAACTTTAACTACCCCTATATAGCAAGCAGTATAACCGATTTCTGGCGCAGGTGGCATATATCCCTTTCCACCTTCTTCAGGGATTACGTGTATATTCCTTTAGGCGGTAACAGGGTAAAAACCCTGCGCTGGGTATTTAATATGGGCATTGTTTGGCTGCTTACGGGTCTTTGGCACGGCGCAAACTGGAATTTTGTGCTTTGGGGCATTTACTATTTTGTATTACTTGTTGCCGAAAAGCTTATAATTAAGAGGTTTAATATTAAAATTCCCGTGCTTGGTAACGTTGTAACTCTGTTGCTTGTTATTTTAGGCTGGGTGCTTTTCCGTGCGGAAAATATTTCTCTTGCAGGCGGTTGGATAGCGGCTATGTTCGGCGGTTACGGTGCTTTTGGTACAGGTACCACACAGCTTCCAATAATCTTCCAGCAATGTGACGTTAATACCGTGTTTGTTATCACTCTTTTTGCCGCAATGGTGCTTTCAACCCCCATTGCCAAAAGGCTTACCGCGCCCCATGGTGAAAGGGTAACCGTAATAAACGTGGTAGGCGATGCCATTTGTCTTATCCTTTTATTGCTCTGTATTGCAAACCTTGCATCGGATTCATATAATCCGTTTATCTATTTCAGGTTTTAGAAAGGGGAGACGGTGATGAACGAAAAGAAAAGTTTAATTTATACAAGAGTTTTTCTTGGAATATTTATTGCGCTTTTCCTTGTGGGCGCACTAATTTCTCCCACTAAAAAACTGCTTACCGAGTTTGGCATAATTGAGGCCGAGGACAGGGCAAACTATATTGACCCCACTGTCCATGAAGGCCCCTTTGCCGAGGCGCTTAACGCAATTTCCTTCGTACAGGCACAGGTGGATGACACGTATATAAACTATATCCCTTTTTACAATGCTATAGTTGACGGTATTGTTGAGATAAAGCATAATCTCAATCAGGCCTTTACACAGTGGCTTGGCGAAATGGCAAAAAAACCTCCTGTTCAGGACACGGTGGGTAACACGTCCTCACACACAAGCCAAGGCCAGAGTACACAGTCGGGAACAACAAGCTCACAGCTTGATACAAATTCCTACCCTATGGGAGGAATAGGCTCGGTTGAAAATGCAGGTGGTGCTCATCAGGAGGGTAGACCCAACACCTCTCAAACAACGTCGGACACTTCCTCAAAGCCAACCACCTCCACACCACAGGTAAGCAAACCCACCAACGTGGGCGTTACTGCCAATTTTATAAAAACCAAGGGAAGCTATTCCTTTTTTACCTATGATTTTCTTACCCCGTCGGGTAAGAGCGGTCATTTCCTTGATAAGCTTATAACCTCTAAGCAAAGTCATACTACGTCACCCTCTATAGCAGGGGCACAGAAAATGAATCGCCTTGCCAAAACGGTGCCGAACGTTAACGTTTATATTTATCTTTGCACAAGAATAAGCGAGACATCGCTGAGAAATGATTGTATGGGCAGTTATAAGGGCGGTACAAAGGAAAACCTTAACGCGTTTTTAAACGAGCTGGATTCAAGTATTGGCAGAGACTATTTTAAAATGGATACCCTTGAGGACAGAATAAGCAAGGTGTATTTAACCGACCATCATTGGAATGCCAAAGGACTTGACGAGGCCTACGGCGAAATTATTTCTATGATGAAAAAGAAAGCTCCCACCATCCCCGCTAAGAGAAACGGAACCTATTACACCGTAAAGCCTAAATATTACGGCACCTACGTGAATGATATGACCTCGCTGTTTAACGTCAAGGACTACTGTGAAGAAAATAATCTTTACGACGTTTTTGATTTTTATGATTATTCACTTCCCACCCATTCTCAAACAGGCGGTGTAAAATTCTCAACTTCAAAGGCAAAATATCTTGCCTCCTCCTTTACAGGAGCAGGGGTAAAGGATTTTTATAACGATTTTTACCAATCCGCAAGCTATTATAATTATCCGTCAAATAATACGGGGCGTAATCTTCTTGTTCTTGGAGATTCCTTCTCGGTATCGGTAAATGAACTGTTGGCATCCCACTTTGACGAAACCTATTTTATAGATATACGAAGCATTTCAAGCGAAAATCCTCTTAATTTGAAGAGCTTTTGCAGTTTAAACGGTGTAACCGATGTTCTTATTTTGCAGAACAGTTACCAGCTAATGTATCTTGAAACGGCAGGAAACTGGGGCAACGTACAGTAATAAGAAAACAGGCTTAAGAATTCTCTTAAGCCTGTTTTTTAGTTTACCATTACGGCAATGCTTATATCATCGCTGGTATATTTTGAAAAAATTTCTTTTATATTATCACTTAGTATTTCACTAAGCTTTTCCTCATCATAGGTATTGGCCCAATCAATAATATTTTTGCAAGCAGGGGCAATGCTTTTTTTCTCGTAATCGTACAAAAGGCTTTCAATTCCGTCACTTGCAATAATAAAGGCAAAGGGTGCCCCTACATTCCCCACCTTAAAGCGGAAATGCCGCATAGGCTCAGAGCAGGGAAAAAAGAAGGTGGTGTTAACAAGCTTACCGTTCTCGGGGGCAGAAAGCAGTGTAAGGTTTGCGGTGTTTTGCATTATTGCCACACCGTCACCCATATGACCCACAAGGTATTTTTTTGCGTTACACAAAACAAAAATAAGGGTACCGCCTGCACTTTCCTCATACATACCGTACTCCTCAAAGGCGTTATTTATTTGTGAGGTAAAATTATCGGCATCAAAGCTTTTAAAAATATCGGAATCGGCGTTTTTAAAATAATTTATAACCGTATCAACAATAAGCTGTGCACTGTCCTCGCCGTATTCCTTTGAACCGGCCCCGTCAGAAAGCACAATAAGCGAGAAATTCTTTCCCTTATAAGCACCCACCGCGTCCTGACAGCCGGTTCCTTCTTCAAGGTGAAGGCTGCCTGTAGCAGTTGCAAAAGATATCTTCATTATTTATCACCTATAGCAAAATCGTTCCAGTTAATGGCTTGTTCTTTTAAACCCTCGCAAACAACAGCACTTGATGAGGAAACCTGACTTATACTCTTTTTAAGGCACTCAAAAAGATTTTGGAAATTTCCCACGTCGGTGAAAACGGCCTTGTCGGCAGTAAGTTCCCTTAAAAGCTGTGTTGAGCCGTCACCAAGTCTAATGGGAATAACCGAAAGGAGACGTTGCTCCTGGGCGCAAATCAGCCTTGGTGCAACGGTTACGTCACAACTGCTTTCACCACTGCTCAACAGTAGTATTTCGGGCTGATAGTATCTAACGTCGGTAAGCTCATATTCATCAAGGCGGTCGTTTATAAGCTCAACACAAAAGTTTAGCGCACCGTTTAAATCAGGCTCGCTTTTTTCGCTTGAGGAGGAAAAACTTTCACCTTCCTTAATAAGCTCAAAGCCTCGCCTTAGCTGAGGGGAGTAGGCGTAGGTAACAATAGCAACGTCGGTCTTGCTTCGACATTCAACGTTATTGTAAATAAAATCAAGAAGGTCGTTTATTCTGTTGTCAACATCGGGAAGGAGGCTTTCCTTCACCTTGGAGGAAACGTCATAGCAAATGCATAAAGGCAGTCTCAGGTTCTTATTGGTAAATAAACTGCTTTCATCAATTAACAGCTTTTCCATTTTTTATATCCTCCTTTTTTTATTGCTTCGTTTGCTAAGGTTAGCAAGGGACTGCCGGTATAAAGTTTGGACTCCGCCGTTTTCACTTAAAAGATCTTCAAAGGGCAGGGCAAAGTCTTGGTCACAGTCTGGGCAGAGAATACTGTTTATCTGCGCGTTACGGCTGTCCCATCTGTTCACGGTAAATTTTTTGCCGCACTTTTTACAGGTAACAGAGTAAATATGAGTGCGGTTTACGTCCCTTTTTTCACGGCAAACCGAGCAAAGCGCCTCGGTTTTGTTTTTGCTTGCAATTCCAAATTTTTTACCGCAAAAATCACAGATTTCATACTTCCAGACAGCATCGGTTTTTTCATCAAGAAAGTCGCTTGGAAAAATTTCGTTTGAAAGCTTGCTTGCCGTTATCATATTATACATTTCGTTAAGCAATCCGCTCCATTCCTTAGTGGAAACGGTTTCTCCGCGGGAAAAAACGTCTTTAAAAGCCGCCCTCATTCTTGGAGAAAGATTAAGCCATATGTAATTCTCACAGTCAGCGCCTTCGTTGAAAATAAAATGTCGGTCAACAATACAATCCTTTATGCTATAGGAGTTTAGATTATAAGGGTATTTGCCAAGAAACAAAATATAAAATACAAGACAGGCAATGGCGTAATACTCATCCTCAATAGTTCGGGGATTTTGGCTGTATTTACAGCCGGACTTATGTAGTCGCGGAGAGGAGAAAAGCTCCATTCCCACAGGGCAGATATGCTTCCCGAATTGATAACTGTCGGTATCAATAAAGTAAATGTCACAATCTCTGTCAACAAGAATGTTTCGCGGATTGATGTCTCCCATAAGTATTCCCGCACTGTGAAGCTTTGTAAAGGTATCCACCGTTTTAATGCATAAACGCACAAGACTTGTTCGGTCAATGTCCCACTGTGCATTGGAACCATCTGCAATTTGTACAATGGCCTCGCTTAAGGTTACGGGAGCAATGCTTTTGTTACGCTGAATAAAGTCGGCGCTATCCATGGCAAAGCCTATTATGGGTCGGGCGTCACTATAATAATATATAAGGTTTTTGGGCCAGCAAATATTCTGAGGCAGCTTCTCTCTTAAAGAAAGCATTTCCTCAAGCTTTTTTTGCTTTTCGGGATTTAGTGCCTCACGATAATAAATTTTATATAGCTCACCGCCAATTCCGCGGTAGATTATACCTTCTCCGCCTTCGGAGAGCTGCACGCCAAGATTGGGGCTGCCGCTTTCACCGTAGTAAACACGGTCACCCTCAATGGGCATAGGCATATCAAGTTTTTGAGAGTTTTCCATATATACTCAGCTCGTTTCTTTATCTATTACCAAAGGGTACAACCGTATCCTTGTTAAGCGCTTTTACCGCAACGGCGGTGTTGCGGTTTCGGTTCAGCTCATAAATCTTTTGGGCAAGCTTTTTGTTATCGGTTATAACGCATATTGGATTTTTAACGCAGGAAAGCTTGTCAATAAGCTTGTCTACAGGGTCGGCAAGGTCAATAATTCTGCGTTTGCCTTCATGTATACGCATTACCTTAAGACTGCCTGAGCTTTTAAGGGGCTCATACAGGGTTTTAAGAAGCTGCTTTGCCTCAAACTGAATTTTTGCGTTGCTTGATTTACACAGCGCCTCAAGCTGTTCAACAGTGCCTTCGTCTGTGTAAAGCACGGGCTCATATGTTATGCCGTCCATCAATTGTTTACTACTGCTTTTAGCAATCATATCCCGAAGCTCACCGCCACAAAAACGGCGGAATTTATCCGATTTAGCATCGGGATAAACTAAAAAAATCCTATATGGATAAAGGTCTTTGGCACAAAAGGTTTCCCCGTTAAAAGAAACCTCGCATCGGGTTATGCGGTCAAAAACCGAGCTTATTAGATTGAGCTGCTCTATAAGTGATGAAAGAATATTTTTGTAACATTGCTTAATTTGTCGCTCTTTTATAATTTTTTCGGTTTGGTCTGTTATATATTTAATTATTTGGTTTTTAACGTATGTATCGGTACATTCTTTGATTTTTTCCTTGGTTAAATGACCTATAAATTCATTTCGTTTTTCACCTAAATCATCAAGATAATTTAAATAAAGCTGTCCGTCAGGGTCATAGCCGCAAAAAATTTTAAAAAGAATTCTATGGCGCAGTATTTTCTTAATTCCTGCAAAATCTATACTGTCAAGGGAAATGTCCGACCAAGCAATATCCACAATAGGGGAGGAGGCAACGTCTCTGTCAGCAAAGCTTTGAAGTCTTTCCAAAGTAAAAACAGCGTTATCGGGCTTTTTTTCGACAAAGTGCTTTTCACAGTCCTTTAAAAAAATATTTTCTACAGCCCAGGCTTTAAAATCAGCGCCGGCAAATTCCATGATGATTTTTTTAAAGGCTTCCTCCACACAGGGAAGGATAATATCGCGAATAACCTCGGCGTTATTGTTCTTTTTTATAATTTGATCAAAAAGCCGCTCCTTTAATTCTTCCTTCATTTATAATTCACCTAATTGAAATTTTTAATTTTTACAAAATATTCCGAATTATTTACGGCCATATTTGCAAGGGTATATTTTGCTTTTCTGCAGCCCTTAACCGCCGAAAGGGTATAGGCCTTAATGGCAGCAACATTATTTCCGCCTTCTTCAAAGGCCAACGCAAGGTCATATAAAAACAACGGGTCAAGGCTACCGTAGGCTCCCTCCAGCTCGGATACATTGGGAAAAACGGACGCATCCTGCTTTAAGATATAATACTTAACTGCCTCAGGCACGTAATGCTGTTTTATCTGATTGATACACTCCTGCGCTTTGTGGGACGTAGTTTTATCGTTCAATGCTTTTTCAAAAAAGGCTATAGCCTTATTGTAATCTCCCGCATCGCGGTAATAGCCGCCCAACCATAACGAGGCATGGCTGTGTTTTTCACAAATGCTCAGCATACATTCGCAGGCTTTTTCCTTGTCTTCGTCGGTCCCTTTGCCGCTACTGTAGCAAAGACCCAAACGGTAGGTGCCTCTTAGGTGACCTGCCTCGGCGGCTTTTTTAAAATAAGTGAAGCTTAAGCTTTGGTCGGCATCGTGAACCTCATTGTTTGAGTAATATAGACCTAAGTTGAAAACAGCGCTTATATGGCCCTTGCTTGCGGCGGTTTCATAATACTCTTTTGCTAAAGTATAATTCTTCTCGTTGCAGCCGTTACCGCTATAATAGTAGTTTCCCAGCAAATTATCGGCCTCGGGAACACTCTTTTTGGAATTAACGGCCTTCCTGCAAAACGCAAAAGCCTTTTGCGCATCTCCAAGCTTTTCATAACAAAGGGCTATACAGTAGTAGGATCTTGAATAAATTTCGCCCCTGGTAGTGTCGGAGGCAGCAGCTTTAGTGTAAAGCTTTATGGCGTCCTCATATTTTGGCTCACCGCTTTTAGGCAAGCGAAGGCTTTGAGCTAATAAAAAATATTCCTCAGCACTGCTTGTTTCTATGTTAAAACCGTTTGTTTCGCTCACTTTAACAGTCCCCCAAAAGATTATACATTTTTATAGTATCATAAAAAACAAAATTATGCAAATAATATTGACTTTTATTTAAAAATTAAATAGAATAATATTATATTATGAAACTTTTTGGGGGACGTAAGGTTGGATATAAACGCGGTAAAATTCAAAATGAATTTCCTGTACTCATCTAAAGAGGTATGCTTGCAAATGCGTACCGTTCTTACGGAGTGTATCTGTCAGGCCTTTGATGATGCTTTGAGCAGTAAGCACGGTAAGGGGTATTTTTCCCTTTTAAAGGGGGAACTGCCTGACCTTTTAAAGGATGAGGGGGATATTTATCTTTGCGATACCAAGGTACTGCTTGAATGTCTTTCATCTGATTGTAATTGCGTAAAGAGTGTAGCAGAATATTTCGGTGTTGATGAGAAGGAGCTTTTCGGTGCCGCAAATAATTTGCTTTCCTTTGTGAACAATACCGCTCTTGATAACCTTGAGGATGTTGAGGATAAGATTTACAAAGAATATATAGACAGCATACTAAAGCTTGCAGAGTTTTTTACAACTGTGCGCGATTTTGACGGAGAGCTGTTCTATTTTAAGCTTATAACCCACTTTGGTGCAATAAAAAATAAGGAAAATGCGGCCCCTGTATATAAGGTCTCGGAGGCTATTTTAAAAAGCAAGTTAGATATTGAATATCCCGATTTCCTTGTTTGCTGCCGTGAGGCAGGCGCCTCCATATGTACCGAGGACGGGGAGCTGTGCTTCTCCATAAATGAGCCGAAAAAGGTTATGGATGCCGCTGCAGCTTTCTGTGCAAATTCGGTTTCCACGGCTTCTAAAAAGGATAAAACAAAAAAACTTTTGGGAATTGCGGCAATTGTCCTTGCGGTAATTATTGCGGCGGGCTCGGCCTGGGCCTCCAATGCCATTACCAGAGCGGTAATAGGTACACCCTCAAAAGAAACCTCGTCACAAGTCTCTGAAAACTCTAAAGACGATATTTCTGATAATGACAAAACTTCCTCGTATTATGATACCTCCTCAGATGAAACAACAAGTCAGTATAAAACGGCGGTTGAAAAAACGGTTGATGCATCAGGACGTGTAACCGAAAAATATTACGTAGGCTTTAGATATAAGGGCACGTCAGCCTTTGATTATGATGAGTACGGGGTTTATAACGGGGATATTAGCAGTCAAAAAATAGTGCAAATGGGTCTGCGCGGTTTTTCCTATTCTGAGGACAAAGGCGGACATTTGTCTATAAATGTAAAAAACGGTACGGGTGAGCTTATTCGTAATATTGCTTTTGAGGTACGCTTGTTTACCGAAAACAATCAAAATATTTGCGGTATTGCTACTTCAAAAATGATGGCGGATAACAACGTAACCTTAAGTCTCAACGATAATGAGTCCGAGATTATTGCCACGAATATTGAACATGATAAATGGTACCAAAAGGATGCAGATCTTGGTTTTGTGAATATGGAAGTAATAGTTTCCTACGATATAGTGAAATAGTCTTGCGGCGGCAGTTATTTAACTGCCGCCGTCTTTTACACATTTTTTGCAAAAAGCATTTACATTTAAAATTTTTTAGGTTAAAATAAAAAGGATATCATAGAAATAAGAGGTTTTTATGGCAAACGATAAAATTGTAATAAAAGGCGCTCGTGCCAACAACTTAAAAAATGCCGATGTAAGCATCCCGAGGGACAAGCTTGTGGTGTTCACAGGGCTTTCGGGCTCGGGTAAATCCTCCCTTGCCTTTGATACCATTTATGCTGAGGGTCAGCGCCGTTACGTTGAGTCTCTTTCTTCCTATGCCCGTATGTTCTTAGGACAGATGGAAAAGCCCGACGTTGATAGCATAGAGGGACTTTCTCCCGCCATATCCATTGACCAAAAAACCACCTCTAAAAATCCCCGTTCCACCGTAGGAACCATAACCGAGATATACGACTATCTCCGTCTCCTTTTTGCTCGTGCAGGCACTCCGCATTGTCCTGTTTGCGGTAAGGAAATAACTCAGCAGACCACCGACCAGATTGTGGACAGCGTTATGAAGCTGCCTGCAGGCACGAAAATACAGGTAATGGCACCTATAGTCAGAGGTCGTAAGGGTGAGTATACCAAGGAGCTTGATTCGGCTCGCAAATCCGGTTACGTAAGGGTACGTATTGACGACAGTATGTACGAGCTTTCCGAGGAGATAAAGCTTGAAAAAAACAAAAAACACTATATAGACGTTGTGGTTGACCGCCTTGTTGTCAAGGATGAAATTAAAAGTCGCCTTGCTGAAAGCATTGAAACCGCCGCAGGCCTTACGGGCGGTATTATTAACGTTGACGTTATCGGCGGTGAGGAGCTTCACTTCTCCCAGAATTACGCCTGTGACGAGCATAATGTCAGCCTTCCCGAAATAACACCTACGCTGTTTTCCTTTAATAGCCCCGTAGGCGCCTGTACCACCTGTACGGGTATCGGCAAGTTTATGAAGGTGGACGTTCGCCTTATTATAAACGATGAAAGCAAATCCCTGCTTGACGGTGCAATCCGTGCCTCGGGCTGGGGCGTTAACTCTTGGTTTTATCCCGATTCAGGCACCGTTGCCACAATGTATTACGAAGGCCTTGCACGCCATTACGGCTTTGATATAAATACCCCCTTTGGTGAGCTTCCCGAGGAGGCAAAAAATGCGGTGCTTTTTGGTACCAAGGGCGAAAAGATAAAGCTCACCAGAAGCGATAATTGGGGCGGGGGAGATTACTACGCTCCCTTTGAGGGTATTGTAAACAATCTTGAGCGCCGCCATAGGGAGACCAAAAGTGATTACTCCCGTAACGAGATTGAAAGCTATATGACCGAGTGTGACTGCCCCGATTGCGGCGGCACACGCTTAAAGCCCGAAGCCCTTGCGGTAACCGTTGGAGGTAAGAATATTGACGAGGTATGTCGCCTTAGTGTTGTTCAGCTTATTGAATTTATGAGCTCCTTAAAGTTCAGTGATTTTAAGGCTCAGATTGCAGGCCCCATCGCAAAAGAGATTAACAGCCGATTAAACTTCCTTAAAAGCGTAGGCCTTGATTATCTTACAATGTCCCGCGCCTCAGGTACCCTGTCGGGCGGCGAGAGCCAGCGTATACGCCTTGCAACCCAGATAGGCTCCTCCCTTATGGGTGTGCTTTATATACTTGATGAGCCAAGCATTGGCCTTCATCAGCGTGATAATGAGCGGCTTATAGAAACCCTGAAGCACCTTCGCGACCTTGGAAACACCCTTATCGTGGTTGAGCACGATGAGGATACCATCCGCGCCGCCGACCACGTTATTGATATAGGTCCCGGTGCAGGTATCCACGGCGGTAACGTTGTTTTTTCGGGCACGGTGGAGGAGCTGAAGGAATGTAAGGCATCTATGACTGCAGATTACCTTACAGGCAGAAGAAAAATTCCTGTTCCTGCAAAACGGCGAAAGGGTAACGGCAGCTTTATAACCGTTAATGGTGCCGCAGAAAACAACCTTAAAAATATAAACGTTAAATTCCCGTTGGGCGAGTTTGTTTGTGTTACAGGCGTGTCAGGCTCGGGAAAATCCTCCCTTGTTAACGAGATACTGCAGAAATATCTTTCCGCAAAGCTTAACAAGGCAAAAACCGTTCCGGGTGCCTTCAAGAGCATAACAGGCACCGAAAATCTTGATAAGATAATAAATATTGACCAGTCTCCCATAGGAAGAACACCACGCTCCAACCCTGCAACCTATACAGGTGTGTTTAACGATATCCGTGAGCTTTTTGCCCAGACTAAGGATGCCAAGGCTAAGGGATATAACGCTGGCCGCTTCTCCTTTAACGTTAAGGGTGGCCGATGTGAGGCCTGCGAGGGTGACGGTATTATAAAGATAGAAATGCACTTCCTGCCCGATATTTACGTTCCCTGTGAGGTCTGCGGCGGCAGTCGGTATAACCGTGAGACCTTAAGCGTTAAGTATAAGGGTAAAAGTATATACGACGTTCTTGAAATGACCGTTGAGGAAGGCCTTGAGTTCTTTGGCAGCGTTCCCAAAATTGCCCGAAAGCTGCAAACGTTGTTTGACGTTGGACTTGGCTATATAAAAATAGGTCAGCCTGCAACCACTTTGTCAGGCGGTGAGGCACAGCGTGTTAAGCTTGCTACCGAGCTTTCAAAGCGCAGTACGGGTAAGACCATCTACGTTCTTGACGAGCCCACAACGGGCCTTCATTCCTATGACGTGCATATGCTTATAGAGGTGCTTTCGCGCCTTGTAGACGGCGGTAATACCGTTGTTGTTATTGAGCATAATCTGGACGTTATAAAGACCGCCGACTATATTATAGACTTAGGTCCCGACGGCGGTGACAGGGGCGGAAGCGTTGTTTGCTGCGGCACCCCTGAACAGGTGGCAGAGTGTGAGCAGTCCTATACGGGACAGTTCCTTAAAAAAATGCTCTAATATTTACACATTATTAACTATTGACTGAAAAAACACGCTAAAATATAATATAGTAGGGAGGGGAGCAGATGTTCGGTTATATTCGCGCCTATAAGCCCGAAATGCGGGTGAAGGAGTTTGAAATGTATAAGGCAGTGTATTGCACGCTGTGCAAACGCCTTGGCAAAAACTACGGCGTTCTTGCTCGCCTGACCCTAAGCTATGATTTTACCTTCCTTGCACTTTTAAAGCTTGCCCTTGAGGAAGGGGAGTGCACCACCCTCCGTAAACGGTGCGCCTTTAATCCTTTAAAAAAATGCAATTACTGTAGCGGAACAGATTCCGGCTTTGACCTTTCCTCCGCCGCAGCTATGATAATGCTATATTATAAAATAGAGGATAACATCCGTGATGAAAAGGGATTTAAAAGGTTAGGCTACCGCTTTATAAGGCCTGTTTTTTCAGGTGCCCATAAAAAAGCGGCGGAGCAGTACCCCGAAATTGATGAAATAATGTCCCGTTATATATCTGGTCAGTGTGAGGTTGAGGAAAAGGGTGTTCTTGATGCCGACCGCGCCGCCCACCCCACCGCAGTGGCACTTTCAAGCCTTTTTGAACTGCTGAGCGATAACCCTGTGCAAAAACGCGTTTTAAACCGTCTTGGCTACTGTATGGGCAGATATATCTATATCGCAGATGCCGCTGCCGACCTTGAGGAGGATAAAAAGAAAAACAGCTTTAATCCCTTTTTTGGTCTTGGTGAGGACGAGTTCAAGCAACGGGTTTTAACCAATTTAAATCTTTCCGCAGGTGAGGCGCAGGCCGCCTTTGAACTGCTGGATATTTATAAATTTCGTGATATTTTAGGCAATATAATCTATTTGGGCCTTGAAGAAACCGCGAAAACCATCATTAAAAAGGAGAAATCCCGATGAAAGATCCCTATTCCGTTCTTGGAATAAACCGAAATGCCACCGATGAGGAGGTTAAAACCGCCTATCGAGATATGGCAAGAAAATATCATCCCGATAATTATGCCGATAACCCTCTTTCCGACCTTGCAGGGGAGAAGATGAAGGAAATTAACGAGGCCTATGATGCCATTATGAATGAGCGTCGTCGCCGCGGCTCGGGTGCCAATCATAATTATAATAACGCCTCCTCCAATTTTGCCGACGTGCGTTCCCTCATAACCAATAACCGCCTTGAGGAAGCACAGGAGTTGCTTGACGGCGTTCCTCCCGAAAAGCGTGATGCCGAGTGGTATTTCCTTAACGGTACCGTTCTTTATAAGCGCGGCTGGCTGGATAACGCCTACACAAGCTTTTCCACCGCCTGCCGTATGGACCCCTCAAACCCTGAATACCGCACCGCCTTTAACCGCGTTCAGCGTCAGGCAAGGGGCGGGGGAGCAAACCCCTACCGCAGCTCACCCAATATGGGCGGTATGAGTAGCTGTGACTGTTGCTCAAGCCTGCTTTGTGCCGATTGCTGTTGTGAGTGTATGGGCGGAGACCTTATTTCCTGTTGCTAAAATGAAAAAGATAAATAAACTTACCCTTTGTTCAATGCTTGCCGCCTTGGCTGTGGTGGTTATGCTAATTGCCTATTTTCCGTATCTTACATACGGTATCCCTATGGCGGCCGGCGTATTTATAATGATTGCCGTTATTGAGGCAGGCAAGGGCTGGGGAATGCTTACCTATATGGCTTCAGCCATCCTGTGCCTGTTCTTTGCCGAAAATGAGGCCAAGCTAATATACACCTGCTTTGCAGGCTTCTATCCCGTTTTAAAGGCAGTTTTTGAGGGCATTAAAAGCAGAATAGTAGAATACGTTTTAAAGTTTATCTCCTTTAACGTATGTGTTATAGGCGCATACCTTGCCTTTGCAGGGGTATTCGGCATTGATGCTAAGCAAGGGGATTTCGGCATTTACGGTCTGCTTATACTTTTACTTTTAGCGAATTTCGTTTTCTTTATTTATGATGTTGCATTAACTCGCCTTGCAAGCTTTTATATGTGGAAGCTCCACCCCAAAATTTCAAAGTTTATAAAAAGATAAAAACCGCCCTGAGGCGGTTTTCTACATAATTGAACAAAATAACATAGCCATTGCAAATTCCAATCAGGGGACGGTTCTCCGATTGACGGAAATTAATTAACACAAAGGGGTGGAGGTCGGTCTCCGCTCTCCACCCCAGCTTGTTCTGTTAACCTCATATAACGGGCAGACCATAACCTATGATGCTGACGGTATAAGGACAAGTAAAACCGTTAACGGAACCACAACAAATTATTACTGGGCTAACGGTGTTTTACAGGCTCAAAAAACGGGTAGTGAATATATACTGTTCCTCTACGATGAAAGCGGTAGAGCATACGGCTTCCTGATTAAGAACGGCACCACTGAGGAATATTACTATTACATATTCAATGCCCAAGGCGATGTAACGGGAGTAGTTGTGTTGATAATTAAGAAAATCAGGTTTTGACCGGTTCCATTTTGAGTGTCGGTCCCAAAAAACACTCGTTATCTTGAACGAGTTTTTTTATCCAAGTCGACAGGCTTGGTATATCATTACGCAATAGCGTGTATATCATCAAATGCGACAAGTCGCATTTGTATCTCATCACACCTTTAGGTGTGCATAAAAAACCGTCGGCTTGATGATATACAACTTCTTACGAAGTTGATGATATGCAATTCCTGCGGAATTGATGATATCCATTGCTCTGCATTGATTTAACTCCACCGATAGTTGAGTTATAGAATGACAAATATTACTTTTACTCAAAAGAGAGTGTGTTGTTTTATATAAGAACTTATGCTATGGTTGAGACACAATAGGGACAAGAAATAACCATAAAAATTCCTCACCTGTAACTTTAACAGTTACAAGTGGGGAATTCTATTTTCGAATAAATTAATCGTTTAATAATTCTTCATAAGTTATATTAAAAACTTTTGCAAATGCAATTATTTCTATATCCGTAACAAACCGTTTACCACACTCAATACGTTGAATAGCATTTTTATCAATATCAATACCAACTAACTGCATTTTATCGGCAAGCTCTCTTTGAGAAATCTTTAGTGTCATACGAAAATTAGCTATATTTTTGCCACAAATATTATTTAATCCTTTATTTGTTTTGTTTATAAACATAAAATTTCTCCTTTTTTGACATTTAGTGCTTGTCAACATAGAAATTATATGTTATAATTAATTACAATATGACATTTAGTGAATGTCAAAAGTAGGAGGTAGTCAAGATGTTTTGTAAAAATTGTGGAAAAGATATTGGAGATGCTAAGTTCTGCCAGTATTGTGGAAACCAAAATGATAGTAATCCAAATGTAACTGTAAATCTAATTCAAAATGATTTGTTTGCAACTATCAAAGATAAGATCAAACAAATTGGTCAAGTGAAATTAATTAAATTAACCTCGATAATATCAACTATAATCAACATAATTATTAGGATAGTTAATAATGAAATAGAAGTTGTTTATAATTTTTTGGCGCAGGATGATTATTTAGTCATTTCTGAGAGCGGAAGAAGTTATATGCTAATTGTAATTGCTCTACAAATCATTATTTCGTTATTTTTATATCGAAATGCAAAGAAAGAGCAAACCAATATTTCAAAGAAAGTGATTGTTTTATTTGTAATTTCATTGGTGATTCAAGTTTTGGCAATGGTATTACGAATTCCTGCGCCATATTAATCAAAAGAAAGGTGATTTAAATGTTTTGTAAAAATTGTGGAGCCCAACTGAATGAAAAGTCTGATTTTTGTCCACAGTGCGGGTTAAAAATTGGAGACTTGCATACACATAAAAAAATTATAATACCAAAAAGGAACGGCTTAATTTCTGTTGTAGTAGTTATTTTAGCTATAATAATTACTTTAACGTTTGTAAAAACAAACAGTGTTAATTCTTCGCCTGAAAAGGTTGCAGCTGCTACCATCAAAAGTGAATATGAAATTGATATTAAAACTATGATGAAGTGCTTCCCTAATTTTACCATACGGGAAATAGCTGTAGATGAAGGCTTGTCAGAAAACGCAAGCCGAAGTGACGTGATTAAAAAGGTTAAAGAAGATTATCGTTATGAAACTTCGCAAAAGGTAGAAATCGTAAGTAGTCAGCTTATGGAAGAATATGATATCAGTGATTATACTATTTTTCGTGAATTGTATGATTATATGACTGATAAAGAATACGATTTAATCACTAAAGTAGCAAAAGTCAATGTTGAATTTATTGTGGATGACGAGGAAAATTCAATACAGTTAACTTGCATAAAAATGAAAAACAAATGGTATTTTCTGCGAAATTCTTAATTTTAATCATAAAATTTTATAATTTTTTTGAATTATTTTGGAAACATTAATTATCAAAAATAAAATTAAACTCAAGCAAGAATCGGTACGGCAGGAATAACCGTCATACTTTTGTGGGTTTTACCGCTTAAAAACAAAGTTTTCAACTGCATTTTACTTGTATGATTTTCAATGTGTCAGTATGATTTTTATCATACCATCAAAAATAGAGTTATCTCGTGGTTTTGGGATAACTCTATTCTCATATATAACTTGAAAATAATAATAAAAAATGTTATATTAAATACAAGAAAAAGCTTGTTGTTATGCGGGATTTTTAACTTGTGGAAATGACTGCCACAAGTTGTAGCCTTAGCCTCCCTCTGACGAGGGAGGTGGCAAAACTTTAGTTTTGACGGAGGGAGAGAATATGAAAGAATATAATAAAGCAAATATCCCTCTTGCGAAAACTTTAAGGAAAAATATGACACCTTGGGAACGAAAACTTTGGTATGAGTTTTTAAGATATTACCCCATAAGATTTCAAAGGCAAAAAGCCATAGGAAATTATATTGTTGATTTTTATTGTGCAAAAGCAAGACTTGTAGTTGAACTTGACGGTGGCGGTCATTATACCCCAGAGCAAATAGAAAAAGACAAAGTTAGAACGAAAGAGTTAGAGGGTATGAATTTAATAATTTTAAGGATTTGTAATTTGGATATTGACCGAAATTTTAGCGGAGTATGCGAGTATATAGACTTGAATGTTAAAAACTCTCTCCCTCAGTCAGCTTCGCTGACAGCTCCCTCGACAGAGGGAGCCGAAAACTAATTTGTTCCTAATTTGACACAAGCATATAATATACTTAAGGCGGTGATGTGATGAAACACATACTAATAGTTGTTGATATTCAAAAAGATTTTGTTGATGGGGCACTTGGCACTGCCGAGGCGGCCAAAATGGTTAATAACGCAGCTAAACTGATTAAAGAGTTCAGCGGTGACGTTTTTGTGACCTTTGATACCCATTTTGAAAATTATATGGAAACGGCAGAGGGTGGTAAGCTGCCTGTTCCTCATTGCATTAAAGGCACAACAGGATGGGAGCTTGACTGCAATATAGCAAAAGCACTTGAAGGAAAAGATTTTATAAAGGTGGAAAAACTTACCTTCGGTTCAACTGAACTTCCTGAGCTTGTGAAAAGGGCTGTGGATAATGAAGATTTTGACATTACCCTTATCGGGCTTTGCACCGATATTTGTGTTGTGTCAAACGCGCTGATTTTAAAGGCAGCTTTTCCCGAAAATGATATTTATGTGAATGCAACCTGCTGTGCAGGTGTAACTCCCGAAACCCATAATGCGGCACTGACTACAATGAAAATGTGTCAAATAAATATAATAAATTAGTAGGTTAATCATAAAAAATAACCTATACGCATTAAGAAGCCCATTCTCGAAAGAGGATGGGCTTCACATTTTACAAAGGTAATTAAAATTTTGTTGCAATATATGGGATTTATTGCGTTTTAGCTGTTTTTATGCTATAATACGTCTAAAAGGCGGTGATTAGGCGATGAAAACTTTTTGCTTTACGGTGGAGGATAACATCCGCTTTTTAAAAGAACTGACAGAGAATAAATATAATAGTATTTTTGAACACCCTTATCTTGCTATGTATAAGTGTCTCCATGAAGAATTTGATTTGAAGGTGCAGTTGAATTTATTTTATTGTATGGAAGGCTTTGACCTGTCGCAAATGTCAAATGTGTATTATGAGGAGTTTAAGCAAAATTCTGATTGGTTAAGGTTTTCTTTTCATTCTGATGTTGAAAACGTCAGACCTTATGAATTTTCAGGATATGATGAGGTTTATCACCACTGTAAAAGGGTTAATGATAATATAAAACGCTTTGCCTCAGATTCCGCATTGGCAAAAACAACCACCATTCATTATTGCCTTACCACCGAAGATGGGTTAAAAGCATTATCGGATAATAAAGTAATGGGATTATTGGGACTTTTCGGTGATTCAAAAAATCCAAAGACGTCATATGGAATAAATGAGGCACAAGCAAGCGAAATTAGAAATGGCGAGATTTTAAGAATTGGCAAAATTGATTTTGCTTCTATTGATATTGTTCTTAACTGTTTTTCCATAGATAATATTTTAAGTCAGTTAGAAAACCTTAAAGAGCGGGAGTGTATCAGAGTGATGATACACGAACAATATTTTTATCCCGATTATAAGGCGTATCAAGCAGAATTCAAAGAAAAACTAATATCCACATTTGCTTTTTTGAAAGAAAACGGTTATAAAAGCAAATTTTTAGAAGAGTTACTATATATCAAATAAAAATAAGGCTTTCAGGCACATTTAATTTATGTAACTAATAAACTACCCAAAAAACCCGTTCACATCTGTGAACGGGTTTTCCTTCATTAAGAGGTATTGCGGCCTAATAATTTTTATGATATAATAATTAAGAAATGTTTGTTGAGGGAATTGGAGGAGACACCATATGGATACAATCAGCTTACATACGTGTAGAGAACTTTTAATTAAAACAAACAATTCAAAGTTTATATTGTTGTTAATTGTTTCAATATTAGGATGTTTTTGCATTTTACTGGAAAGTAAAATAAATGCTTTTTCTATTATTGCAGTGGCTTTAATTATTTCGCTTTGCGTACTCTGCACTATTTTGCATAAAAAGAGGCAAAACAAACTAAAAAACAATAAGTTTCATATTGCAGAAGACGTATTTATTAACGTAGAACGTGTAAAGTTTTTTAAAAAGCCACAAGGCAAATTTGAAATTTGCACATTCAAGTTTTCAAAAAACGGTACGTATGAAGTAAACCTTTATGAAAAGCGAGAGCCTGAGAAGCCCTCTTGCGATTATAGCGCGGTTCACTTTTCAAAACCGGGAGATAAGGTTTATCTTCTTATACTGGAAGAAGATAAGAAAAATGTAATTTTAAAATGCTTCAATGCAAAGTATTATAAAATTTTTGAAGACGATTTTGAGTATAAGGACGGAAAGTATTTCCCAAAAATAAATTATACTGAGGGCAAAAAATGCAAAAAGAAATATTAACCCTTAAAAATATAAAAAAAGACCTGCATCGCGAAATAAAAAGTGGTTACGTAAGGCTTACGCTTCTTTCTGCCTTTTTTATTTTCGCCTTCTTGATTTTGTTTATGGTCTTTAAAATAGATTTTACCTATGTTTTTCGTGAAATGCTTGCAATCCTTATAGGAGAGGCGGTTATATTTTGCGTAATAATAAGGCTAATTATAAAACAGGTAAATCTACATTTGAGCCTAAAAAGCAAGACCTGTATTGTAAAGGATAAGCTTGTAGGTTTGCAAATCAGAGAGCGGCAAAACGGTTCCTATAGAAGGGGAATATATGATGAAGATTATTGCTTTGTTTTTTCACAGTACGGAGAATATATTATACCCGACGAAAACTACAAGTGGAGCAGTGATTATTCAATGAGCTCTCGAGGCGTGTACAATTACGCAAACAACGGTGACGAATTTTACCTTGTTTTATCAAAACGTCATACAGGGAAAATTATGCTTGCTTATAACACAAAAATGTTTGAAATGGAATGAATAAGAATATGAGCTTTAACCCGAATATGATTCATTAAGGTTTTGAAATGTCCCAACTGTAGATTTAATTATCTTGAATAGATTTGATAAGGAAAGGAATTCAAAAAAATGTATGTCTGTTACCTGCTATCTTATTCGGATTGCTGAATATCTATGAATTGATATCCACTTTTGCCAATTTGTAAAAGTAAATTCAAAAAACCTCGTTCTTCTGAACGAGGTTTTTTGCTATGCATCTTTATTCATAAATGCCTCACGGTAGGCTCTCGGTGACATATTAAATCTACCTGAAAATGCCTTGCTGAAGGCATAAACTGAGGCGTATCCCAGCATTTCGGCAATTTGGGTTATGGTAAGGTCGTTTTCAAGTATTAAAAGCCTTGCGGCGTCTAATTTCTTTTCCATATAATAGTGGGAAAGCGTGTTTGAGGTGGTGTTCTTAAAAACGGCAGAAAGGTAACCGTAGCTGTAGTCGGTTATTTTTTCAAGCTCCTTTAAATTTTTAATTGAATATATATGGGTGTCAATATAGTTCATAAGCCTGTAGCATAAAATCTGTGCATCGCTTGCGGCGCTCAGGTGCTTATCGGGCTTTACGTTTTGAAAACTGCGTATAAGATAAATAAGCAGCTGCTTAAAAAGAGACGAAAGCAGGGCAGGGGAATAGGCCTTTTCCTCCTGAATTTCCGATAAGGCCGCTACTATTATTTGACGAATCCTCTCATCGTGAAAAACACGGGTGTGTGGGGAAAAATAATTTTCTGAAATTTTTTGCAGCTGTCCGTTAAACTCGCTTTCCACATCACCAAAGGCAATAAAATCATATTTAAGAGGATTTTCGCTATCCGAAATAATATTGTGCGAATCACAGGGCAAGGATAAATAAATATCACCCGATTTTACTCTTGTGGCAATTTTGTTTGCGAAAATTTGTCCTTCGCCCTCTGTAACAATAGTAAGCTCAAAAATGTCACGATGAATATGTTCGCCTATCTCCTGATTTTTATCACAATACATTCTTCCTATTTGGTAAAGACTACCTGCTTCAAAAACCATAGGTTTCTCAAAAAACATGTAGTTAAGATGGTATCTGACTCCCATTTTTTCACCCCCTTAAATTTTAAGTTAGAAAACCGCGGGTGTCAATAAAAATATTAAATAATTTTTTGAAAAAGTCTGTTTTTTTGCTAAAATATTAAAAAATGACATTTTTTATATATAAAAATAGCATTTACAAACACCGCTAATAAAAGTATAAGTATAGTAGAGACAAAATTTTTTTACGAAAGAGGTCTTAACTATGGAAAAAACGGTTGTAGCAGTAATAGGTTGCGGCAGAATTGCCAGATTGGCACACTTTCCTTCCTTTTCCAAAATGGAAAACGTTCGCATAAAATATGCCTGTGACCTTATTGAAGAAAAGGCACAGGCCATTAAGAATGATTTTACCTTTGTTGAAAACGTTATAACAGACTACAAGATAGCCCTTGCAGACAGTGAGGTTGAGGTTGTTTACGTTCTTACCCCCAACTATTCTCACTATACCATTACTATGGACGCTCTTGAGGCGGATAAGCACGTTTTCTGTGAAAAGCCCATTACCATAAATTATAAGCTTTCCTGCGAGATGGCACAAAAGGCAGAGGAAAAGGGTAAAATTTTAAATATAGGCGTTTGTAACCGCTTCCATAAATCGGTTGAAATGCTTCGGGAAATGAATGAGCAGGGTAAATTCGGTAACATCTATCATGTTTATTGCTCCTTCAGAAACTTCCGCAATATCCCCGGACTTGGCGGTGCATTTACCGATAAAAAGCAGTCGGGCGGCGGCGTGCTTATTGATTGGGGCGTGCATTTCCTTGACCTTATTCTATATATTTTAGGCGGCGCAAAGCTAAAAAACGTTACCTGCGATGCCTATTGCGAGATGGCAAAGGATATGAAGACCTATAAATACCACAGTATGTGGGCAGAGGATACCGCTGATAAAGAAAACGGTGTAAACAACGTAGACGATTTTGTTACGGGCTACGTTCGTACCGATAAGGCGAGTATCTCCTTTAACGGTGCCTGGGCACAAAATATTAACAAGGACGAAATGTTCGTTGACTTTATGGGTGATAAATGCGGCGCCCGTTTTACCTATGGCGGAAAGTTTGAAATATATGACGGTGCCACCCTTGAAACCTTTGCTCCCGAATATGATATTCCCGATATGTTTTTAGCGGAAAGCAAGGCGTTTATTGAATCGGTAAACACAGGAGTTAAAAACAGAAGTAATATTGAAAACGTTCTTGAAAGCGCAAAGCTGCTTGACTCCCTTTACGTATCTGCCGAAAAGAAGCAAGAGGTGACCTTTTAATGAAGAAAATAGGTTTTGTTGACTATTATATAAGCGAATGGCACGCCAATAACTACCCCGGTTGGATAAAGCAGGCAAATGAGAGATTAGGTCTTGATTTTCAGGTTTGTTACGCCTGGGCTAAGGAGGAGCTTTCTCCCGTTGATAACGTAACCACAGACCGGTGGTGCGAAAAAATGGGTATCACAAGATGTGACACCGTAGAAGTACTTTGCGAAAAGAGTGATTATATAATTATTCTTGCACCCAGCAATCCCGAAACCCATCTTGAGCTGGCAAAGGCGGTATTACCCTTTGGAAAAAGAACCTACATTGATAAAACCTTTGCACCTGACCTTGTCATAGCACAGGAAATATTTGCTTTAAGCCGTAAGTACAACACGCCCTTTTTCAGTACCTCGGCATTACGCTTTGCAAGTGAACTTAAGGAGTTCGAAAAAGCAAACAACCTTGTTATTAAGGGCGGCGGCAGTAATTTAGAGGAATATATAATTCATACTGTGGAAATTGCCGCTACACTTCTTAAGGAAGGTGTTGGCAGTGTTAAGGTTAAGCGAAGCGGAGAGGATGCAGTTGGCAACGTTATAACCAAAACAGGCAGGACCGCCACCTTGGAGTTTTCTCCTGCTAATGATTTTAGCGTTTCGGGAACTCTGCCTGATGGCAGTGTAAAGGAAATGAATATATCCTCAAACTTTTTCGACGTGCTTATGGAGGGAATACTTAAATTTTTCAGCACAGGTGAAAAGCCGTTCGATGAAAAGGAAACGTTAGAGGCTATGGCTTTGCGTGATGCGTTTCTTAGCGTCAATAATAAATAACGAATTTTTTGTTAACGTTCTTTTGGAAATCTTGACACAAGCGGTACTTGGTGATATACTGAAAATAGCAACAAATAAGGAGTGTTTATTATGGCTGATAAGGACCTTAAGGATAGCTGGAAGGATACCGGCAGAGATTTAGGACATGCCTTCCGTGATCTTGGTAAAACCCTTCTGAAAACGGGTAAAACCGCTTTAAAAAAGGCAGATGAATGGGCTAATAAGGAAGAGGACCAAGAGGAAGAAAAAACAGAAGAATAAGAATAAAAAGTCTGTGCAAAACTGCGCAGACTTTTTATTCTTGCCATAATAGGAGTGCTATGTTATAATTCTGCTTGTTGGGGTGATGATATGCACAAAAAATCATTGTTATATATAGTTTTAGCAGGAATTATGTGGGGAACCTCAGGCATATTCTTTAATCTTTTGGAGCCCTACGGTTTTTCTCCCATTCAAATGACGGCAATGCGCGGCGTTGTTGCGGCAATTTCAATGTCTACATATATGCTCATAAGTGACCGCAGCCTATTTAAGGTTAGCAAAAGGGATATACCCCTTGTAATCGGCGGCGGACTTTCAATGTTTTTAACAGCATATTTTTATTACTTCGCCATACAGGAATCTTCTGTATCTACCGCTGTTATACTAATGTATACTGCCCCTATATTTGTAATGGTCTTCTCGGTGGCTTTTTTAGGGGAGAAATTAAACACAATAAAAGCCTTATCCGTTTTTTTTATGATAATCGGTTGTGCGCTGGTTTCAGGGGTTGTAGGCGGAGTAAGGTTTAGCCTTTGGGGAATAGTTTTAGGCCTTCTTGCAGGCATTTTATACAGCTCCTATAATATTTTTACAAAGGTACAGATGATGCACAAGGTCAATTCAAAGACCTCCTCCGGATATTCCTTTATTATTATGGGTGCAGTATCCCTGTGTGTTTGTAACCCTGTTCAGGCTGTTCAGATAACCGCAAAAGCACCCCTGATTATAATCCCTCTCATCATAGGGATAGGTGTTTTTACAAGTGTTTTGCCTTATTTTCTTTATACGCTGGCACTTCGAAAAATTCCCGCAGGCACAGCCACCGCCCTCGGTATAATTGAGCCTATGTCGGCAACTATTTTTTCAGTAGTTATTTTCGGTGAAGCGTTATCGGTATTTGCGGTTATAGGAATTATTTTAATTCTTGTTTCCTGCGTAACACTGAGTAAAAGTGAATAAAAAGAATATTATTATAGCCCTTTTCCAATACTATTTGGGAAAGGGCGGTTTTTATGTGTACTGCAATAACCTATAAAGCAAATAATTTTTATTTCGGTAGGACTCTTGACTACGAGCATTCCTTCGGTGAGGAGATTACCGTTACACCGCGTAATTTCCCCTTTGTTTACCGCAACGGTACTGTAAGCGAAAGGCATTATGCCATAATGGGAATGGCAAAGCTGCTAAACAATTATCCGCTGTATTTTGATGCCGTAAATGAAAAGGGACTGTGTATGGCAGGACTTAATTTTGTAGGCAACACCTGCTACCGCGAGCCTATAACGGGTAAGGATAATATTGCCCAATTTGAGCTTATACCATGGATTTTGGGCGATTGTGCTACCATAGGACAGGCAAAGAAAAAACTTGGAAATCTTAATATAACTAACGTAGCCTTTAACAAGGAATTATCTCCTGCCCAGCTCCACTTTATTATTGCGGATGAAAAAGAGGCAATAGTAGTAGAGTCGGTAAAAGAGGGGATAGCAGTTTACAATAATCCCATAGGAGTGCTCACAAATAATCCACCCTTTGATATGCAGATGTTTAATCTTAGCAATTATATGGGTTTATCACCCGATAATCCGGAGAATCAATTTTCCAAAAAAATAGATTTAAACCACTACAGTCGCGGTATGGGAGCACTTGGCCTGCCCGGAGATTTATCCTCGCAGTCACGCTTTGTCAGAGCGGCCTTTACAAAACTTAACTCTGCAGTATTTAAAAGCGAGACACAAAACGTGGGTCAGTTTTTTCATATACTTGGCACTGTGGAACAGGTGCAGGGCTGCTGTCACGTTGGAGAAGGGGAGTTTGAAAAAACAATATATACCTGCTGTATAAACGCTGATAAGGGTATATATTACTACACAACCTACCAAAACCGACAGATAAGCGCCGTTAATATGCACCGCTTAAACCTTGACCGAGATGGTCTTGTACGGTATCCTCTATTAAAAACACATCAGATAAAAATGCAAAACTAAAAAAGCTTTCAGTCGCTAAGCGATTGAAAGCTTTTGATACTCTATTCGGCCTCAAGCTGTGAGGTACAATGTGGGCAGCGTGTTGCTTCAATGGAAATTTCACTCTTGCAATAGGGGCAAATCTTTGTAGTAGGAGCAGCAGGAGCCTCATCCGCGTTCTTCTTTTTACGGGTGATGTTTGTAAGTGCATTTATGCCCTTAAGAAGCACAAAAAGAACGAATGCCATAATTATAAAGTTAATAACAGCGGTAAAGAATGCGGAGGCAAAGCCTGCAATGGCACCCCAACCGTAACGCTGGGCACCTGTAATAAAGTTAAGCAGAGGATTTATAAAGTTATCGGTAAGGGATTTAACAATGCCTGTAAAAGCAGTACCGATAATCATACCTACTGCCATATCAAGCACGTTGCCGCGAAGGGCAAATGCCTTGAATTCGCCTAAAAATTTCTTAATAAATTTCATTTTAAGTTCCCCTTTTCTATGTATTCTATTTAATAGATTAAACTAAAACAAGGTAAAAGTCAAGATAAACATATTTTTTAACTATTTACTTTTTAACTGAAATATAGTAAAATATTATTCTGTAAAGATATCAGAAAGAGGAACCGTTTTAAGGTGAAAAATGTTGTTGTTATAGGCGGCGGTGCCGCAGGACTTATGGCGGCGTATCAGGCCGCAAAAAACAAAAACAACGTTACTTTACTTGAGAAGAATCCCAAGGTCGGCAGAAAAATTATGATCACGGGTAAGGGAAGATGTAACGTTACCAACAACTGTGATACCGATACCCTTATAAAAAACGTAGCCGTTAACGGCAGGTTTCTTTATTCTGCCTTTAACCACTTTTCATCACAGGATACCATGGAGTTTTTCGAAACTGCAGGAGTTCCCTTAAAAACCGAAAGGGGAAACAGGGTATTTCCTGTAAGCGATAAGGCTAGCGATATTGTTGATGCGCTGTTTTCCGCCGTTAAGGGTGCTGGAGTACGTATAGTGAATAACTCTGTCAGTAAGATAATCACTGAAAACGGTATAGTTTCGGGCGTTGTATGTGCAGATGATGAAGAATATGCGGCCGATGCCGTTATCCTTGCAACAGGCGGTGCATCCTATCCTCTAACAGGCTCCACGGGAGACGGGTATAAAATAGCCCGTGCTCTCGGGCATACCGTAACCGAAACAAAGCCCTCCCTCGTACCTCTCACCGTACACGAAGGCTTTTGTTCCACCCTTTCAGGGTTGAGCCTAAAAAACGTAACCTTAAGTGTTTTTGAGGAAGGAAAAAATAAGCCTTTGTTTAAGGAGATGGGGGAGATGCTCTTTACCCACTTCGGCGTTTCGGGTCCCTTGGTGCTTTCCGCATCATCCTTAATGCGAAAAATTGAGAAAAAGAAATACACCATGGCTATTGACCTTAAGCCTGCTCTTGCCCTGCAAACTTTAGATGCACGCCTTCAGCGTGATTTTTCCGAAAACCTGAATAAGGATATTATAAACTCTCTTGACAAGCTTTTGCCTAAAAGCCTTATTCCCGTTATTGTGCGCCTTTCCGGAATACAGCCCCACACCAAGGTTAACCAGATAACCCGAGGACAACGTACAGAGCTGCTTAACGTTATTAAGGCTTTGCCCCTTACCGTTACAGGCTTTCGCCCTATTGAGGAGGCTATAATCACCAGCGGCGGAATAAACGTCAAGGAAATAGACCCCGGCACAATGCAGTCAAAGCTTATAAATGGTCTTTATTTTGCAGGTGAGATAATTGATGTTGACGCCTATACAGGCGGCTTTAATCTACAAATAGCATTTTCCACAGGCAGCCTTGCAGGCTCAAGTATATAAAAGGAGATTTGTTATGATAAATATTGCTATTGACGGTCCCGCAGGTGCGGGTAAAAGCACCCTTGCCCGTGCAGTTGCGACGGAGCTTGGTTACATTTACGTGGATACAGGCGCCCTGTACCGCGCAGTTGGTCTTAAATTTTCCCGTGCAGGCTATGATACCTCCCTTAACTGTGATATCGAAGCGGTTCTTAAAGAGACAAAGGTTGATATAGGCTTTGTTGGTGATGAGCAGCACGTATTTCTTGACGGGGAGGACGTTTCGGGCGAAATTCGTACCCCCACCGCATCTATGATGGCATCTGCCGTTTCGGCGGTTCCTGTTGTGCGCGCCTTTCTTTTAGAGCTTCAGCGCAGAATGGCAAAGGAGCATAACGTTGTTATGGACGGCAGAGATATCGGAACGGTTATTTTACCCGATGCACAGGTAAAAATATTCCTTACCGCCTCTGACGAGGAGCGGGCAAAACGCCGCTTTATTGAACTTCAGGAGAAGGGCGTAGCAACCACCCTTGATGAGGTGCTTGCCGATATGAGACAACGTGATTATAACGATTCTCACAGAGAAATTGCCCCCTTGAAGCCTGCAGAGGACAGTGTTATAGTTGATACTACTAATCTTGACCTTGAGGGCTCACGCCTTGCCATACTAAACGCAATTAAAGAAAAGACCGGTGCTTAAAATGAACGGATTTTACAGAGTTATGCGTGCAATAGTTATTGCCGTATTCAGAACACTTTTCAGGGTAAAGGTTCAGGGACTTGAAAATATCCCTAAGGAGGGCGGATTTATCCTTTGCTGTAACCACCTTTCTTTTACCGACCCCATTTTCCTCGGTATATTTTGCAAGAGACAGATACACTTTATGTCTAAGGCAGAGCTTTTTAAGAATAAATTTGCAGCTTGGTTTTTCTCAAAGCTTGGCGCATTTGCCGTTAACCGCGGAACGGGTGATACGGGAGCAATGCGAAGTGCACTTGATATAATCAATCAAGGTAAGATTATGGGTATTTTCCCCGAAGGTACCCGTAATGCAGAGGGCGGAGCACCCAAGAAGGCTAAGGCAGGGGCGGCTATGGTTGCCGCACATACAAATGCAAATATACTGCCTGCCTGTGTTTACCGCGACGATAAGCTGCACCTTTTCTCTAAAACCACCGTGCGCTTTGGTGAAATTATTCCCTTTGAGGATTTGGGTCTCAGCGGTGAGGAATCCACTAAAAAAAGCGCTTTGCGCTATTCAAGTGAGCTTATAATGGAAAAAATAACCGCACTTTGGGAGAAGGGACACAATGGAACTTATATTAGCTAAAACAGCCGGCTTTTGCTTTGGTGTGGATAGGGCTGTAAATATGGTCTACTCCCTGCTGGATGAAGGTAAAAAGGTATGCACCTTAGGGCCTATAATTCATAATCCCCAATTAGTATCAGAGCTTCAGGCCAGGGGAGTACGTATTGCAATGTCTCAGGAAGATTTTCAAAAGGGCGAGGTAATGGTTATCCGTTCCCACGGCGTGGGCAGTGACGTGTACGAGACCTTAAATACAAATGGAATAGAAATAGCCGATGCCACCTGTCCTTTTGTTGCAAAAATTCACCGTATTGTTTCAGGATATACCGATGATAATACAGTGATACTCATTGCAGGGGATGCCCAGCATCAGGAGGTTAAAGGAATAATCGGTCATATAAGCGTGCCTTATTTCGTTTTTAAAGACGCTGCCGAACTTGAAAATATACTGAAAAATAACAATTTCTTTGCCGATAAAACGGTAATTGCGGTCTCACAGACCACTTTTCACGCAAAAATATGGGATGAATGTCAAAAAAATTTAAAAAAGGTATGTACAAATCCCATAATTTTTGATACAATATGTAATGCAACTTCTTTGCGCCAGCAGGAGGCACAACAATTAGCCCTTAGCTGTGACGGCATGATTGTCATAGGCGGCCGACATAGTTCAAATACCGCTAAGCTGTTTGCAGTCTGCAGTGCGCATTGCTCTAAAACAATTCTTGTGGAAACTGCGGCTGAGCTTGAGCCGTCCCTCTTTAAGGATTGTGGCAGAGTGGGGGTTGTCGCCGGTGCTTCTACGCCGGCGGGTATAATAAAGGAGGTTATTAAAACCATGTCGGAAAATTTACAACCGGTAGATGAACAGATGGAGGATAGTGTAACTGTTCAGAAAAGCTTTGAGGAAATGACGGATGAGGAAGCATTTGAGGCTTCCCTTAGCGGATTGACAGGCGACCAGAAGGTTTGCGGTGTTGTTCTTGCCGTTACTCCTACTGAAATTCAGGTGGACATCGGCAGAGGCCTTGCAGGCTACGTGTCGGCTGACGAGTATTCCTATGACAACGTCAACCTGATGGATGAGGTTAAGGTTGGAGACAAGCTTAATCTTATTATTATGAAGATCAATGATCAGGAAGGAACCGCTATGTTGTCCAAACGCCGTTATGACAAGAACGCCGGTTGGGATAATATAGTTGCTGCCAAAGAATCCGGCGAGATTCTCAGCGGCAAAGTGCAGGATGTTATCAACGGTGGCGTTGTTGCATATGTAAACGGCGTTCGCGTATTTATTCCTGCTTCACAGGCAACCGCTTCCAGAAATGATTCTTTAGAGGATTTAAAGGGTCAGGAGGTACAGTTCCGTATTATTGAGATTGGCCGCGGTCGCAGACCTGTTGGCTCCATCCGCAGCGTTCTTCGCGAGCAGCGTAAGGAGGCTGAGGCTAAGATTTGGGAAAGCATTGCCGTTGGTGATAAATTCACCGGTACTGTTAAGTCCCTTACAGGCTACGGCGCATTCGTTGATATTGGCGGTGTAGACGGTATGATCCACATCTCCGAGCTGTCTTGGCAGCGCATCAAGAATCCCAGCGAGGTTGTTCTTGTAGGCGATACCGTTGAGGTTTACGTTAAGGCTATTGATACTGAGAAGAAAAAGATTTCTCTGGGTTATAAGAAGGCTGAGGAGAATCCTTGGGTACTCTTTAACAATCAGTATGCCGTTGGTGACGTTGCAAAGGTTACCATTGTTAGTATGACTACTTACGGTGCTTTTGCCCGCATCCTTCCTGGTGTGGATGGTCTTATCCATATCTCTCAGATAGCTAACAAGCACGTTGCTAAGCCTCAGGATGAACTGACTGTTGGTCAGGAGGTAGAGGCTAAGATAATCGCTATCGAAGACGAGAAGAAGCGTGTAAGCCTTTCTATCCGTGAGCTTCTCCCTGAGGAGGCTCCTGTAGAGGAAGCTGTTGAGGCTCCCGTTGAGGAGGCTGCAGAGGAAGTAACTGCTCCTGTTGAAGAAACAGTTACCGAAGAGGCTGCCGAATAATTAAACAAGTTAAATGAGGATGGTTTCGGGCCATCCTCATTTTTTTATTTGCATAAAAATATATATTATGGTAAAATAAATTTAAGGAGTTGATTTGCTTGAAAATGAGAACATCATTTAAATTTATAAATTTCATAATGCTTACTGTAGCGGGAATAATAAATGCCTTTGGTGTTACCGTTTTTTTGGCTCCCGTTAAGCTTTATGATAGCGGTATTTCGGGTACGTCAATGCTCCTTGCAGGAATAACACCTGAATATTTAACGTTGCCTATTTTTCTTATTATTCTTAATATACCGCTGTTTCTTTACGGCCTTAAAAAACAGGGAATTACGTTTACGGTTTATTCAATATATGCTGTTTTAATTTATTCTGTAGGTGCTTGGCTTATAACCGATGTGTTGCCTATAGACGTGAGCCTTGCATCACCTCTTGCAGGCACCGATTTGTTACTGTGCGCCTTGTTTGGCGGTGTCATTTCTGGTGTGGGAAGCGGTCTTGTTATCCGAAATGGCGGTGCAATTGACGGTATTGAGGTTATGTCGGTTATTTTCTCAAAAAGACTTGGAATTACCGTTGGCACCTTTGTTATGATATATAATGTTTTAATTTATATTATCGCAGGAATAATTATGGGAAGTTGGATACTACCTCTTTATTCCATTGTAACCTATGGTGCAGGAGTTAAGACTATAGACTTTATTGTTGAGGGCCTTGATAAAGCAAAGGCGGCAATGATTGTAACGACAAAACCCGAACAGGTTTGCGAGGCGCTGTCCGATGAATTTGGTAGCGGTATAACAATTATTAACGGAAAGGGATATTATTCTGATTCTGATAAATCAGTTATCTACTTTGTTGTTAACCGCTTTCAGATTGGTAAGCTTCGCACAATTGTTCACGATAATGACAACAATGCATTTATAACAATAAGTGAGGTTACCGACGTGTTTGGTTCGGGCAATCACAAATAAAAAAGGGCGATTTATCGCCTCTTTTTTTTAAGGAAAATAAATTTTTTATTCGTATAAGTAATGAAAAGGGGGAGTGAAGTGAATGGATAACGGTGCAAGTAGCTACCGCCGTTTTCTTGATGGAGATGAAACAGGCTTTGATGAGCTTATACGGGATTATCGCGAACCCTTGACACTTTTTATAAATCGATATGTAAATGACTATTCTATAGCGGAGGACCTTGCAATAGATTCATTTACATACGTTTTGTTGCACCCCGGTAAATACAATTTTAAAACCGCCTTTAAAACATATATTTATATGATTGGTAAAAGCAGAGCCATTGACTATATCAGGCGTAAAAAGATTGTATCCTTTGAAATGATTGACGATAATGCTGTTTCTAAATCTGATACGTTTGGTAGTGTTGTTGAAACACAAAAAAGAAATATGCTAATTTCCGCAATAAACGGGCTCCCACTAAATATGCAGGATGCGGTCGTTCTTGTTTATTTTGAGGGTATGTCCTATGATGACGCCGCAAGGGTTTTGAAAAAAACAAGAAAGCAGATAGACAATCTTATATACAGAGCAAAAGCCACACTTAAAGAAGCATTAAAGGAGGAGGTGGAGCTGTTTCTATGAGTATGACCAACATTGAATTTAAAGAAGAAATTTTCAAGCGCTGTAAGGAGCAAAAATTAAAAATCAAACGTAGAAAAAGAGTTGCTTTGGGTCTTGTGCCCATAATTTTTGCAGTATGTGCAATATTAACCTTTAATCTGCTGTCTCATTTTGATGTCGCCCCCAGAAAGAATAGCAATACAGCGGCTCCCGATAATTATGCAGAAGAGGAAAACGCAGGTGCCGATTTTGAATATTATTCTCAAACCTCTCCCACAACAGCAGACGATTCTCATACCAATATTACCACTTCTATAGCCGGAGGTTGTTTTAGGCTCCCTGTAACGGTGGAAAGGCAGGGAAACATCAGCGGTATTATGGATAAGGAAAAAAGTGACGGTATCCAAAAGGCTATAGAGGATATGGTTAATTCAAAAAGAAATGAAATTACGGCAGATTCTGCGACCCAATACGATGAAGCGGTTAAGCCTGATTATATTATAACCTTAACCGATAAGCAGGGAAGTCAAACAATTTATTATATTATAAAGGATACCTTTACAAATAAGGAAAAAATAATCCTTTGCAGTGACAAAGCGAAGGTTAACACGCTTATTTCTCTAATAGAATAAAAAACAGAGGCACGTTTGCCTCTGTTTTTTATTATGTCTTTTTTATAAACTTTGTGTGGCATTTAGGACAGGAAATTTCAATCTTTCCTCTGTTCCTTGGTACCCTTAGATTTGCTTTACAGGATGGGCACTTATAGTACTTATGGGTATGCCTGTTAATCCACTTATCCTTTTGAAGCCTGAAAAACTGCTTTATACGCCCTTTAATTTGCAAATACTTGTTTAATTCCCTCTGCCTTGAATATATATTTCTTGAATAGGTGCGAAAAGTTGTCCATATAAGCAGGGAAAGCACAACAGGGTAAAGATATGGAACAAATAAAGAAACCGCCCACAATGCAAGTGAGACGATATTTAACACCTTGGAAAGTTCATCTAAGCCGTAGCGGCCGTACATAAACTGCTGAAGACTGTATGCCATTCGCTGAAAGAATCCACGCATAATAAAAACTCCTTATATACTCTAAGAAAAGTATATAAGGAGAATTTTTAATTTTCAAGGGATAATTTGTTAATTTTTTATGTATTCTCTAAAAACAATGCTTTTTTAGAAAATCATTGTTTGTTTCCCAAAAATCTTTTATAACCTTTACCGTACTGTACACAACGCGACACGCGGCTTAAGGTGGCAGAGGAAATATCGGTTTCCTCTATAACCGTATTATAGGTCTTTTTTTCCATTAAAAGCTTTGCGGCACGCACTCGCTGTGCCATTTGTTCAAGCTCCTTCATTGTGCATAGGTCACTGAACATATCCTCACAGTCCTGCAGGGTTTCAAGATTTAAAATAAGCTGATAAAGCTCGTTTATCATTTCCTTTGATATCTTGCTCATAGCCTTTAAAACTCCTCAAGAGATTTTTGTAAAAAGGCTTTTGTTTTTTCACTTTGTGGATTATCAAAAACCTGCTCGGGCGTACCTTCTTCTTCAATAACACCGTCTGCCATAAAGATAACCTTATCGGCAACGTTTTTGGCAAACTCCATTTCGTGAGTAACGACTATCATTGTACTGTCTGAGGATTTAAGACCCTTAATAACCTTAAGCACCTCGCCTGTAAGCTCGGGGTCAAGGGCGCTTGTGGGCTCATCAAAGCAAAGAATGTCAGGATTCATTGCGAGAGCACGGGCAATAGCAACACGTTGCTGCTGACCGCCTGAAAGCTCACAGGGATAGGAATTAAGCTTATCCGAAAGGCCAACCTTTTCAATTAACTCTAAAGCCTTGGCGTTAATGTTTTCCGGTGTGTCGGTTTTTAAAAGGGTGGGAGCAAGGGTAACGTTTTGAAAAACGTTATATTGGGGGAAAAGATTAAAGCTCTGAAAAACAAGGCCAAAATGCAAGCGATTTTGCCTTATTGCTTCATCGTTTAAGGTTGCATGGTTTTCACTGTCAAACAGTACCTTGCCGTCAACGGTAATAGTACCTACGCTGGGCGTCTCTAAAAAATTAAGGCAGCGGAGAAGTGTGGTTTTTCCGCTTCCCGAGGAGCCGATAATAGCCAGCACCTCGCCCTTTTCAAGACTGAAATCAATACCCCTTAAAACTTCAACCTTACCAAAGCTTTTTTGTATGTTTTTAACTTCTAATACTGCCATATCCTAACTCCTGAAATAACTAAGCTTCTTTTCAACCTTGCCAAGGGCAATGGTTAAAAATCCAACAAAGATTAAATAGAAAACACCCGTAAAGAAGAGGGGCCATATAAGAGCCTTATCGGCGGCAAGAATGTTTGCCTTGTAAATAATTTCGCCTACCATAATGCAGTTAGCAAGTGCGGTATCCTTAATAAGTGTTATGATTTCGTTGGACATAGGGGGAACAATGCGCTTAATAACCTGCTTTAATACAATTTTCCTGAATACTTGGGATTTGCTGAGTCCCAAAACGTAGCCGGCTTCGTATTGACCCCTTGATATGCTTTCAATACCGCCTCTGTAAATTTCTGAAAAATAACAAGCATAGTTAATTATAAAGGCTATTAAAACAGCAATAACACTTCCTCCGTAGGATAAAGTGTTTCCCGTAGTGAAAAATAAATTAAGATCCCTCCATATATTTACTCCAAAAAGAAGGGGAGGCACGTAGTAGATAATAAAAATCTGTAGCATAAGGGGGACGCCTCGTATAATCCAAACAAATACACGAGAAATAGCTTTGACAACCTTAAATTTGCTCATAGAACAAAAGGCTATAGGCAAACCAAGCGGTGCGCCGCAAAGCAGCGTCACCGCAAAGATTAGCAATGATATTTTAAAGCCGTCAAAAAGAAAAGATACAACTTCAAAAAATGGCATTTAAAATTCTCCGATATATTAATTATTTCTCATCAGCAAAATCTGTAAGAACAGAAGTAGCAAGGTTGTATTTTTCAGCAAGCTTGGTAAGGGTTCCGTCTGCTGCAAGCTTTTCAAGCTGCTCGTTTACCTTAGCGGTAAGTTCGCTGTTCTTTTTGAAGCCGATTGCATAATACTCAACTTCAGAGGTAAGAGCATCAACTACTGCAAGATTTGCATAGTCACCCTTGCCGCAATAGCTCTTTGCAAGCTGAGCATCAACTACTGCAAAATCAGCATTACCGGATTTTACAGAAAGGAGGCAGTCGGTCTGCTTTATAGCGCCCTTGAAGGTAATGCCTTCGAATTTTTTAGCATATGTTTCGCCTGCAGAACCGATCTCAGCATCGGCAATCTTGCCCTTAAGGTCATCCTTAGTAGCAATGCCGGAATCTGTTTTTGCAACAACTACCTGAAGGTTCTCCATATAATTGTAGGAGAAATCAACCTTTTCAGAACGCTGAATTCCGTCGTCATCGGCGGCGTTTGCGGTAAAGCCGTTCCAGATGCAGTTTATTGTTCCTGAATCAAGCTCGGTATACTTTGCTTTCCAGTCAATTTCCTTGAATACAACCTTGTAGCCTAAACCGCCGAAAACAGCTTCTGCAAGCTCGGTATCAAAACCAACAAGCTTACCGTTTTCATCAAGATAGTTCATTGGCTCATAAATTGTGTAGCCAACAACAACGGTTTCCTTTGCGCCGCAGCCTGTGAAAACACAGCATATAAGCATAAGGCTTAAGATAAGTGCTATAATCTTTTTCATTCTAAAAAACTCCTTTTTTTTACAGAGAATAGGTTTCTCTGTTTATTATGAATGTATTATACTTCATCTCTTTATCGAAGTAAAGTGTTTTTTGCAAAAAAATTCATTTTTGGCTAAAAAATGAATTTTTGGTGAGTTTTTAGTTGTATTTTATGACTTCTATACAAGAGAAATTATTGCCGCAAGGTTTCCGCGCATACCGCCTGTTGCACGGTGGGAGTGAAAATATTCACTGTGGCAGTGGGTGCAAAGGTCGGTTACGTCTATATTTTCCGGCTTAACACCTGCGCTTATCAGTATCTGTCTGTTGGCCTCCCAAAGGTCAAGCATATATTTATCATCATTTTTTTGAGTAAATATTGCCGAAAGGTCAAGTCCCGCAACCTTCTCAAACTCGCTATAAACAGGGGTGTCCACCTCATAGCAGCATTTACCTATACAAGGTCCTATTGCGGCAATTATATCGGAGGGGTTTGAGCCAAACTCCTCGGTCATACGCTTTACCGCCTTTGCACCTATCTGCTTTACGGTACCGCGCCAGCCTGAATGAACGTTGGCTATTACGTTTTTTACAGGGTCGAAAAACAGTAGGGGAGTACAGTCGGCAAATTGCGTTACAAGTGCAATTTTCGGTATGTTTGTTATTAAACCGTCAACGTCATTATAATCACGTTCACAAAAAATACCCTTACCTTTGTCAGAGGAGTGGATTGTACGGATATTATCGGTATGGGTCTGGTGACTTAGAACTAAATTTTTCGGCTCAATACCAATAGCAGAGCATATAATGCTATAATTTTCCTTTACAAGAGAAATATCGTCACCATTGGTGGTACTCATATTCATGCTTGCATAGCGTCCCTTGCTTACACCGCCCATACGGGTGGTAAAGGCTACCTTAACCCTATCGGTTGCCTCCATTTTAGGAAAGCCTACGTAAATTAGGTCACCCTTCTTATGGATAGAAAGAGAATTACTTTTCAACATAAAAACTCCTATATAAATGTTACACCCGATAAAGACATTATCGGGTGCATAAATTACTTTTTAAATTTAAACTTTCTTTTCTGCTTGTTTTTACTCATATAATAGTATGAATTTTTAAGATGTTTTGCATCGGCACCGTTAAGCACTGTACCCAGAAGCTTTACACCTGCAAGTTCAATTTTTTTCAGAGTCTGCCTAACCTGAGAATAGGTAGATTTTTTTGAACGGACTACCATAATAATACCGTCACTGTTAGGGGAGAGAATAAGTGCATCGGAAACAACATTTATGGGAGGAGTATCAAATATAATATATTCATACTCTCCGCGAAGTCTGTTTACAAGTTCTTTTAGAACATTGCTCGCAAGCAACTCCGAAGGGTTGGGGGGCATAGGGCCCGCAGTTATTACATCAAGACAGGGATTAATATGTTGAACCGCATCATCAAATGAGCAGAAATTCACAAGAACGCTTGAAATACCCTGCTCGTTTGGCAGATGCATTTTTCTATGAATAGTGGGACGACGAAGGTCAGTATCAATAAGGAGCACCTTACTGCCAAGCTGAGAGCATACTATTGCAAGATTAACAGCAGTGGTGGATTTGCCTTCACCGCCCGAAGCACTTGAAATAACAACTGATCTGCTGTCATTTTCAGAGAGAAGGAATAAAAGATTTGTGCGAACACTTTTATATGCTTCCACTACGGCAAAGGGTATTTTTTTTACCGGTTTGTTTTCAATCTTAGTTGTCGCCATCATTGTAACCTCCTGCAGGGGCTGTTAAAAAGTCGGGAATAATGCCGAGAATAGGGGTCTGGAAATGCTCCGAAAGTTCGTCTTCATCGTGGATAGATTGATCAAGCATATCAATAACAAGAAAGATTAAGGCAGATAAAACAAAACCTACTAAAGCACCAACAATAGAAGATGTTACAGTTCTGGGTGCAACCTGTACAGCACCTTCCGCCTCAGCAACAACATTAATAAGTGCATTTGAAAGAATTTCAGAAATATACTCAGGACAAACCTTTGCAAAATTGTTTGCAAGGGCTACCGCCTTTTGAGGTGTACCTGCAGTAGCAACGATATCAAGAATCATCATATCTTCACTGCGCTGTGTAATCTTAAAGGAGCTTCTCAAGGAATTATAATCATCAATACCACTCTCAGAGGCAACCAACTTGTACATATTTGGAGTCTGAAGCAGCTGAGTACAGTTTTTTGCAAGGGAGATAGATGCATTGATATCAGAAGAAAGGTCCTTGCCTGAGCCTGATTTTGCACCTGTACTGATAATTGTACCGTTAGAGATGATTATCGAAGCAGTTGCGCTATACTGCGGTACAACAAGAAAGTGGCAATAACAAAAAGTAGCTGCGGCTAAAATTACAGTAGTTAAAAGAATAACAAAAAGATTCTTTGTAACAAGTTTTAATAAATACAGTATAGAGATTTCTTTCATTTCATCGGTCCCTTTATTCAATAATAAAAACATTATATAACAAAAAGAAAAATTTTTCAATAGAAAAAAATAACAATTTTATGAAAATTTGTCAGGGCGTGACAAAAACTGTTTTATTTGTGGTATAAATAACCATACCCGGTTTCGCACCGACAGGCTTTTTCACGTATTTTACGGGGGTATAATCAACAGGAACACCCGTACTGTTTTTTGCTTTTGAGTTACCTGCGGCAAGCCTTGCGGCAAGTAAAACCGTTTCCTCGCTAAGAGGTGCGCCACCATTAAAAACTATTACGTGGGAGCCCGGAATGTTTTTTGTATGAAACCACGTATCGTTTTTTGTTGCCAGCTTTAAGGTAAGAAAATCGTTTTGACGGTTGTTTTTACCTACAAGTATTTTATAGCCTTCAATACTTTTATATTCGGTAAAAGCGGTTGTCGCAGACTTTTCTTTTACCGCTTTCTGACCTTGCTTAACATAACCGCCCAATATAAGCTCCTGCTTTATCTCGTTTACATCAGCTATACTTTGGGCACGGGAAAGTGCTTCACTTACCGATTCAAGATAAGCAAGTTCCTGAGCGTCCTTTTCTATAAGGTCACTTAGATGCTGTTGTGTGGAGTAGGTTTTTTTATAATCCTTGAAATATTTTGCAGCGTTTTGTGAAGGGGAAAGGGCGGGGTTTAGCGGAATGTTAATCAGTGCCATATTTTCGTCATAGTAATTTTCTACCCTTGCCACGGTATCGCCCTGAGCTATACGGTGAAGATTGGCCTTTATAAGCTCACCGTAAATACGCAACTCCTCACGGTTTTCGCATTTTTTAAGGTCAGCAGTTCTAAGCTGAAGCTTACGTATTGTTCTTTGGGAAGTGTTTTTAATAATGCGCTCTATTTCGGTAGAGTAATTTTTCAACCTGTCGGCAAGATCAAGGCCTGAATAGAATTCATCAAGCAGAACACTAAAAGACTCATATTCCTTGTTTTCGTAATTATTTCCATACTGGGTAATAGGCATAAAGGAAAATTCAAAGGGGGTAGAGTCTTTTAAGACCATTGTTGGTTTGCCGCCTGATTTTAAAAGCTCGGTAAACCTGAAAAAGGCGTCAACTAAGGCTGATTTATCACATTCACTTAAATCTTCAAGGTTAGTATCAGGACAGCCTGCATCGGTGCATATCTGTCTCGCTATAAGGGGAGAAATACCGTCAAAGGTATTAAGTATTGCCTTGTGGGCAGGGAAAAGGGAATACCTTTCTAAGTATTGCAGAAAATCAGCCTTGGAAATGTGAAGGGGATCAACCTTTTCCTGAGCGGCAGGAGGAGCATATTTTGCACCGGGCTGAATAAGACGTTTTCCGCTTTCAATATCGCTTCGGCGTATGCTGTCAACAATTTTACCGCTACCATCGCTTAAAATAAGATTAGCCTGATTAGATATAAGCTCTACTGTAAGCGTAAAGGTGACCTCGTCTCCCATTTCATTTAGCGCGCAAAGTGTAAAATGAACAATTCTTTCAAGGGCGGGCTGGGTTATATTCACTATACGGGCACCTGTTAAATGCTTCCTTAGCAGCATACAAAACATTGGCGGCTGTGCAGGGTTTTCAGGCTTTGCTTCGGTTAGTCCTATTCTTGACCTTCCCGATCTTACCGATATAAACAGGCGGCCGTGAAAGCCCGACTTGCGCAAAGCAAAAATCAGTTCATCACGGGATGGCTGGTAAATTTTATCTATGCGAGTGTCAACAATACCCTCAAGCTCATTAACAAGCATATGAAGGAAAGCGCCGTCAAGTGCCATTTAATTCACCTTTAAATAATTAGTGATTTTTTCAAAAAGTTCCTTGTATTCACGGTACTGCTCCTGCATTGCAGGAACCTTTTCAAGGTCATCCACACATTTTTTAAGTATACGCTGTTGCTTTTCTAAAAATAAAGCATCCTCGTATCTTTCAGGGTTAAGCAAGCCGTGTCTATAAAAAACTTCGTCATATTTTTTATTTTCACCGGTATAATGTGCTGTTATAACGGTGTATATACGCTTATCCTGCGCTACGCCCTTTTCCTTTGCAATTACAAAACCGTTTTCGCAAAGAAATCTGCGCAAAACATCGGCCCCTGTCATTGGCTGTAAAACAAGTGTTATGGCCGTGTCCTTTAAAAACAAGCAACGGTTCAGTATTCCGGAGATTACTTCTCCGCCCATTCCTGCAATAACAATACAGTCGGCTTCGCCTTTTTTTATATGCTCAAGGCCGTCACTCAGGCGAAGGTCTATATCGGTGCATCCGGAACGTTCAACACTGCGACGAGCGTTTTCAAGGGGTTTTTCGTTTATATCACAGGCAATAACGCTTTTTGCCCTACCGTTTTTTATAAGAGCAATGGGCAAAAAAGCGTGGTCGGTACCTATATCCGCTACCTTAGCGTCCTGAGGTACGGCGTCATATACCGCCTTAAGCCTTGCATCTAAGGTATGCATTATTTATCAGCAAAATGGGCATTAAGCTTTTCAAGCAGAGCATCGCAATCGGTGCTGTGTACCTCGCAGGCCTGCTCTATAGTTTCGCCGCGGGATGCAGGGCAACCAAGGCAGTGCATACCAATCTCAAAAAAGTATTCCGCAGCAGAGGTATCCATATCAAGTACGTCACCTATACACATATCTTTTGTAATTTCCATTTTATTTACCTTCCTTTAAAATTATTTTATAATATCGGCATCCCTGTTAAGGTCTACGCGATTATGGTTGTAAAATTTTCTGTTTTCCATTGCCCACATTTTCTGTGAGAACTCGCCCTCCTTGGTATTAAGCAGGGCTTCCTTTACCTCATAAATTCTTGCATCCATCAGGTCAAGCTCACTAAGTAGTTCGGCCTCCAAAAACAAGGGACGCATAGCTGCACCGAATTCAGGCTCACCGTGGTGGGATAGCAGCATATGCTCAATAAGGTTTGAGGTCTCCTCGGGAATATTAAGCCGTTTAGCCGTTTCACGTACCATTATGGCACCCTCTGCAAGGTGGCCCACGAGATTTCCTTTAAGGGAATAGCCGGTAGCAATACCTGTATCGGCTACGGTAAACTCCTTGGTTTTTGCAATATCGTGAAGAATGGCACCGCTGAGAAGAAGCTCCTCATCAACAAAGGGATAAATCTTGCAAACGCCCTGCGCCAGACGGACTATAGACAGGGTGTGCATAAGCAGGCCGCCCCTTACCGCGTGGTGAAGCTTAAAGGCGGCAGGCCAATAAAGCAGGGACATACGGTTTTCCTCAAGCATGGTGGAAACAAGCGCGCGCAAATGCTCATCCTTAAAAGAGTTTGCAATGTCAAGCAGGTCGTTATACATATCCTGAGCGCTATAGTTTGCACTTTTAACAAAATCCTCCATACGGATATTGTCATGCTCGTTGGTAAGGCGAATCTTTTCAACCCTAAGCTGGTCCTGCCCGTTATACTGCAGGATGGTACCGCGCACCTTTACAACGGTGTTTGCTTCATAGTTTCCAAGAGCGGCGCTATAGTTCCAAAGCTTAGCGTTAATTTCACCCTCGCTGTCTGCAAGAGTCATATCAAGATATGTGTCACCTTTAGATGAAGTTTTAACGTCAATGCTTTTTATAAGACAGTATCCGTCAACCAGACCTTTACCGTCAATTGGTGTAAAATTCATTTAAAATACCCCTAAATAAATATTTTAGTGTGACCGAGATTTCCCCGACCACACTATTTTTTAAGCCGAAAGATAAAACTTTACAAGGGATTGTAAAATAGTATCCCTGTCAATTTTACGGATAAGATTACGGGCGTTATTATGGGTGGTTATATAGGTGGGATCCTCCGACAAAATATAGCCTACCATCTGGTTTATGGGATTATAGCCCTTTTCTTTTAAGGCATCGTAAACCGTGAGCAGAATACGGCGAATTTCCTGCTCCTGCTCATTGCCTATTGAAAAGGTCATAGTCTTATCATTCATAATAAACACCTCTTTATAATATGATACTATATTTCAAATAAAATAACAAGGAAAACTTTTAATTTTTTTAATACTTTTTAATTTTTTCTTGCATATATTTGATTTTTTGTTAAAATAAGTATATGAAAAGAGGTATTTTTATGTCTGAAAAGCTTTATGAGCAGGCAAGATGCGCCGCTGAAGAAATAATTGAAAAAGCCAAATTAAGTAGGGGAAATATACTTGTTGTGGGTTGCTCAACAAGTGAAATATTGGGTGATAAAATAGGCTCGAATTCATCTCCAGATACCGCAAAAACAGTTTTTCAGGGTATATTTGATGTCGCAAAGGAAAAGGGAATATACGTAGCAGCCCAGTGCTGTGAGCATTTAAACCGCGCCGTTATAACCGAGCGCGTCGCAGTGCCCTTTGGGGAAGAGGTTAATGTAGTCCCCGTTCCCAAGGCAGGAGGGTCTTTTGCTACCGCCGCCTATGCCGCTTTCTCTGAGCCTGTTGCCCTTGAGGAAATTAAGGCCGATGCAGGTCTTGATATAGGCTTTACCCTTATTGGTATGCATTTAAAAAAGGTTGCCGTACCCGTAAGGCTTGAAAATAATAAAATAGGCTGTGCCACCGTGCTTGCCGCAAGGGTAAGACCCAAATTTATCGGCGGTGAGCGCGCCAATTATAATCAGAAATTACTATAATGATACAGGGCGGAATGAAAACTCATTCTGCCCTGTGCTTATTTTAGTATTTCATTAAAAAGTTTGTTGGCTATTCTGTTCATTTTTTCGCCATCTACCTTAACGATCTCGCGATCATAGCTTATGAGCCCGTTGGTTTCATCCTCAACGTCGGTAAGCTGGGTGTAAACCGTAGCGCAAAGTCCATCCTTAATAAAGGGGATTATCTCCTTCTCATAAAGGGAAATAAAGGCCTTTTCAAATTCCTCACGGTCCTCAAAAAGCTTATAGCCGTAGGTTTTTTCATCGTTAAACACGTGACCTTGGGGCTTAAAAGAGTATCCGCCAAACTCTGAAAGGAATATAGGCTTTTGACTTTTTTTAAGCTTTACGGGTCTGAAGTAGATATGCTCGCTTTCAAAATCATTATATTTCGTTTTAAACCAACCCGAAGCGGTATCTATAAAGCGGCTATTGTCAAGACTGCGCATAAGGCCGTACATATCATCAGTATTAAATTGTCCCCAGCCTTCGTTGAATACTGTCCAACAACAAATGCTGGGGTGCCTTGAAAGCTGTTTGACGGTTTGCTCCATCGCCACAATAAATGCGGTAATCTGTGCCTCACTTCGTCTGTTTAAAAAGGATGGAAGTTTCCTTATACCGATTGTTGGCAGAGCAGTATCCCTGAAAAACGAATATTTTCCGTTATTGACCATATCCTGAAAAACAATCATTCCAAGGCGGTCACAGTCATAGTAAAACTGTTCAGGCTCAATTTTAATGTGCTTTCTGAGCATATTAAATCCCAGCGCCTTAGCGGTTTTAATATCCTGCTCGTAAAGACACATATCGGCAGGGGTGAAAATACCGTCACTAAAATAGCCTTGGTCAAGTAAGCCGTGGAAAAAATAGGGCTTGCCGTTAAGCAAAGTTCGGGAAACGCCGTCTATCTCACGAATTTCAAGGCTTCTCAGTGCAAAATAGGTCTGTACAACGTCCATACCCGCTGTGATAGTGCTGTAGTACAAATAGGGATGCTCAGGTGACCAAAGCTCAGGGTTTTCGGGATAAAATTCACATTCACCGTCAACTATAGGAAGCTTAATTTCTCCCGTAGGCGAAGATAAACTTATTTCACCGTCCTTTATACCAACTACCTTAATTTTTGCACCGCAGGCATCTGCGGTAATTTTTATTTCCTTAATATAGTTTTGGGGAAGGCTTTCAAGCCAAACCGTCTGCCATATTCCCGAAGCGGGAGTATACCACATACCGCCCCTTTTGCGGCATTGCTTACCGTAGGGTAACACGCAGTTGTCAAAATCATTTACTGCACGTACCTCTAAAAGGTTTTCTTCCTTTAAAACGTCTGTAATATCAAAGGAAAAAGGGAAATATCCTCCTGTGTGCTCACCTAAAAAAACACCGTTTAAATATACCTGTGCCTTTTGATTAACTGCACCGAAGTGTAGTAAAACCTTATCCTTAATAAAACCCTCAGGCAGGGAAAAGACCCTGCGGTAAAAGAAAACGTCTCCCTTCTTAAAGGTACGGTTAATTCCCGAAAGCAGGCTTTCAGGACAATAAGGTACAATTATTTTTTCATTGTACTCAGGGGTATCGGTTTTTCCTGCAAAAAAATCCCACTGCCCGTTAAGGCAGAAAAAAGAGTCCCTTTTTAAAGTGGGCCTTGGATACTGGTTAAGGGGTATTTCAGGGAGGACACGACCCTGCTTTGTATATAAATGGTTAAGCATTCTTTTTTCTCCCAACCTTAAAGATAAGTACTAAAATCAAGCAAAGTAAAAAGCATACAGCAAGGGCGCTTAAAAAGATGTTTTCATTTGGGATAAAAGAAACTGTACCGTCGTTATTGGTTATAGTTTCGGCATTACGCAGCACTGCGGCACCTATGGCGGGACCGATTATTCCGGGAATAAGCACCTGACCCACAATACGCAGTCCCTGAAACATTCCTGCTTTATTTTCAGGTGTGTGCTGTCTTATAACTGCACCAAAGGCCGCCATACCCGAAAGATAACCGCACATCATAAACAGAGAACCGACAAAAACAAGGGCGGTGTTTTTTGAAATAAAAAGAATTAAAAATCCGCTCATAAGGATGCTTACGGCCACGGCTACCGCCTTGTTGAATCCGATTCTATCATATATTCTTCCGAAAAATGCGGTAAAAATTGCCGCAAGTATAATGGCAGGTGCCATTATAAGCACATAATTGGAAAGCTTAAGACTGACCTCGTAGTAAAGAATAAGGTAGGGCATAAATATTTGTATTGCAATACCAAATACCGCATAGGCGCCAAGGCACAGGTAAAGCATATAATTCGCCTTTATAATTGAAGGCCTAAATCCGTAAAATATGTTTTTAAAATAACTGCTGTTTTCTTGACAGCGTACAGCTGATTCTTTAATCAGTACAATACCAAGAAGACCTATTATGAAAACGGCTACACCAATAATTATAAAAATGGCGGTCCAGCTTTCGCTTTTGTTAAGGTCAAAGGCCATAAAGCCTCCGAAAACGGCAAGAATGGCAACAAGGGGCATCATTGAATTTATGCCCTCTGCCGCACCGCGATCGGTATCATCGGTGCTTTCGGTAAGCCAGGCGTTAAAGCAGGCGTCATTTGCACTGGAGCCAAAAAAGGTCATAACGCAATCCATAATAATGACAAGAGTTATACATATCGCAGATGTGCTCACCGCAGTGGGGAAGAAGGCCCCTATTATGTCGGGACGGATTAGTGCAAAGCTTAAAATGGAAAGGCCCCAAAGCATATAACCGCCACAAATAAATATTTTTCGTTTACCTATCTTATCGGATAGCGCACCGATTATAAGAGTTGTAACGGTGGCGGCAACGGCGGAGGCGGCTACCATTGCAGAAATATCTGCTGCACTCGCGCCAAACATTTTATAAATAAATACATTAAAATACATATTTTCAACCACCCAGGCTATCTGTCCCGTAAGGCTGAAAATAACAAGTGCCAACCAGAATTTTGTACCCTTTTTATTCTTCATAAAAAACACCTCTTTTAAATAATGATAACACTCATATGTATCGGTAGTCAATAATTTTTGTTTAAAGGGTAAAAATTTAAATTGCGGGAAAACATTTTCTTGCGTTAAAGCCGTAAAGAATGTATACTGTATATTGAGGAGAAATACATCAAGAGGTGTTTTATGGTAACCTTTGAAAGTATAAAGCATAATGAAACGGTTAATACGTACATCAAAAAAGCCGATAATACGCTATCTGCACTGGGTTATACGGAGCATAGCTTTGCCCACGTTACCCGCGTTGCCGAAACTGCACGGTATATTTTAAAAACCTTAGGCTTTGATGAGCATATAGTGGAGCTGGCAGGAATAGCAGGCTATATGCACGATATAGGTAACCTTGTAAATAGGGTAGACCATTCCCAAAGCGGCGGTGTAATGGCGTTCCGTATTCTTGACAGGCTTAATATGCCTCCGGAGGATATTGCCGATATAGTTTCTGCCATAGGCAATCACGATGAGGGAACAGGCGTGCCTGTTAACGAAATGGCCGCGGCACTTATTCTTGCCGATAAATCCGACGTTCGCCGCAGCCGAGTGCGTAATGATGACGAAAAGACCTTTGATATACACGACAGGGTAAATTATTCCGTAGAAAATTCGGTGCTCGAAATCAATAACGAACGTACTGAAATATTGCTTTCCCTTAAGGTTGATACCAAATATGGCTCGGTAATGGATTATTTTGAAATATTTATGCAACGTATGCTTTTATGTCGTAAGGCGGCAGAAAAATTAGGGTTATCATTTAAACTGAAAATAAACGGACAACCGTTAATATAGGGATAAAATTGTTAAGGAGAAATGAGAAATGACGATTTTTGACGTATTTATGTTGCTTGGAGGTCTTGCCTTCTTCCTGTATGGAATGAATGTGCTGTCAGGCGGCCTTGAAAAGCTTTCAGGCGGTAAGCTTGAAAGCACACTTCGTAAAATGACCAACAACCCTTATAAAAGCCTTTTACTTGGTGCAGGAATAACGGTTGCAATTCAGTCCTCCTCCGCTATGACGGTTATGTTGGTTGGTCTTGTAAACTCCGGCATTATGCAGCTTTCTCAGACTGTAGGCGTAATTATGGGCTCTAATATAGGTACCACCCTTACCGCCTGGATATTAAGCCTTGCAGGAATTGAAAGTGACAACGCTCTTGTTAAAATGTTTAAGCCTGAAAGTTTTTCACCCCTTGTGGCTTTTATAGGTATTGCTCTTGTTATGCTTTGCAAAAAGCAGAAGCGTAGGGATATTGGTGAAATAATGGTAGGCTTTGCCGTGCTTATGTACGGTATGGTGCTTATGGGTGACGCAATGGAGCCCCTGCAACAGTCTGAACAGTTTAAAAGCCTGCTTACAGCCTTTAATAACCCCATTTTAGGTGTTGTTGTGGGTGCCTTGTTTACAGGTATTATCCAAAGCTCTGCTGCATCGGTTGGTATTTTGCAGACCCTTTCAATGAGCGGAAGCATTACATACGGTATGGCTATTCCTATCATAATGGGTCAGAACATCGGCACCTGCGTTACTGCGCTGATTTCAAGTATCGGTGTTAACAAAAATGCAAAACGTGTATCTGTAGTTCATATTGCTTTTAACCTTATAGGAACCGTTACTTGCCTTATTCTGTTCTTTGGCTTACATGCAATATTTAAATTCTCCTTTGTGGATGATGCCATAAGCCCTGTTCAGATAGCCCTTTGCCACAGTATATTTAATGTGTTTACCACCGTTATCCTTTTGCCTGCTTCAAAACTTCTTGTGAAAATTGCAGAAAAGGTTATTCCCGATAAGGGCACCGATGAAAAATACACCCTTATTGATGACCGTCTTCTTAATACACCTTCTTTCGCTATTTCCGAGTGCATTAACGCCACTGTTGAAATGGCTAATATTGCTAAGAACTCCATACATAGTTCTCTTGCTCTTCTTTGGAATTATAATGAAAAGAACGCAACCGAAATTACCGAGGCAGAGGATAAGCTGGATATGTTTGAGGATAAGCTAGGCTCATTCCTTGTTAAGCTTTCCGCAAAAGAGGTTTCGGATTCCGACTCAAGAAAGATTTCACGTATGTTACACACAATAGGAGATCTTGAGCGTATCGGTGACCACGCACTTAATCTTGTTGATGCGGCACAGGAAATAGATGAAAAGAAAATAGTTTTCTCTCCCGAAGCTGTTCGTCAGGTTAAAATTGCTACCGATGCCATAAACGAGATTATTGATATTACAATAACTGCCTTTGCTAATAACGACCTTGAACTTGCATCCCGCGTTGAGCCCCTTGAGCAGGTTGTAGACGGTCTTATGGCGGCCATTCGATCAGGTCATATCGACCGCCTGCAGGCAGGTGAATGTACCATTGAAATGGGCTTTGTCCTTTCAGATATAATGAATAACTTTGAGCGTATTTCAGACCATTGCTCCAATATTGCCGTTACACTTATTGAAATTGCTCAGAATAGCTTTGATACACACGAATATCTCCATTCTGTAAAGACTATGAGTAACGAAAGCTTTAAAACTATGTTTGAGTCTTACAGCGCAAAATACGCAATAAAATAAATATGATTAAAACCAATGCAATGCGTATACTTGACAAAGCGAAGGTGGAATACGCCTTCGCCGAATATGAGTATGACGAAAAAGATTTAAACGGCAAGCATATCGCCGATAATATGGGAGTACCCTATTCACAGGTGTTTAAAACCCTTGTAACAAGGGGACAGGGCGGCTTTTACGTGTTCTGTATACCTGTTGATAAGGAGCTCGACCTGAAAAAATGCGCCCGCGCCGCAGGGGTTAAAAGCGTTGAGATGATAGCCGTTAAGGAAATGCTTTCCGTTACGGGGTATATCCGCGGTGGGTGTTCACCCGTGGGCATGAAAAAATTCTATCCCACCTTCTTTGACCAAAGCGCCCTTTCACAGGAGAAAATTGCCGTGAGTGCAGGCGTTCGCGGAGGGCAGATAATCTTAGAGCCCGAAACACTTATAAATTTTGTGAAGGCAGGTGTGGCTTCACTAACTCAGTAAAAAAGGAGAAAAAGATGAAAAATTCCTATTCCGACATAACCCCCTATATCTGGCAGCTTTCGGATCTTTCCACTAAAAATTATAATATCCTTCCAGAAAAGTACGTTGAGCATCAGGTTAAAAGAGGCCTTCGTGATATAGATGGTAAGGGTGTTGTTACAGGCCTTACGGAAATTTCGTATATTAAGTCTAAGGAACGCCTTGCTGACGGTACCGAGGTTGGCTGTGAGGGTGAACTGCGTTATCGTGGAATAAATATAAAGGACCTTGTAAACGGATTTATGTCTGAAAAGCGTTTCGGTTTTGAAGAGTCTATATATTTATTGCTTTTTTCGCAGCTCCCCACCGCAGGTGAACTGCGCCGTTTCAGAGAGTTGCTCAGCGGAATGCGCAGTCTTCCCAGCTCCTTTGTGCGTGATATGATATTAAAGGCTCCGGGTAAGGACCTTATGAATATCCTTTCCAGAAGCGTGTTGGCCCTTTATGCATACGATGATAATCCCGATGATATATCGGTTGCAAACGTTCTGCGTCAAAGTTTGTTTCTTATTTCGGTTTTTCCGATGCTTTCGGTTTACGGATATCAGTCCTTCCAGCACTATTATAACAATAAAAGTCTGTTTATTCATCTTCCAAAGCCCGAACGTTCCATTGCGGAAAATATCCTTGGACTTTTACGTGAGGATGAGCAGTATTCAAATCTTGAGGCCCGCATTTTGGATCTCGCTCTTGTGCTTCATGCAGAGCACGGCGGTGGTAATAACTCCACCTTTACAACCCATGTTGTAACCTCATCAGGTACCGATACTTATTCTTCGGTTGCGGCGGCCCTCGGCTCCCTTAAGGGACCACGCCACGGCGGTGCCAATGTTAAGGTTGTAAAGATGTTTGACGATATGAAAAAAAGCATCAATACCCACAGTGATGGTGAAATTGAGGATTATCTTGTTAAACTTCTAAATAAAGAGGCCTTTGACAAAACAGGACTCATTTACGGTATGGGCCACGCTGTTTATTCCAAGTCCGACCCACGCTCAGAGGTGCTTATGACCTGTGCTAAGGACCTTTCTGTTGAAAAAGGCTTCGAGGAGGAGTATGAGCTTTATACCAAGGTTGCCCGTCTTGCTCCACAGATTATAGCTGAAAAGCGTAAGATGTATAAGGGCGTTTGCACCAATGTTGACTTTTATTCAGGTCTTGTTTACAGAATGCTTGGATTACCTTACGAAATGTATACTCCTATATTTGCCGTTTCCCGTATAGCAGGCTGGAGCGCCCATAGAATTGAAGAAATTCAAAGCAACGGAAAAATTATTCGTCCTGCATACGTCAACGTTAAGGAAAAACGGGAATACACACCTATTGATATGAGATAATTTTTAAGATTGGAGGGAGAAATATGACTCAGGAAATAAAAAATAAAACATTTGACGAGGAGCGCTCCCTCTATCATCTTGAAAACGCAACGGTTAAAAACTGTGTTTTTGCAGGCCCTGCCGACGGTGAATCGGCTTTAAAGGAGGCAAGAAACGTAACCGTTACCGATTGTAGCTTTTCTTTGCGCTATCCTTTATGGCACGTTAAAAAGTACCGCCTTTTAAACAGCATCCTTGATGAAATGACAAGGGCTCCTCTTTGGTACTCTGAGGAAGGGGAGATAAACGGCTGCGAAATCACAGGGGTTAAATGCCTGCGTGAGTGCGATGATACCGTTATAAAAAACAGTAAAATCATCTCTCCCGAATTTGGTTGGCGATGCAGAGGGCTGGATATACATAACAGTACTATTGAAAGTGAATATCTGTTTTTCGAAAGCAAGGGTGCAATAATAAATAACCTTGAAATGAAAGGCAAATATTCCTTCCAGTATACCGAAAACCTAAATATTAAAAATTCCAATCTTGATACAAAGGATGCCTTCTGGCACAGTCTGAACGTAACGGTGGAAAATTCCGTAATAAAGGGTGAGTATCTTGGTTGGTATTCAAAGGGGCTTACCCTTAAAAACTGTAAAATAATAGGAACACAGCCCCTTTGCTACTGCAAGGATTTGACCCTTATTGATTGCACTATGGCGGATACCGACCTTTCCTTTGAGTATTCAGAAGTAAATGCAACGATAAAGGGAAATATATTATCGGTAAAAAATCCTGCCAAGGGAAAAATTATTGCCGATTCTATTGGTGAAGTTATCCTTGAGGGCTCCGTTATGGAAACATATTGTGAAATTAAAACCTTAACGGCCGCGAAATAATATATAAATATATATAAAATATACAGTTGACAAATTTCATAAAAAGTGGTATACTCTCATAAGTGAAAATTGATCTTTAAGCTTGATCCTGTGAGGTCGGCAAGATTGACGGATATTATGGGTAGGTACAGCTGGCTGTATCTGTTTTTGTGTATGCGTCTTGTCGGTCTCCGGCAAGACTTTTTTTAAAACTGTAAGGGAGAAAGATAAAATGACAGGCATTAAAAAATCAATGCAAAAAGAGATATCTGCCGTAAGCTCTGCCGATTGTCTCGGTACCTTTGTTTCCCTTTTTCCCACTTTACAGGATGAATTATCCAGGTTTACTTTTTTACCCGGTTTTTGCGATGTGCATGTGCATTTTCGTGAGCCGGGTTTTTCTTATAAAGAAACCATTGCCACAGGTAGCGCTGCCGCCGCCAGGGGTGGATATACTGCTGTTTGCACAATGCCGAATTTAAATCCCGTGCCCGATAGTGCCGAGCATTTAAAGCAGCAGCTTGATTTAATAGAAAAATCAGGAACGATAAATATCTATCCTTACGGCTCAATAACCGTAGCCCAACATGGTCAGGCCCTTTCGGATATGGAGGGAATGTGCCAAAGCGTTATCGCTTTTTCTGATGACGGCAGGGGAGTGCAGAGTGAAGAAATGATGCTCCGCGCTATGGAAAAGGCTAAGGAGCTTGGTAAAATAATAGTAGCCCATTGTGAGGTTAACGACCTGCTTCAGGGCGGATATATCCATAAAGGCCAATATGCAAGGCTGCACGGCCATAAAGGTATATGCTCTGAAAGTGAATATGAACAAATTGCCCGTGATATTGAGCTTGCGGCGAAGGTGGGCTGCAGCTATCACGTATGCCATATTTCCGCAAAGGAAAGCGTTGATATTATACGTCAGGCTAAAAAAAGCGGAGTAGATATTACCTGTGAAACAGCTCCTCATTACCTTGTACTTGATGAAAACGACTTAAGGGAAGAGGGAAGGTTCAAAATGAACCCACCCCTTCGCGGTGCCGAAGATAAGCAGGCGCTGATAGAGGGTATACTTGACGGTACCATTGATATGATAGCTACCGACCACGCTCCCCACAGTGCAGAGGAAAAGGGAAAAGGCCTTGAAAAAAGCGCCTTTGGTATTGTGGGACTTGAGACGGCGTTCCCCGTAATGTATACCCATTTTGTTAAAACGGGAATTTTAAGTCTTCACCGCCTCACCCAGCTTATGTGTATAAATCCGCGTATGCGCTTTGCAATCCCTCTTGGTGAGGATTTTACCGTATGGGAGCTTGATAAGGAAATAACGGTTAATCCCGAAAACTTTGCCTCAATGGGTAAGGCCACGCCATTTGCAGGAGAAAAGCTTTTCGGCGAATGTGTAGCCACAGTATGCGGCGGAAAGTTAGTATATAAAAGATAATTTAATATAAAGATTTTTCAGGAGGAAAAAACAATGGCAAAAAGAACAGACCTTAAAAAGATTTTAATAATCGGCTCAGGTCCTATAGTTATAGGTCAGGCGGCCGAGTTTGACTATGCAGGCACGCAGGCTTGTCTTGCTCTTAAGGAGGAAGGCTATGAGGTTGTGCTTTGCAACTCTAACCCTGCTACCATAATGACCGACACCACCATAGCGGATAAGGTTTATATGGAACCTCTTACCCTTGAATACGTGGCAAAAATCCTCCGATACGAGCGCCCCGATGCCATTGTTCCAGGCATCGGCGGACAGACGGGTCTTAATCTGGCTATGCAGCTTGAAAAGAAGGGCGTTTTAAAGGAGTGCGGCGTTGAGCTTCTTGGTACCAGCAGCGAAAGTATTGAGCGCGCTGAGGATAGAGAAATGTTCAAGGAGCTTTGCCAGTCTATTGGTGAGCCTACAATTCCTTCCGAAATTACATATAATCTTGATGAAGCAAAAGCGGCCGCCGCAAAAATAGGCTACCCCGTAGTGCTCCGTCCTGCTTTCACCCTTGGCGGTACAGGCGGCGGATTTGCCTATAACGAGGAGGAGCTTGTTGAGGTCGGCACCAACGCCTTCAAGCTTTCTCCCGTGCATCAGGTGCTTATTGAGAAGAGTGTAAAGGGCTATAAGGAAATAGAGTTTGAGGTTATGCGTGATTCTACCGACCACGCTATTACCATCTGCGGTATGGAGAACATAGACCCCGTAGGCGTTCATACAGGTGACTCTCTTGTTGTGGCTCCCATTATGACCCTTAGCGACCACGACCTTAAAATGCTTAATGACAGCGCCATAAAGATTATCCGTGAGTTAAAAATAGAGGGTGGCTGTAACGTTCAGTTTGCTCTTGATCCTCACTCAAGCAATTACTATCTTATTGAGGTTAACCCCCGCGTTTCCCGTTCCTCTGCGCTGGCCTCCAAAGCAAGCGGATATCCCATTGCCCGTGTTACCGCTAAAATAGCAGTTGGTATGGCCCTTGAGGATATTGCCATAGCCAACACCAATGCCGCCTTTGAGCCTGCTCTTGATTACGTTATTGCTAAGCTGCCCCGTTTCCCCTTTGATAAATTTACAACCGCCTCCAACATTCTGGGTACTCAGATGAAGGCAACAGGTGAGGTAATGGGCATAGGCTCAAATCTTGAGGAGTGCTTGCTTAAGGGCATACGCTCCCTTGAGGTGGGCGTAAACCACCTTTACCACCATAAGTTTGATAATATGTCTGATGAGGACCTTCTTAAATACATAAGCCAATTCCGTGACGATAACATATTTGCCATTGCCGAAAGCCTTTACAGGGGTGCAACCGTTGAACAAATTCACGATATAACCAAGATTACCCCCTTCTTCCTTGAGGCGATAAAGCACATTATTGATATGGAGTCAACCCTTAAGGGAAACCCCTTTGACCTGGAAACACTTAAAAGTGCGAAGAAAATGGGCTTCTCCGATAAATACGTTGCAAGAATGTGGGAATGCACCGAAATTGATGTGTTTAATTTCCGTAAGGAGCATAATCTTTTCCCCGTATTTAAAATGGTTGATACCTGCCATACAGGAGCATATATTCCGTATTTCTACTCCTCCTATACAGGTGAAAACGCTTCACGCCTTACCGATAAAAAGAAGATTGTTGTTTTAGGTGCAGGTCCTATCCGTATAGGTCAGGGTGTTGAGTTTGACTATTCCACAGTTCATGCCGTTACCACCATTAAGGAATCCGGCTACGAGGCAATTATTATAAACAATAACCCCGAAACCGTTTCCACCGATTATACCACCGCCGATAAGCTTTATTTTGAACCCCTCACTCCTGAGGACGTTATGAATATTATTGAGTTTGAAAAACCCGAGGGTGTAATTGCATCCTTGGGCGGTCAGACTGCAATTAACCTTGCAGAGCCCTTAATGCAGCGCGGCGTTAAGATTATAGGTACCGACTGTGACGCTATTGAGCGTGCAGAAAACCGCGACAGCTTCGAGAAGGTACTCCACGACCTTGACATTCCTCAGCCTAAGGGAAAGGCCGTTACAAAGATTGAGGACGGCATTGCCGCCGCAGCCGATATTGGCTACCCTGTGCTTGTTCGTCCCAGCTTTGTTCTTGGCGGCAGAGCTATGCAGATAGTTGCCAATGAGGAGCAGCTCCGTCATTACCTTAAAACCGCCGTTGAAATTGATGAGGATAAGCCCGTCCTTGTTGATAAATACATTCAGGGTAAAGAGGTTGAGGTAGACGCCATTTGTGACGGAAGAGACGTGTTTGTACCCGGTATTATGGAGCTTGTTGAGCGTACAGGTATTCACTCAGGTGACTCCATAAGCGTATATCCCACCTTCAGTATCTCAGATAAGGTTAAGGGCACAATCCTGCAGTATGCCAAGAAATTAGGTCTTGGAATAGGCATTGTTGGTCTTTACAACATTCAATTTATCGTTGATGAAAATGACAACGTATTTATAATTGAGGTTAACCCCCGTTCCTCCCGTACGGTACCCTTCCTTTCAAAGTCAACAGGCTATAGCCTTGCCGATATAGCCACCGAGGTTATTATGGGCAAGAGCCTTAAGGAGCAGGGAATATTTGATATTTATCCCAATGAGAAAAACCGTTGGTACGTAAAGGTTCCCGTGTTCTCCTTTAATAAGATTAGAGGACTTGATGCATATCTATCTCCCGAAATGAAGTCCACAGGTGAAGCCATTGGTTATGACGATAAGCTTAACCGTGCACTTTTCAAGGCCCTTCAGGCATCGGGTATGCATCTGCAAAACTACGGTACCGTATTTGCTACCATAGCCGATAAGGATAAGCAGGAGGCATTACCACTTATCCGCCGTTTCTATAATCTGGGCTTCAATATTGAGGCAACCGAGGGTACCGCAAAATTCCTTAAAGAAAACGGTATTCGTACACATATGCGCAAAAAGATAAGCGAAGACGGTGAGGAAATCCCCAATGCACTTCGTCAAGGACATATTGCTTACGTAATCAATACACGTGATATCGACAGCAGCGGTAGTAATAATGACGGTCAGGAAATTCGTCGTTGCGCTATCGAAAATAATGTAACAATGTTTACCGCTCTTGATACCGTAAGGGTTTTATTAGACGTTCTTGAGGAAACCACACTTACAATTTCCACAATAGACGCATAAGAGGAAAGATGATGAAACAGGGATTATTTGATATAACAGAAAACATCCGCCTTACAGAAGGCATATATAAAATGTGCCTTCGTGGCGACACCTCTGCCGTCACCGCACCCGGAAAGTTTATAAATATTAAGCTTGACGGGCTTTATCTGCGCCGCCCCATTTCGGTGTATGACTGTGAAGGTGATACAGTTACTATCATTTATAAAGTGGTAGGCAAGGGTACAAAGGTAATGAGCGAAATGAAGGAAGGAACCCTTGACGTGCTCACAGGCCTTGGTAACGGCTATAATACTCACCTTTCAGGGGATAAACCCTTACTGCTTGGCGGCGGTGTAGGCGTTCCACCCCTTTATATGCTGGCCAAGGAGCTTATTAAACAGGGTAAAGATGTCACCGTAGTATTGGGCTTTAATAAGCAAAGCGAGATATTCTGTGAGGATGAATTTAAGGCCCTTGGTGCTAAGGTTTACATAACCACGGTTGATGGCTCTTACGGTGAAAAAGGCTTTGTTACCGACGTTATGAGGAACCTTGATTACACTCACTTTTATACCTGCGGTCCCGAGCCTATGCTTAAAGCCGTTTTTAACACTTCCGTTACATCGGGGCAGCTTAGCTTTGAGGAGCGTATGGGCTGTGGTTTTGGTGCCTGTATGGGTTGCTCCTGTAAGACTGTTACAGGCTATAAAAGAATTTGTAAAGAGGGTCCCGTCTTAATGAAGGAGGAGATATTATGGTAAATTTAGGCGTTGAGCTTTGCGGCATTCACCTTGATAACCCTATTATCCCCGCCAGCGGTACCTTTGGCTTCGGTTATGAATTTGCAGATATTTATGATATAAACGTGCTGGGCACCTTTTCTTTTAAGGGTACAACCAAGGACCCGCGTTTTGGCAACCCCACCCCAAGAATTGCCGAATGTACTGCAGGTATGATAAATGCCGTAGGTCTCCAAAATCCGGGTGTGGAAAAGGTTATTAGCGAGGAACTGCCCAAGCTTAAAAAATGCTTTAATAAGCCCGTAATGGCTAACGTAAGCGGCTTTGCCGTGGAGGATTATGCTTATACCTGTGAGCGGCTTGATAAGGAAAGTCAGGTTGGCTGGCTTGAGGTAAACGTAAGCTGCCCCAACGTTCACGGCGGGGGAATGAGCTTTGGTACATCGCCCGAGGCGGCCGCACAGGTTACAAAGGCGGTTAAGGCAGTTACAACAAAGCCTGTTATAATTAAGCTTTCACCAAATGTTACAGACATTGTTTCCATTGCTAAGGCTTGCGAGGAGGCAGGCGCTGACGGAATAAGCCTTATAAATACACTTCTTGGTATGAGAATAGACCTTCGTACCAAAAAGCCCGTTATAGCAAATACAATGGGCGGCTTTTCGGGTAGTGCAATATTCCCCGTGGCGGTGCGTATGGTTTATCAGGTGGCAAAGGCCGTTAAAATTCCCGTTGTGGGTATGGGTGGCGTTACAACAGCCGAGGATGTTGTTGAAATGATGCTTGCAGGCGCCACCGCAGTTCAGGTGGGCGCGGCAAATCTGGTTGACCCCTTTGCCTGCAAAAAGATAATTGATGATTTACCCCGTGTTATGGAAAAATACGGAATAAATAGTTTAAACGAAATAATTGGAGGATGCAAATAATGGGTAAGGATGTAATTGTTGCTTGCGATTTTGCAAGCGCAGATGCAGTTTACAGTTTTCTTGATAAGTTTACGGGAAGAAAGCCCTTTGTTAAAATAGGTATGGAGCTTTTCTATGCCGAGGGCCCCGAAATCGTAAAGCAGATAAAGGCAAGAGGACATAAAATATTTCTTGATTTAAAGCTGCACGATATTCCCAATACCGTAAAAAAATCTATGTCAGTATTATCGGGCCTTGATGTGGATATAACAAATCTTCACGCCGCAGGCACCAAAAGAATGATGGAAGCCGCCCTTGAGGGTCTTACCCGTGCAGATGGCACCCGCCCTTTACTTATCGCTGTTACCCAGCTTACCTCCACCGATCAGGAGAGTATGGAAAATGATCTGCTTATAAAAGAGCCCATAGACAAGGTTGTTATGCACTATGCAAACAATGCAAAGGAAGCAGGACTTGACGGCGTTGTTTGCTCACCTCTTGAGGCAGGTAAGGTACACGATACCTGCGGTAATCAGTTTTTAACAATAACCCCCGGTGTTCGCTTTGCTGATGGTGAGATAGGCGACCAGAAGCGTGTTATGACCCCTGCTCAGGCTAAGGAGATAGGCTCCGATTACATTGTTGTAGGCAGACCTATTACCGCTGCCGAGGACCCCGTTGCGGCATACGAGCGCTGTGTCGCAGAGTTTGTTGATTAATCCTTTTGGAGGAAATAAAAATGGAAAGCTATAAAAGAGAATTTATTCAGTTTTTAGAGGGCGCAGGCGTTCTCAAATTCGGTGACTTTACCGCAAAGAGCGGCAGAAAAATCCCTTATTTTATCAATGCAGGCGATATTAAGACAGGTGACCAGATAAGAAAGCTGGGTCAGTTTTATGCTAAAGCTTATGCCGAAAAGGTGGGAAATAGAAAGACTGTGCTTTACGGCCCCGCCTACAAGGGTATTCCCATTGCGGTTTCCGTTGCGTGCGCTCTTTCTGAAAACGGTCTTGACGTGCCCTTCTTCTTTAACCGTAAAGAGGAAAAGGACCATGGTGAGGGCGGCGTTTTCGTAGGCTATAAGCCTCAGGAGGGTGAGGAAATAGTAATAGTGGAGGACGTTATTACCGCAGGCACCGCTATTAGAGAGAGTATGGAAATTCTTTCATCACTTAAAGGCACAAAGGTTGCCGCCACCTTTGTTATGGTTGACCGTAAGGAAAAGGGTAAGACCGAAAAAAGTGCTATGGCAGAGGTAGGCGAGGAATTTGGTTTCCCCGTATACTCTGTTGTTGACGTTTACGATATTATTGAGTATTTAAGTGAAGACGATAAAAATCTCGAAAACGTTGAGCGAATAAAGAAATATCTCCAAATAAACGGTGCAAAAGAATAATTTTAAATAGGGGAGCATTAAAATGCGAAGCTTAATTGATATTACCGATTTTACAACGCAGGAGCTGGACGCTCTTATTGCATCGGCTTGCGATATAATTGAAAATCCTGCGAAGTATGCTGAAGCCTGTAAGGGTAAAAAATTAGCAACTCTGTTCTTTGAGCCCTCAACCAGAACTCGCCTTTCATTTGAGGCGGCTATGTATGAGTTGGGCGGAAATGTAATAGGCTTTTCCGAAGCCGCAAGCTCCTCTGCCGCAAAGGGAGAAAGCGTTGCCGATACCGCAAAAACAATAAGCTGCTATGCCGATATTATTGCAATGCGCCATCCAAAAGAGGGTGCGCCCTACGTTGCTGCACAGAATGCGTCGATCCCCGTTATAAACGCGGGAGACGGCGGTCATTGTCATCCTACGCAGACCCTTGCCGACCTGCTTACCATCTACAGAGAGAAGGGCGGATTTAATAATCTTACCGTTGGTTTTTGCGGTGACCTTAAATTTGGCAGAACGGTACATTCGTTAATAAACGCTTTGTCTCGTTATACGGGAATCAAGGTTGTGCTTATCTCTCCCTTAGAGCTTAAGCTCCCAAGCTATGTTAAAAAGGATGTCTTAAAGAAAAACAACATCCCTTACGAGCAGACAACCAGCCTTGAGGAAGCAATGCCCAAGCTTGACATACTTTATATGACACGTGTTCAGCGTGAGCGTTTCTTTAATGAGGAGGACTATTTAAGACTCCGTGATAGTTATATTTTAGAGCCCACAAAGCTTAAAAATGCCAAGAAGGACCTGTGCATAATGCATCCGTTGCCCCGTGTAAACGAGATAAGCGTTGCCATTGACGATGATCCCAGAGCCTGCTACTTTAAACAGGTTTTAAACGGCAAATTTATGCGTATGGCGCTTATCCTTAAACTTCTTGAGGAGGCTGGAAAATGAATATAGATTCCATTTTGAACGGCGTTGTTATTGACCATATTACCGCAGGTCGCGGTATGCGCCTTTATGAACTTTTGGGCCTTGAAAGTCTTGAGTGCTCGGTTGCCTTAATCAAGAATGTGTCAAGCAAAAAGCAGGGCAAAAAGGATATTATTAAAATTGATGCGGATATCCCTGTTGATTTTGATGTTATAGGCTTTGTTGACCCGGGGGCTACTGTTAATATTATACGTGACGGTGTGCTCATTGAAAAGCGGTCTATTCCTATGCCTGAAACCCTCACAAATGTTATAAAATGTAAAAATCCCCGTTGTATAACCTCGGTGGAGCAGGAGCTTTCACATGTCTTCCGTTTGACCGATAAGGATAGTAAGGTTTACCGCTGTATATACTGCGAAACTAAAGCAGGAAATTAACCACAAAACTAACAAAAATCTTTTTCAAAAAGCGACAAAATACGGCAATTCGTGCCTTGACACAAAATGCCCAATATGATATAATTTATGGGTAAAATAGTTCCTTGTAACTGACGGATTTTTGTGGAGCACCACAGGGAGCAGGGAAGAGGTAGCATTACCTTATATTTTAGCCGACCGTCTGGGCATATTTAACTTATTTATAGTGATAAGTTAAGTGTGCCCTTTTAATTTTTTAAGGAGGATTTCTTATGAAAAAGGTAGGTATAGTAATGGGTAGCGACAGTGATATGCCCATTATCGAAAAGGCAGTAAATGTCCTTAAGGAACTTGAGATTCCCTATGAGGTACATATTTATTCCGCACACCGCACTCCTGAGCAGGCAAGGGATTTTTCGGTAAAAGCCCGTGAAAATGGCTTCGGTGCCATTATTGCCGCCGCAGGAATGGCGGCTCACCTTGCAGGCGCTGTTGCCGCAAATACAACATTACCCGTAATCGGAATTCCCTGTAAATCCTCTGTGCTTGACGGTATGGATGCTCTGCTTTCCACCGTTCAGATGCCCACAGGCATTCCTGTTGCTACCGTTGCAATAAACGGCGGAGCAAACGCTGCTTTACTTGCCGCTCAGATTATTGCGGTGGAGGATAGCTCTCTTGCCGCAAGACTTGATGCTAAACGCGCTAAAGATAGTGCCGCAGTTCTTAATAAAGACGCTGCACTTAATATATAACTAATTAAAAAATGCAAAATAAAGGAGAAATTATTATGGCAAACAAACTTTTGTACACAGGAAAAACCAAGGATGTATTTGCACTTGAGAATGGCAACTGCCTTTTAAAGTTCAAGGATGATTGCACCGGTAAGGATGGCGTTTTTGATCCCGGTGAAAACTCTGTTGGCCTTACTATTGAAGGCGTTGGAGATGTAAATCTTCGTATGTCTATTTACTTCTTTGAGAAAATAAATGCCGCAGGCATTAAGACCCACTATGTAAACGCTAACCTTGAGGATACCACTATGGAGGTTCTTGCCGCAAAGGTATTCGGCAAGGGCCTTGAGGTTATCTGCCGTTATAAGGCAGTAGGCAGCTTCTTCCGCCGCTACAGCGATTATATTGAAGAGGGCGCAGATCTTGATGCTTATGTTGAAATGACCTTCAAAAACGATGCAAAGGGTGATCCCCTTGTAACTAAGGACGGTATCGTAGCACTCGGTGTTATGACCGAGAAGCAGTATGATGATATTAAGGAAATGACCCAGAAGATTACCAAAATAATCGCCGATGATTTAAAGGAAAAGGGTCTTGACCTTTATGACATTAAGTTTGAGTTCGGTTACGATGCAAACGGCGATGTAATGCTTATTGATGAAATCGCTTCGGGCAATATGCGTGTATATAAAAACGGCGAGTATATTGATCCTATGACTCTTTCCGAGTTATTCTTTGCCTAAACTATAAAGGAGCAAATTAAATGGGAGGCTTTTTCGGCGTAGTAAGCCGTGAGGATGCGGTTGCAGATGTGTTTTTTGGTGTTGACTACCATTCGCATCTGGGCACCCGCCGCGGCGGTATGGCGGCCTATGATAAAGAAGTGGGTCTGCAAAGAGATATCCATAATATACAAAACTCACCTTTTCGCACCAAGTTTGAAAAGGTTTTTGATGAGATGCGTGGCACCTCTGCAATAGGCTGCATAAGCGATTATGACCCTCAGCCTTTGCTTATTCGTTCAAGCTTTGGTACATACGCTATCTGCATTATCGGTCTTATTAATAATGCACAGGAGCTTATAGACAACTACCTGTCCCTTGGCGGCCATTTTGGTGCTATGACGGGGGGACATATCAACTCAACCGAGCTTGTTGCCGCACTTATAAATCAAAAGAAGGATTTTGTAGAGGGCATTAAGTTTGTTCAGGAGGTTGTAAAGGGCACCGTTAACATCCTTATCCTTAAGGATACAGGTGAGCTTATTGCCGCAAGGGATAAAATGGGAAGAATCCCTGTGGCAATCGGTAAAAATGAGAACGGTCACTGTGTTTCCTTTGAGGCCTTCGCATATAAAAAACTTGGCTATGAGGATTTAAAGGAGCTTGGCCCCGGCGAAATAGTTGAGCTTACCGCCGATAATTGTGCCCAGCTTGCCGCTCCCGGTAAAGAGATGCGTATTTGCGCCTTTCTTTGGAGCTATTACGGATTTCCTACCTCAGGCTATGAGGGTATAAGCGTTGAAATGATGCGCTACAAAAACGGCGAGATTATGGCCGAAAATGATAAAAAACAGGGAGTAGCACAGGATATTGATTATGTGGGCGGCGTTCCCGATTCAGGAACACCTCACGCAATAGGCTATGCCAATAAAAGCGGTGTTCCCTTTGCCCGCGCATTTATTAAATACACTCCCACATGGTCACGAAGCTTCACTCCTACCAGCCAGAAGGAGCGCAACCGTGTAGCCAAGATGAAGCAAATACCCGTTCATGAGCTTATAAAGGATAAATCTCTGCTTTTTGTTGATGACTCTATTGTCAGGGGTACTCAGCTTAAGGAAACGGTAGATTTCCTTTACGATAACGGTGCAAAGGCAGTGCATATGCGCTCTGCCTGCCCTCCCATAATGTACGGATGTAAATATTTGAATTTCTCCCGTGCAACCTCTGATATGGAGCTTATTGCCCGCCGTGTAATAATGGAACTTGAGGGTGAGGAAGGCTTTAATCATATTGAAGAATACAGCGATTCTTCAACACAGCGTGGAAAAAATCTGCGTAAAGCAATTTGTGAAAAATTTCATTTCGCCTCACTTGAATTTCAGTCGCTTGACGGTATTATTAAGGCAATAGGAATGGAGCCCTGTAAGCTTTGTACCTATTGCTGGAACGGAAAGGAATAATATAAATGAGTATGCAATCCAAATCCGATAGCTATGCAGCCGCAGGTGTTGATATCACCGCAGGCTACAAGGCTGTAGAGCTTATGAAAAAACATATTAACCGCACCAAAAACGAGGGCTGTCTTGATGATGTAGGTGGCTTCGGCGGTTGCTTTGGCCTTAATCTTAAAGGCATTACAGAGCCTGTTTTAGTAGCAGGAACTGACGGTGTTGGCACCAAAATCAAGCTTGCAATGCTTCTTGATAAGCACGATACCATTGGTATTGATTGTGTTGCCATGTGTGCTAACGATATTATTTGTTGCGGAGCAAAGCCTCTTTTCTTCCTTGATTATATTGCTTGCGGAAAAAACATTCCCGAAAAAATTGCCGATATAGTTGCAGGTGTTGCAGAGGGCTGTGTTCAGTCAGGCTGTGCCCTTATCGGCGGTGAGACAGCAGAGCATCCCGGCCTTATGCCTGAGGATGATTATGACCTTGCAGGCTATTGCACGGGTATAGTTGATAAATCAAAAATTATTGACAATAAAACAATGCAGGCAGGGGACGTTGTTATAGCCCTTGCTTCAAGTGGTGTTCATTCAAATGGTTTTTCCCTTGTTCGTAAGGTTTTTGATGTGGAAAATTCCGATATTACTTCACCTGTTGCCGAGCTTGGCGGCAAAAGCATTGGTGAGACCCTTCTTACCCCCACAAAGCTTTACGTTAAATCTGTTCTTGCTCTTCTTGAGCAGGTAAAGGTTAAGGGTATCTCCCACATTACAGGCGGCGGCTTTTATGAGAATATTCCCAGAAGTATTCCCGACGGTCTGGGTGCTAAGATTGATAAGTGCGCCGTAAAGATTTTACCCATATTTGATCTTATTGCAAAAACAGGCAACATAAGTGAGCGTGATATGTTTAACACCTTTAATATGGGCGTTGGTATGAGCATTGTTGTTCCTGCCGAAGACGTAGAGAAGTCTCTTGAGATATTAAAGGCAAATGGCGAGGATGCTTATGTTATCGGTGAGATTATTGAGTCGGAGGATAAAATAATCTTATGATGAAGGCAAAGATAGCCGTTCTTGTTTCAGGAGGCGGCACTAATCTTCAGGCACTTATTGATGCTCAGAAGAACGGTATAATTAAAAGCGGTGAAATAGCCCTTGTTATATCTAATAACTCTGATGCTTATGCTCTTGAAAGAGCTAAAAAAGCAGGTATTAAAACAGCGGTTGTCTCTAAAAAAGAGTTGGGCAAGGAGTTTTTTGAGCAAAAGCTTATAGAGCTTATTGATGAAAATGAAATTGATTTTATTGTTCTTGCTGGTTTTATGGTTATTTTAAGCGAGAATTTCACAAAGCGTTTTGATAAACGAATTATAAACGTTCATCCATCCCTTATTCCTTCCTTTTGCGGCGAGGGTTTTTATGGACTTCGCGTCCATGAAGCAGCACTTAGTTACGGAGTTAAGGTAACAGGTGCAACGGTGCATTTTGTAAACGAAATTCCTGACGGCGGCGAAATCATAATGCAAAAGGCAGTTGAAATTTTAGAAGGGGACACCCCCGAAATTTTGCAAAAAAGGGTTATGGAGCAGGCCGAGTGGAAGATTCTACCCCTCTCTCTTGAAAAGGTATGCAGTGAATTAAAAAATAAAAAAGGCGGAAAAGAAAATGGCACTTTACGATTTAAAAACATTACTCAGTGAAAATTCCTACCCCGGCAGAGGCATAATCATAGGCAAATCTGCTGACGGCAAAAAGGCTATGATTGCCTACTTTATTATGGGCAGAAGTGTAAACTCAAGAAACCGTGTGTTTGAAAGCTTTGAGGGCGGTATGAGAACTAAGGCTTTTGACGAAAGCAAGCTCTCCGACCCCAGTCTTATCATCTATAACCCCTATTTAAACCTTCCCGGTGTTGACATTATCACCAACGGTGACCAGACCAACACCATTTATGATTTTGTTAAGGAAGGCAAAACCTTTGAGGATGCCCTGATGACCCGCGAGTTTGAGCCTGATGCACCTAACTTCACCCCCAGAATTTCAGGTATGATAAGCTACTGCGATGAGTGTAAGGATTTTACGTACAAGCTTTCCATTTTAAAGAGTGCCAACGGCAGGCCCGAGTCCTGCAGCCGCTTCTTCTATAACTATGTTCCCGAGGATGGAAAGGGCCATTTCATCCACACCTACAAGTGTGACGGTAACCCCATTCCTTCCTTCTACGGTGAGCCTGAGGAGGTTGAACTTCCCAGTTCTACACAGGAGCTGGCCGACCTTGTTTGGGAAAATCTTAACGAGGATAACAAGGTTTCCCTTTACGTAAGAAGTGTTTGCCTTGAAACAGGTAAAGCAAAAGAAATCATTATTAACAAAAACAAATAAAAGGAGATAAAAAAATGAAAGAATTTGAACTTAAATACGGTTGCAACCCCAACCAGAAGCCTGCTAAAATTTTTATGAAGGACGGAAGCGACCTTCCCATTGAAATTCTTTGCGGCAGACCCGGTTTTATCAATTTTCTTGATGCATTTAACTCCTGGCAGCTTGTTAAGGAATTAAAGGCAGCCCTTGGTATGCCTGCTGTTACCTCCTTTAAGCACGTAAGTCCCACCTCTGCAGCAGTTGGTATTCCCCTTTCCGATAAGCTTAAAAAAGCCTGCTTTGTTGACGACATAGAGGGCCTTGATGAGTCTCCCTTAGCCTGCGCTTACGCAAGAGCAAGAGGAACCGACAGAATGTGCTCCTTCGGCGACTTTGTTGCCCTTTCCGATGTTTGTGACGTTACCACCGCTAAAATGATTAAACGTGAGGTTTCCGATGGCGTTATTGCCCCCGGTTATGAGCCTGAAGCTCTTGAGATTTTAAAATCCAAGAGGAACGGCAACTACAATATAATTAAGATTGATCCCGATTATGTTCCTGAGGAAATTGAGCACAAGCAGGTATTCGGTATTACCTTTGAGCAGGGAAGAAACAATTTTGAAATAAACAAAGAGCTTCTTTCCAACATTGTAACCAAGAATAAGGAGCTTCCTGAAAGCGCAGTAAGAGATTTAATAATCTCCCTTATCACCTTAAAATATACCCAGTCCAACTCTGTTTGCTTTGCAGTTGACGGACAGGCTATAGGTGTTGGCGCAGGCCAGCAGTCAAGAATTCATTGTACCCGTCTTGCAGGCAGCAAGGCTACAACCTGGTTCCTTCGTCAGCACGATAAGGTGTTAAATCTGCCCTTTAAGCCCGAGCTTGGCAGACCTGATCGCGATAACGTAATTGACGGATATATCAATAAAAATGAAGAAGATGTTTGTGCTGACGGTAATTGGCAGAAGTATTTTACCACACAGCCTGAACCCCTTACCGATGCCGAGGCTGAAGAGTATCTCAGCAAAATTGACGGCGTTGCACTTGGTTCTGATGCTTTCTTCCCGTTCTCCGACAATATTGAGCGTGCCTTCCGTGGCGGCGTTAAGTATATTGCTGAGCCCGGCGGCTCCATCCGCGATGACCTTGTTATTGAGTGCTGTGACAAGTACGGTATGGTTATGGCATTTACAGGAATGCGTTTATTCCATCACTAATATTTAGGAGTAGTTTGCTTAAATTATGAAAATAATGGTTGTAGGTGGCGGCGGTAGAGAGCACGCCATCATCAAAAAACTCAAAGAAAATAAAACGGTTACTGAAATTTTCGCTCTTCCCGGTAACGGCGGTATGGCGGGGGACGCTACCCTTGTAGATATCGGAGCAAAGGATATTGATAAAATAACTCAGTTTGCCGTGGAAAACGCCATAGACTATGCCGTTGTAGCTCCCGATGACCCTCTGGTGCTGGGCTGTGTAGATGCTCTGGAAGAAAAAGGAATCCCTTGCTTTGGTCCAAGAGCAAATGCAGCAATAATTGAAGGCAGTAAGGTTTTCTCAAAGAATCTTATGAAAAAATACAATATTCCTACCGCAGCATATGAGGTATTTTCCGATATGGAAAAGGCACTTGCTTATCTTGAGACTGCTCCGATTCCCACCGTTATTAAGGCAGACGGTCTGGCTCTCGGCAAGGGCGTTATTATTGCTATGACAAGAGATGAGGCAAAAGACGCCGTTCGCTCTATGATGGAGGACAAGGTTTTTGGCGCCAGCGGTGATAACGTTGTTATTGAGGAATTCTTAACAGGTCCCGAGGTATCGGTGCTTGCCTTTACCGACGGTAAAAGCCTTGTGCCTATGGTGTCCTCTATGGACCACAAGCGTGCAGGGGATAACGATACAGGTCTTAACACAGGCGGTATGGGTACCGTTGCACCAAATCCTTATTACACCGAGGATATATCCAGGATTTGTATGGAGACAATTTTTATTCCTACAATGAATGCAATGAATAAAGAGGGTCGCACCTTTAAAGGCTGTCTTTACTTCGGTCTTATGCTTACACAAAACGGTCCCAAGGTAATAGAGTATAACTGCCGCTTTGGCGATCCCGAAACGCAGGTTGTTCTGCCTCTGCTTGAAACAGACCTGCTTACCGTTATGCAGGCAGTTACAAATGAAACGCTTGGTACACTTGACGTTAAATTCAGTAACAAAAATGCCTGTTGCGTTATTATGGCATCAAAGGGTTATCCACAGAGCTATGAAAAGGGCTTTGAGCTTATAATTCCTGAGGATATAAGTCATAGCGTATACGTTGCAGGTGCCGCAATAAAGGAAGGAAAGCTTGTAACAAACGGCGGCAGAGTTCTCGGTGCCACCGCAACGGCAGATACTTTGCAAAATGCAATAGCTTCTGCTTATAAATTGGTAAAACAAATAAATTTTGATAATGCTTATTATCGTAACGATATTGGCAAGAAGGCGTTAGCCGCAGGGGAGGGAAAATAAATGGTTTACCGCGTATTTGTAGAAAAGAAAAAGGAGCTTGCTAACGAGGCTAAGGCGTTACTGAACGACGCCCGTTCACTCCTTGGTATAAATGCCTTAACAGACGTTCGCATCATCAATCGTTATGATGCGGAAAACATCAGCGAGGAGCTTTTTGATTATGCCTGTAAAACGGTATTTTCCGAGCCTCAGCTTGATATTGCATCGGACGATGTTGATTTAAGTGGTGCTGCCGTTTTTGCTGTTGAGTTTTTACCGGGTCAGTTTGACCAGCGTGCTGACTCTGCTGCACAGTGTATTCAGATTATCTCTCAGGGGGATCGCCCCACTGTTCGTACCGCAAAGGTTTATGCCCTTTACGGTGAGCTTTCCGAGACAGATATTGCAGAGATTAAAAAGTATGTAATTAACCCTGTCGAGGCAAGGGAAGCAACCCTTGAAAAGCCCGAAACCTTAAAGGTTAATTATGATATTCCCACCGCAGTAAAAACCTTGGATGGCTTTATAAAGCTTGACCGTGCAGGTCTTGAAGCCTTTGTAAAGGAATACGGCCTTGCAATGGATGCGGATGATATTGCCTTCTGTCAGGATTATTTTAAGTCTGAGGACAGAGACCCTACTATCACCGAAATTCGTATGATAGATACATATTGGTCAGATCACTGCCGTCACACCACCTTCTTAACGGTGATTGACAATGCCGTTTTTGAGGACGAGCTTTTACAGAGCGCATATAACGATTATCTTGCTGTGCGCAAGGAGCTTGGCAGAACAAAGCCTATCTGCCTTATGGACCTTGCTACCGTTGCTGTTAAGTATCTTAAAACTCAGGGCAAGCTTGATAAGCTTGACGAGTCTGAGGAAATTAACGCTTGCACTGTTAAAATGGATATTGAGGTTGACGGGGTTGTTGAACCATGGCTCCTTCTTTTCAAGAATGAAACTCACAACCATCCTACCGAAATTGAGCCCTTCGGTGGTGCCGCTACCTGTATCGGCGGTGCTATTCGTGACCCGCTTTCAGGTCGTTCGTACGTTTATGGTGCAATGCGTGTAACAGGTGCCGCAGATCCCTTGAAGCCTGTCAGCGAAACCATTAAGGGTAAACTGCCTCAGCGTAAAATTGTTACCACCGCTGCTGCAGGCTATTCCTCCTACGGTAACCAGATAGGTCTTGCCACAGGTATTGTTGATGAAATTTTCCACGATGGCTATGCTGCAAAGCGTATGGAAATAGGCGCCGTTATTGCCGCCGCTCCTGCTGAAAATGTACGCCGTGAGGTTCCTGCCCCCGGTGATATAGTTATCCTTCTTGGCGGAAGCACAGGCCGTGACGGATGCGGTGGTGCAACAGGCTCCTCTAAATCACATACAGTTGAATCTATTGAGACCTGCGGTGCCGAGGTTCAGAAGGGTAATGCCCCTGAGGAAAGAAAGCTTCAGCGCCTTTTCCGTAACAAGGAAGCAACCCTTATGATCAAGCGTTGTAATGACTTCGGCGCAGGCGGTGTTTCGGTTGCTATAGGTGAGCTTGCCGACGGTCTTGAAATTGACCTTAATGCCGTACCCAAAAAGTATGACGGTCTTGACGGTACTGAGCTTGCAATCAGCGAGTCACAGGAGCGTATGGCAGTTGTGGTTGAGAAGGAAAATGTTGATGCCTTCTTAAAGCTTGCCGCCACCGAAAACCTGCAGGCCTGTCCCGTGGCAGAGGTTAAGGCTGAGCCCAGACTTGTAATGAACTGGAACGGAAAGAAAATTGTTGATATCAGCCGTGAATTCCTAAACTCAAATGGTGCAGATAAGCATATAACAATTACCCCTGCAAAGCCTGACCTTAAGGAGAAGACTATTGGGGAAAGCTTTACCGAAAATTACGAAAAGCTTGCCGCAGACCTTAATATCTGCTCAAAACGCGGTCTTTCCGAGCGTTTTGACTCCACCATAGGTGCAGGCACTGTGCTTATGCCATTTGGTGGTAAGAATCAGTTAACACCAATTCAGGCAATGGTTCAGAAGATTTCGGTTGAGAAAAAGCATACCGATAATTGCTCCTATATGTCTTGGGGCTACAATCCCTTTGTTACCGAGCAGAGCCCCTATCACGGTGCATATTTAGCCGTCGTTGAATCTGTCTCAAAGCTTATTGCTACAGGTGCTTCCTTTGAGGATGTTTACCTTACCTTCCAGGAATACTTTGAGCATCCCGGTAAGGACGGTAAGCGTTGGGGCAAGCCCCTTGCCGCACTTCTTGGCGCATTTAAGGCCCAACTTGAACTTGGAATCGGCTCCATCGGCGGTAAGGACTCTATGAGTGGTAGCTTTGAGGATCTTGATGTTCCTCCCACACTTGTTTCCTTTGCCGTTACCACGGGCAACGTTAACGAGGTTGTTTCACCCGAATTTAAAAAAGCAGGCAATAAGGTATTTTTACTTAAGCCCGAATATGATGAAAACGGTCTGCCTGTTACCAAATCACTTACCGATACATTTGCTAAAGTAACTGCGCTTATGCGTGCAGGCAAGGTTGTTTCCTGCTATACTCCCGGTATGGGCGGCATAGGCGAGGCTGTTATGAAAATGTGCTTTGGTAATGGACTTGGTTTCGATTACAGCAACACTATGTGCAACCACTGTATATTTGACTATTGCTACGGCGGATTCCTTATGGAAGCAATCGAGGATATTGAGGGCGCAAAATTTGTTGGTACCGTTACTGATAATGCCGCAATTACCTTTAATGGTGAGAGCGTTTGCCTTAATAAACTCCTTAAAGTTTATGAGGATAAGCTTGAGAGCGTGTACAGCTGTAATATTGAGGATAGAAAAACTCCGATGTGCAACTTTGAGTACAAAGCACAGGAGAGGGTAGCTCCTGCAATTAAGTGTGCAAAACCAAAGGTAATAATTCCTGCATTCCCCGGAACCAACTGTGAGTTTGATTCGGCTAAGGCAATGTGTGATGCAGGTGCCGAGCCTGAGATTATAGTTATAAATAACCTTACCTCTGCAGGTATACAGGCAAGTGTTGAACGCTTCGCCCAGAGTCTAAAGGATGCACAAATGATATTTATTCCCGGCGGCTTCTCTGGTGGTGATGAGCCTGACGGAAGCGGTAAGTTTATAACTGCATTCTTCCGCAATGCTCAGATTAAGGACGGCGTAACCGATCTTCTTGAAAATAGAGACGGACTTATGTGCGGTATTTGTAACGGCTTCCAGGCACTTATAAAGCTTGGCCTTGTTCCTTACGGTAAAATAATTGATACCGATGAAAGCTGTCCTACTCTAACCTTTAATACCATTGCTCGTCACCAATCAAGAATAGTTCATACCCGTATTGCATCAAATAAATCTCCCTGGCTTGCAAATACTAATGTTGGCGATATTTATACAGTTCCCATTTCTCACGGTGAGGGTCGTTTCCTGGCCGATGAGTCGCTTATTAAAAAGCTTGCTGAAAACGGTCAGATTGCAACACAGTATGTTGACCTTGCAGGAAAAGCCACAAGTGACGTACATTTCAATCCTAACGATTCAATGTACGCTATTGAAGGTATAACCTCTCCTGATGGTCGTGTATTCGGTAAAATGGGTCACAGTGAGCGTATCGGTTCGGGACTTTACAAGAACGTTCCCGGTAATTATGATATTGGTATGTTCCGTTCAGCCGTTAAGTATTTTAAATAATTTTAGGAGGAGACTTTAATGAACTTCTTTGAACAACTTAAAGATTTTGATTTAGAAGTTGCTAAGGCCTGCGAGCTTGAGCTTGAGCGTCAGCGTCATAATATTGAACTTATTGCTTCCGAAAACATAGTATCACCTGCGGTGCTTCTTGCCGCAGGAGGAGTTCTCACCAATAAATACGCAGAGGGTTATCCCTCAAAGCGTTATTACGGTGGATGCCAGTGTGTTGATATTGTTGAGGAAATTGCACGCGAGCGTGCTAAAAAGCTTTTTGGCGCCGAGCATGCTAACGTTCAGCCCCACTCAGGAGCAAATGCTAACCTTGCTGTATTTTTTGCATTACTTCAGCCCGGCGATACCGTAATGGGTATGAATCTTTCTGAGGGCGGTCATCTTTCCCACGGCTCACCGGTAAACATTTCAGGTAAATATTTTAATATTGTTCCTTATGGTGTTAATAAGGAAACCGAAATGATTGACTATGATGAAATGCGTAAAATTGCCCTTGAGTGCAAGCCTAAGCTAATTGTTGTAGGTGCAAGTGCTTATTCAAGAATAATTGATTTTCCTCGTTGCAGAGAAATTGCGGATGAAGTGGGTGCATATCTGCTTGTTGATATGGCTCATATTGCAGGTCTTGTTGCCGCAGGTGTTCATCCCTCTCCCGTTCCTTATGCAGACGTTGTTACAACAACAACACATAAAACTCTCCGCGGTCCTCGTGGCGGTATGATTCTTTGCCGTGAGGAGCTTGCAAAGCAGATTGATAAAGCAATATTCCCCGGTACTCAGGGCGGACCTTTAATGCATATTATTGCCGCTAAAGCTGTAGCCCTTGGCGAGGCTCTTACCGATGATTTCAAGGTTTATCAGCAACAAATTGTTAAAAACGCTTCGGTGTTATGTAACGGTCTTATTGAAAAGGGTATTGACATTGTTTCAGGCGGTACCGATAACCACCTGATGCTGCTAAAGCTTATTAACAACGGTGTTACAGGTAAGGAGCTTGAGCATCGTCTTGATGAGGTTCACATTACCGCAAATAAAAACACAATACCTAACGAACCCTTAAGTCCCTTTGTTACCAGCGGTCTTAGAATCGGCACCCCTGCCGTTACAAGCCGTGGCTTTAAAGAAGGGGAGATGAAGCTTATTGCCGGTTGGATAGCCGATATTATAAACGATTTTGAAGGCAATAAGGATAGAGTAAGCAAAAAGGTTCAGGAGCTTTGCGCACAGTTCCCTATATATTAAAAACGGAGGAAAAAGAAAATGGCTTATAAAACCGATATTGAAATCGCACAGGAGTGCGAAATGCGTCCCATTTCCGAGATTGCAAAAATAGCACACGTTGACGAAAAATATATCGAGCATTATGGTAAATACAAAGCAAAGGTTGATTTATCACTTTTAAAAGAGACCGACCGTGAGGACGGTAAGCTTATTCTTGTTACCGCTATCACTCCTACCCCTGCAGGTGAGGGTAAAACTACTACAACTATCGGCCTTGCTGATGGCTTGAAGCTTATAGGCAAGGACGTTACTGTTGCTCTTCGTGAGCCTTCATTAGGCCCTGTTTTCGGCGTGAAGGGTGGTGCCGCAGGCGGCGGATATGCTCAGGTTGTTCCTATGGAGGATATTAACCTTCACTTTACAGGCGACTTCCATGCTATTGGTGCCGCTAATAACCTGCTTGCCGCTATGCTTGACAACCATATTCAGCAAGGAAATGCCCTTGGTATTGACGTTCGTAAAATTACCTGGAAGCGTTGCGTTGATATGAATGACCGTCAGCTTCGCTTTGTTGTAGACGGTATGGGCGGTAAGGCCAACGGTGTTCCCCGTGAGGACGGTTTTGATATTACCGTTGCCAGTGAAATTATGGCTGTGCTTTGTCTTTCAAGCTCTATTACCGATTTAAAAGAGCGCCTTTCCCGTATTATCGTTGGCTATACCTATGATGATAAGCCTGTTACCTGCGGTCAACTTAATGCCGCAGGTGCAATGACTGCACTTTTAAAGGACGCCTTAAAGCCTAACCTTGTTCAGACCTTAGAGGGCACTCCTGCATTCGTTCACGGCGGTCCCTTTGCTAATATTGCACACGGTTGTAACTCCGTAATGGCTACCCGCCTTGCTCTTAAAATGGGTGACTACACCGTTACCGAGGCAGGCTTTGGCGCAGATTTGGGCGCTGAAAAATTCCTTGATATTAAGTGCCGTATGGCAGGACTTACTCCCGATGCAGTAGTAGTTGTTGCCACCGTTCGTGCCCTTAAAATGCACGGCGGCAGAGCAAAGAATGACCTTAATAATGAGGATATTCCTGCACTTGAAAAGGGTATTCCGAATCTCCTGCGTCACGTTTCCAACATAAAGAACGTATATAAACTTCCTTGTGTTGTTGCCGTTAACCGTTTCCCCACCGATACAGATGCTGAGATTGATTTCATTATCGCAAAGTGTCGTGAACTGGGCGTTAACACCGTACTGTCTACTGTTTGGGCAGACGGAGGTAAGGGCGGCGTTGAGCTGGCTAAAGAGGTTGTACGTCTTTGCGAGGAGGAGAAGGGTGATTTTACCTTCTCTTATGAGGATGATTGCTCAATTGAGGAGAAAATTGAGTCGGTTGTTAAAAAGGTTTACGGCGGTAACGGCATAAACATTATGCCTTCCGCTAAAAAGGAGATTGAAACCCTTACTGCTTTGGGTTTTGATAAATGTCCTGTTTGTATTGCGAAAACGCAGTATAGTTTCTCCGATGATCCTACAAAACTTGGCGCACCTGAGGACTTTACTGTAACCGTTAAAAAGGTTAAAATTTCTGCAGGCGCTGGCTTTATAGTAGTTCTTACAGGTGACATTCTTACAATGCCCGGTCTCCCAAGGGTTCCTGCCGCTGAGAAAATTGACGTTGATGAAAACGGAAAAATTTCCGGTCTTTTCTAAAAATAAGCATAAAAAATCTCGGACTTGATGATGAAGTCCGAGATTTTTTTATTATACAAAGCTTATCTTTGAACGCGACCTGAACCATCGCCGCCGGCAAGCTTTTCAACCTCTGCAACACCAACACGGTTGTAGTCACCCTCAACTGAATGCTTAAGTGCCGAGGCAGCAACAGCGAATTCAATGGCCTCCTGTGTGGTTTTGCCGCTTAAGAGTGCGTAAATAAGACCTCCGCCAAAGGAGTCACCGCCGCCAACACGGTCAACTATGCGAAGATGATAGGATTTAGAGAAGCAGTAGTTTTCACCATCATAAAGCATACCTGCCCAGTCATTGTCACTTGCGGAAATGGAGGTGCGGAGTGTAATTGCAACCTTCTCAAATCCAAATTTATCAGCAAGCTGCTTGGCAACACTCTTATAGCCTTCGTGATTTAATTTACCACCGTAAATATCGGTATCCTCAGCTTCAATGCCAAATACATCCTTTGCATCCTCCTCGTTGGAGATACAAACGTCAACGTATTTACAAAGCTCTGTCATAGCAGCTCTTGCTTCTTCACGTGTCCAAAGCTTTCCGCGGTAGTTAAGGTCGCAAGAAATCTTTACACCCTTAGCCTTTGCGGCAATACAGGCCTGCTTGCATATCTCAACAAGATTACCGCCAAGCGCGGGAGTAATACCTGTAAAGTGGAACCAATCCGCACCCTCAAAAATACTGTTCCAATCAAAATCAGAGGGCGAAGCCTCAGCGATAGCAGAGTGAGCACGATCGTAAATACAAACCGAGCCACGCTGTGAAGCACCCTTTTCAAGGAAGTAGATGCCAACTCTGTCACCACCGCGAACTATCTTGGAGGTATCAACACCAAAATAGCGAAGGGAATTAACTGCCGACTGACCAATAGCGTGCTTGGGAAGCTTGGTAACGTAGGTGCTGTCAAATCCATAGTTAGCAAGGGAAACCGCAACGTTTGCCTCACCGCCACCAAAGGTAGCCTGCATCTGATCATTCTGGAAAAAGCGGTAATAGCCGTTAGGGGCTAAACGAAGCATTATTTCACCGAAGGTAACAACTTTTGCCATAATAAAAATCTCCTTTAAAAACTAAAATTTACACGCCTGAATAGGCAGAAAAACCACCGTCAATTGGAAGAACAACGCCTGTAATGAAGCCAGCGGCTTCCTCGTTAAGCAGGAACAGAAGACCTCCCTCAAGCTCATTGCTTTCGCCAAAGCGTCCCATAGGGGTGGCGGCAAGTATTTTGCCTGTACGTGCGGTGGGAGTACCATCCTCATTGAAAAGAAGTTTTGCGTTCTGTTTGGTTGAGAAAAATCCGGGGGCGATGGCATTTACACGTATGCCAACCTTGGAAAAATGAACCGCAAGCCACTGTGTAAAGTTGGAAATAGCAGCCTTAGCACCTGAATAAGCAGGAATTTTGGTAAGGGGAGTGTAAGCGTTCATTGAAGAAATGTTAAGAATGCTGCAACCCTTTCTGCCAACCATCTGCTTGGCAAAGGCCTGTGTCGGAATAAGTGTTCCAAGGAAATTAAGGTTAAAAACAAAACCAACGCCGTCGGCCTCCAGATCAAAAAAGCTTTTTGTATCAGCGTCAATGTCACCCATCTCAAAATATTCCTTATCTGTTGTAGCTCTGGGATTATTACCGCCTGCGCCGTTAACAAGAATATCGCAGGGACCAAAGTCGGCAAGTACCTTTTCGGCAACCTCAAAGCAAATATTTTTATCAAGAACGTTACAGCCGTATGCCTTGGCAATGCCGCCCTCTGCAACTATTTCATCTGCATATACCTTTGCGGCTTCCGCATTAAGATCAAGCAAAGCAACCTTAGCACCTGCACGGGCAAGCACCTTGGAGAAGTGACTGCAAAGCACGCCACCTGCACCTGTTACAACGCAAACCTTACCTGAAAGATCGGTATTAAGAACGTTTTTCTGCATTTTTTTTTCCTCCTATTCAGCCTTTTCGCAGGCTTCAAATAATCCGTTAATATAGGCAGCGCCCAGAGCTCTGTCAAACAAACCGTAACCGGGCTTGCCTGTTTCACCCCAAATCATTCTGCCGTGGTCAGGACGCACATAGCCATCAAAATTATTATCTGTAAGGGCCTTAACAATTTCATAAACGTCAAGACTACCGCAGGAGGAAGGATGAGCACGCTCCTCAAAGGAGCCATCCTCCATAACCTTAACGTTGCGGATGTGCATAAAGGCAATACGATCCATTTGGGCATATTTTCTAACCATTGCAACGATGTCGTTGGATTTTGCACAACCAAGGCTACCGGTGCAAAGGCAAAGACTGTTGGCAGGGGAGTCGACCAGCTTTAAGAAACGGTCAAGATTTTCCTCACAGGTAATGATGCGGGGAAGACCAAATATGGGATATGGAGGATCATCAGGATGAATAGCCATCCTTACACCACATTCCTCTGCTACAGGAATTACTTTTTTAAGGAATTTTTCAAGATTTCTCCAAAGACCCTCTTCGCCAATCTCACCGTAAGCATTTATAAGCTCGCGCACCTCCTGCTGAGTGTAGCTCGAATCCCAACCGGGGAGATGTATATCATCCTTAAGTGGGTCAAGACCCTTCATTTGCTCCCAATACATTACAAGACTTGTGGAGCCGTCGGGCGCCTTTTTGTCAAGCTGGGTTCTTGTCCAGTCAAAAACAGGCATAAAGTTATAGGTGACACATTTAACTCCGTATTTTGCACAACGCCGAATGTTTTCACAATAAACCTCAAGCAGCTTATTAACGTCGCCTCTGCCAAGCTTAATGTCCTCGTGAACGGGAATAGACTCAACTACGTCAAAAACAAGGTTATGTTCTTCGCATTGAGCCTTCATTTTAGCAAGGCTTTCCTCAGGCCAAACCTCACCGGGCTTAACGTCATAAATGGCAGAAACAATACTGCGCATACCGGGAATCTGGGAAATGTACTCAAGGGAAATGGGATCGTCCTCACCATACCAGCGGAAAGAAAGCTTCATATCCATTCTATTTATTCTCCAATCCGAAATATCTCAGTGCGTTATTTGCACTAATATCTTCAACAATTTTGCCGAGGGTGGGAATATCGGCAGGGTATTCTCCGTTCTCCACCCAATTTCCTATAAGCTCGCAAAGTATGCGGCGGAAATATTCGTGACGGGTGTAGCTTAAAAAGCTTCTGGAGTCGGTAAGCATACCTATAAAGTTACCGAGAAGGCTCAGGTTTGCAAGGCTCACCATCTGGTCAATCATACCCTGTTTATTATCATTAAACCACCAGGCGCTTCCGTGCTGAAGCTTGCCTGCAACCTCTGTGCCCTGGAAAGCACCGAGAAGTGTATCAAGGAAAGCGTTATCACCGCCGTCAAGACTGTAGAGTATGGTCTTAGGCAGAATGTTTTCACGGTTTAAAAGGTCAAGGAGACGGGCAAGGGCCGCACAGCAGTTGTTGGGACCAATAATATCGAAGCCTGTATCGGGACCTAACTTTTCAAACATTACGGAGTTGGGATTTCTAAAGCAATTATAGTGAAGTTGCATTACCCAACCAAGACGAACGTATTCGCTTGCACAGAACTTTAAAAGCTCGGTCTTAAGAATTGCGGCATCCTCGGGGGAAACAATTTCACCGCTAAGTCCTCTTGTAATAACTGCGTTTATTTCAGCCTCACTTGCAGGGGCACAGACTATATAATCAAGACCATGGTCACTGGCCTTACAGCCGTGAGCATTAAAATGCTCAATTCTAAGGCCAAGTGCCTTTTTAAGCGTGGTAACATCGCTTATCTCAACACCCGAAACCTCGCTTAAAGTTTTAATGTACTCTTTCCAGCCGGACTTATCAATGTTAAAGGCCTTATCAGGACGAAAGGACGGTGCAACAACCGTTTTCATCTTGCCCTCATCAGCAATCTTTTTATGCCATTCAAGACTGTCTATGGGATCATCGGTAGTGCCTATAAAAGCAACGTTGCTCTGCTCAATAAGACCGCGAACGCCCATATTATCAGCTTTGAGCCTCTCTTTAGTAAGATTCCATACCTGCTCAGCGGTATCGCCGTTTAATATGCCGTTATAACCGAAATATGTCTTAAGCTCAAGGTGGCACCAATGGTACATAGGATTGCCTATGGCTTTAGGTAACGCTTCGGCAAACTTCTGGAACTTTTCTCTGTCACTCGCCTCACCGGTTATATAATACTCATCAACACCGTTGGAGCGCATTACACGCCACTTGTAGTGGTCACCTGCAAGCCAAACCTGAGAAATATTCTCAAACCGCTTGTTTTCGTAAATTTCTTTGGGACTTACATGGCAGTGATAATCCACAATGGGCATATCTGCCGCATACTTGTGGTACAGCGTTTTAGCCGTTTTACTGCTAAGTAAAAAGTCCTTATCCATAAATTTTTTCAAAAGGGACGCCTACCTTTCAATAAATTTCTGCCTTTAATATATCACATTTTTTTCACAATGATAATTGCATAAATTGTTTGACATATTGCAAAAGTTGCGGTACTATACATATATTAGTAATTTAAAAGGACGTGAATATTTTGCGAGAGAGGGCACAACGTTTTGACCCCCGTCAGGAAATGCACTCAAAAAGCTTTGAGGTATTCCATTACAGCAAGCCTTGGGACGAAGAGGTGCAGGTGCATCATCATAATTTTTATGAGGTATTCTGTTTTCTGGATGGCGATGTGGAATATTGGGTAGAGGGAAGCATATACCGTTTAAAACCGGGGGATATTATGCTTATAAATCCAATGGTATTACATCGTCCCGTGCTTAAACCTGATTGTAAGGTGTACGAGCGTATTGTTTTGTGGATAGATACGGCCTTTCTTGAATCTATAAGCAGCAACGATATATCACTTTCCCGTTGCTTTAACGTGAAAAGGCCCGATCATACCGTTTTAATTCGTCCGGATTCACTTCAGCGTTCTTCCGTAATATCAAAGCTTAGCGAGCTTGTACGGGAAAACTATAGTACTGATTACGCAGGTAACCTTTGCGCATACGGAATATTTATTCAATTTATGGTAGAATTAAATCGTATGTCGGTATCGGTGGGAAAGGCCGCTCCAAAGGGCAGGGAGGAATCCGGTCTTGTTTCAGGAGTGCTTGAATACATCAGTGCCCATTATAGCGAGGAATTATCCCTTGAAAGCCTTGCCCGCCGTTTTTTTGTAAGTAAATATCATCTTTCCCACGAATTCAGCCGTACAGTAGGTACAAGTGTTTACAGGTATATTATGCTTAAACGTCTTATAATTGCACGGCAAATGCTGGCTCAGGGCGTATCTGCGGGTGAGGTTAGCGGTATGTGCGGCTTTAACGATTATACAAACTTCTTTCGCGCCTTTAAGGCGGAATACGGCATAAATCCGCGAGCCTTTGCAGCAGGGCAGAGGCAATAATTCTTTATTTTTTGCCTGCTCTGTATTCCTTTGGTGTCTTTCCGGTGTATTTTTTAAAAAGCTTCGAAAAATAGTGCACGTCAAGAATACCGCAATGCTGTGCAACGGTTTGCACCTGAAGCATTGTGGTATCAAGTAGCCTTGTTGCAAGCTTTATTCTTTTTAAATTAACGTATTCTGTAAGAGTTTGCCCTGTTTCCTTTTTAAACAACGTAGAAAGGTAAGCGGGGCTAACGTTTTGCATAGCTGCCAAGGCACTTAAGGATAAATCGGCGGTAAGGTCGGAATCAATGCAGGTAATAGCCTTTTGTACGGGAGATGAATAATTTTTTATTGCGTGCTTCTTTACAAGCCGACAATATGAGCGATACATTTTTACCATAATTGCAGGAACGCCTGAGGTAGCGCTTATAAGCTCTATTTCCTTGGCAAAGGCTGAGGAGACACTATCAAGATAAACGGGATGAACACCGCCGTTTTCCGCCGCCTTGCGAAGCAGAGTGTTCATTATTATGCAGTAGTTCTTATAATTTCTTAATGTGTCGCTAAGGCGTTGTTCAAAAGAAAGTGCAGAAAAATTCGAAAGCAAAAGCTCTGCCTTGTGGGTCTGACCTAAGGAAACGGCCTGCATAAGCTCATTTTCATATGAATAACGTTTTTCCATCATTTGCATTGTCCATACAGTGGAATTTGCATCTTCCTCCGGATAGGAGGAAATAGGTGAGGGAGCCGCCTCGTTTTCACGGTTTATATCAATAACTGAGAACTTCTGAGAAGTGCCCCATATATATTCTCCAAAGGTGTCAAGTATGGTGAAAATTTGGCTTTCTTCACCAAAAAACGGTATGCCTCCATAGTAGTTTTCAAAATTATGCAGCATCCGTGGTGGAATACCGCATTTTTCGGCTAATTCCATTATTTTTTCTCTGGTAAATTTTAAATTTAAATATGGACCAATAAGCAGTATGTTTTCCTGTTTGTCGGGTAACTTCAAAAACAAATAGCAACAAAGATATTTATCTGTATACTTATATATTACGTTTTCTTCAACAGTATCAAAAAAGGAATAGAAGTCTTTTTCATATTCCTTGTTTATGTTAAGCATTTTTCTAAGACCCATATCGGCACTCTCTGGAATGTTTTTATCGGGACTTAGTATAAGGGTTTGCAGTCGGCTTTTTTCAAATGCGGTACGTATAAATTCCAGCAGAATATTGTGGGACAAGACTTCCACCTCTTTTCATCAATAAAAACAAATTTTTTTCAACTACAAAAATAATTATAGTATATTTTTTAATAGGTTTCAAGCCTTTAATATAAAAATTATACAAAAACAGTTAAAAATTTTACTAACGATAATTTTATAATTCATTTATAATGTAATTGGACGCGCACGGGTTAGCGCAAAAAATAAAAACAGAGAGGAATGTTTTTCAAATGGAAAACAATCGCACACCCCGCAAGTTTGGTATACGCGATAAACTCGCATATGCAGCCGGCGACCTAGGATGTAACATGAGCTTTGCCTTAAAGGGTACAGTTCAAACTTTTTGGCTTGTTTATATGATGATGGAAACAGGCCTGCTTTCTGTGTTGCTTTTAGTAGTACAGATTTGGGATGCGATTAACGATCCCCTTATTGGTTCAATGATTGATGCCGATAGAAGAAATTATAAAATGGGCAAATTCAAGACTTATATTTTTATCGGTGCTTGCGGCCTTTTGGTCGGTGGAGCTGCTGTGTTTTTACCTTTTCCCAACGCCTCGGTTGTTATAAAAGCTATTCTCTTTATTTTAGGTTACATAATTTGGGATGCTTTTTACACGGTTGCCAATGTTCCTTACGGTTCTATGCTACCATTAATAACCTCCGATAAAGCTCAACAAGCAGAACTTTCTACATGGCGTTCGATTGGTTCAATTGTTGGTAACTTGCTACCAAATATGATCCTTCCAATACTAATTTGGAGAAACATTACTTTTAATGGTTCTGAAAACTTTTTTGATGATCTTTTTAAGAAGATTGTTCTTCCTGAAGGTGTTGATAAAACTCTTTTCTATACCAACCCTGAAACCGGTAAAGCATATGAGATAGGGGAAAGCATCATTAATCCTCTAACAAATAAACCTGCGCAAGAGCTTCTTGGAGAAAGGGTTTTTTGGGCAGCGCTTATTATGGGTATTCTTGGATTTATCGCTTTTCTTTTTATGATTAAATTTATTACAATACGTACAGACGAAAACACTGTAAAAACAAACGAACAATCAGAAAAGATCAATATTATTCGTGCGTTTGGCAAATTTATGAAGAACCGTCCTGCTGTTGGCGCTACTGTTGCTGCAATGGGCATGTTCCTTGGCATGAACGCCGCTACAACTGCGACAACAATAATGTTTGCAACATATTTTGGAATGGCAGAGCTTTCTGGTGTTGTTCAGATGGTTGGTTTCCTTCCCTCAATTTTATTTATTCCTTTCATTAAGAAGATCGTTGTTAAATTCGGTAAAAAAGAAGCATCCGTTTTTGGCGCAATTGTTTCTCTTGTTGGCGCCGTTATTATGATGATATTCCCGGTTATACCATATAAATTTGCTCTTCCTGTATATATGGTAAGCCTAGTTATTTATGGTTTGGGTATGGGCTTTTACACATGTGTTTCTTGGGCGATGATGGGCGATGCTATTGACTACAATGAATGGAAGTTTGGCACTCGCGAGGAAGGCACTGTTTATTCTTTGCATTCTTTCTTCCGTAAATTAGCACAGGGTATAGGACCTTCTGTCGTTCTGCTTATAATGGGGACTCTCGGTTATGTTGAAAAATATGGAACAATGTTGCAAAGTTCTGAAACAGCATACAATATGTGCTGGCTTGTTGCGGGTCTTTATATGTTCAGTGCGATTTTACAATTTGTTGGTCTTGCTGTTATTTATAATATTGACAAGAAAACTCTTGAAAAAATGAATACAGAGCTTGCTGAAAGAAAAGTAGCTACAGCTGAAATTAAATAATTCTAATCTATAACATTTAAAAAGTCCGACTGCAAAGGCGGTCGGATTTTTTAAAAGTTTAAAATTTGTATAAATATTGAAATATATTGTATTGTATAATGTAGTTGTAAAATAATATGGAGGTCATTTATGAGAAAAATTCTTAATTATAATGCCAAATGGGCTTTTACCAAAATGGCAAATGAAGTTCCAGCAGAAATGCCCAAGCTTTGGGATTTCGTAAATCTTCCCCATAGCTGGAACGCTCTTGACGGACAGGACGGTGGCTCTGATTATTATCGCGGTACCGCTTACTATGCCAAGACCATTGAAAAGAGCGAGCTTCCTAAGTGTGACCGCTACTATCTTGAAATACAGGGCGCAAACTCCAGTGCTGACGTATATGTAAACGGCACAAAGCTTGCCCATCATGACGGTGGATATTCCACCTGGCGTGTAGATATTACCGAGGCTCTTACCGAAATATCCCTGCTTGTTATTGCGGTGGATAACAGCGAGAATGACAGAGTATATCCACAAATGGCCGACTTTACCTTCTACGGCGGCCTTTACAGAGACGTGAATATTATCTGTGTAAATGAGTCCCACTTTGACCTTGATTATTATGGTGGTCCCGGTATAAAGGTTACCCCCGAGGTAAATGGAACTGATGCAAACGTTGAGGTTGAGTGCTACCTTACAAATACAAAGGAAGGCCAACTCGTACGTTACACTATTTGTGATAAAGAAGGCGACGAGGTTGCCTGTGCTGAAAGCACCGACACCAAGGTTGACTTTAAGTTAAATAACGTTCATCTCTGGAACGGTAAGAAGGACCCTTACCTTTACACCGCAAAGGCTGAACTTATTGAAAACGATGCCGTTATCGATAACGTTTCAACTCGTTTTGGTTGCCGTTATTTCGAAATAGACCCTGAGCGTGGCTTTATTCTTAATGGTGAGGAATATCCTCTCCGTGGTGTTTCTCGCCATCAGGACAGATGGGGAATAGGTAATGCACTTCTTCCCGAACACCATAAGGAAGATATTGACCTTATTTGCGAGGTTGGCGCAACAACAATTCGTCTTGCACATTATCAGCACAGTCAGTGTTTTTATGATCTTTGCGATGAGCGCGGTCTTGTTATTTGGGCTGAAATTCCTTATATATCTAAACATATGCCCACCGGAAGAGAAAATACAATTTCTCAGATGAAGGAGCTTATTGTTCAGAATTATAATCATCCAAGTATCGTTGTATGGGGCCTTTCTAATGAGATTGGTATCGGTGGAAGCGATGAGGACCTTCTTGAGAACCACCGTATCCTTAACGATATGTGCCACGAAATGGATAAAACCCGTTTAACCACTATTGCAGCCGTTTCAATGTGCAAAATGGAGGATCCATATCTCCAGATTCCCGACGTTGTTTCATACAACCACTATTTTGGTTGGTACGGCGGCGATACCACAATGAACGGACCTTGGTTTGATGAGTTCCACAAGAAATTCCCCAACATCCCCATAGGATGCAGTGAGTACGGCTGTGAGGCCCTTAACTGGCATACCTCTAATCCTATGCAGGGTGACTATACCGAGGAATATCAGGCATATTATCACGAGGAGCTTATTAAACAGTTCTTCACCCGCAAGTATATGTGGGCAACCCACGTTTGGAACATGTTTGACTTTGGTGCCGATGCTCGTAACGAGGGTGGCGAAAACGGTCAGAACCATAAGGGTCTTGTAACCTTTGACCGTAAGTATAAGAAGGATGCCTTCTATGCATACAAAGCTTGGCTCTCCGATGAAAAGTTTGTTCATATCTGTGGTAAGCGCTATATTGACCGTGTAGAGGATGTTACCAAGGTAACCGTTTATTCTAATCTCCCTGAGGTTGAGCTTTTTGCCAACGGTGTAAGCCTTGGCAAGGTTGAAAGCCCTGAGCATTTCTTCTACTTTGATGTTCCTAATAACGGTGTAACCAAGCTTGTTGCCGTTGCAGGTGACATTAAGGATGAAAGCCTTATCCGTAAGGTAGATACCTTTAACGAGGCTTATAGACTTAAAGAGAAGGGCGCCGTGCTTAACTGGTTTGATATTGATGCTCCCGAAGGCTACCTGTCCCTTAACGATAAAATGAGTGACGTTATTTCCACCGTTCAGGGCAAACTTCTCTTTGCCGGCATTGCAGGAAAGCTTTTAGGTAGCAAAGGGAAGGACGGAAAGACAAAGGCCATGGGCTTCGAGGTAGGGCCTGAAATGATGGCAATGATGGGCGGATTTACAGTTCTTCGTTTGTTCACCCTTATGAGTGGAATGTCTGATGTAAAATTTACTAAGGAACAGCTTCTTGACCTTAACGCAAAGCTTAACAAGATTAAAAAGCCTAAGAAAAAATAAAATATAATCCAAAAAACCACGCATCCGTGCGATGCGTGGTTTTTATTATTCCTTAAATCCTTTGGCGAATTCAAGAGGAGAAATTCCAATCTTCTTTTTGAACAGTCTGCAAAAATAAGAAGGGTCGTTGAAACCCAACATTTGAGCAATTTCAGTCACCGAATCAGCTCCGCTTTGAAGTAGTTTTTTTGCGTACTTAATTTTACCGTTTATTCTATATTCAACAGGACTCATACCCGAGTATTTTTTAAAAAGTCGGCGAAAGCAGGAAGGACTTACGTTACAAAGTTTGGCAACCTCATCGATGGAAAGTAACTGTTTTGTATCGGTTTCTAAATACTTTATACCTTCTTCAATAAGATGAAATTCTTTTGAAATAACGGCTTGCTGTCTGTACTGCTCACATATTAATGACAGTATTTGATAAATTGTTGCTTTAAGCTTTGGAAAGTTAATAAGATTTGCAGAGTAAATCCCAACAGTTTCATAAAAAAGTTCCTTTAAAAATGGAGAAACACCCTGTCCAAGGGATATAATGCCGTCTGATGCTTTGAAAGCGGCGGAGTCGGAACTAAGTTCAAATTCAATAAGCGTTGTGCTGTTAACGCCATGCAGGCAGTTAATAAATTTAGTGGAATATTTACTGCCCTGCGGTATATAAAGGAGTGTACCGTTTTTTATAGTAAAATTACTTTCAGAGGTTTCATATATGCCGTCACAACCTTCAAACAGTAATAAACAGCTTGTTTTTCTGGGGACATTCATTCGGAAGGTGAAGCCTTCGTTCCAGCATTGATGCATTGCAAACAGATTTTTAATTTCAAAAGCTGTATTTGTAAGTTGGGAAAAATCTATAACGTCCATATCTATCACCACGTAAAGAATATAACAGGAATGAAAAAATGTCAAGAGCGAAAAGTGCCAAAAATAAATTATATTATCCCTTGAAAAAGGCAAGTTTATTACTTATTATGTAATTAAAAAGTACAAGGAAGTGTTGATATGGCAAAGCTTAATGTGACTGTGTGGAATGAGTTTATCCACGAAAAAGATGAAAAGATAGCTAAAATATATCCCGATGGTATTCACGGAGCTATCGCACAGATGCTTGGTAAGTATAACGAGTATAATATACGTACCGCAACCCTTGAGGAACCCCATTGCGGACTTAGCGACGATGTGCTCAATAATACAGATGTACTTATATGGTGGGGACATCTCGCTCACAGGTCGGTGCCGGACGAAATAGCTTTAAAGGTTAAGAACCGAGTGCTTGAGGGTATGGGACTTGTTGTGCTTCATTCTGGTCATCTTTCAAAGCCGTTTATTATGCTTATGGGCACTGCTTGCCGCTCAAAATGGCGGGAAAATGATGAAAGGGAGCGTATATGGGTGATTGAGCCTGCCCATCCAATCGCTAAGGGTTTGCCTGAGTATATTGAGCTTGAAAAGGAAGAGACCTATGGTGAACGCTTTGAAATACCAACCCCTGACGAGCTTGTATTTATAAGCTGGTTTTCAGGTGGTGAGGTATTCAGGAGCGGTTGCTGCTATAAGCGCGGTTTGGGCAAGGTGTTTTATTTCCGCCCGGGTCATGAGGAATATCCAACCTTTTACCGTGAGGATATAACCAAAATCATTAAAAATGCTATTGATTGGGCTCAGCCGTCTGGCGGCCCTAAGCCAACCCTGGGCAATTTCGCCGCACTTGAAAACGTTGGAGATAAATATGCCGGCAAAACCGAGGCCGAGCGTACACATAAAAATTTATACGAGGCGGTAAAATAAAATGAAAAAAATTGGAATAATCGGTTTAGGCGGAATATCACAAAAGCATATAAAGGAACTTAAAAATATTCCTGAGTGCGAAATATATACTATCTGTGATATTGATGAAATGAAGCTTGCAAAAGCGGGGGATGAGTTGTGTATTCCTGCACAGCTTCGCTTTACGGATTACCGCGAAATGTTACAACTTAAAGAGCTTGATGCAGTTGAAATATGTACACCAAACTACCTTCACGTGCCTATGGCGGTGGATGCCGTTAATGCGGGCAAGGCGATTAACGTTGAAAAACCTCTCTCGGTTAATTGTGAGAGTGCTAAGCCATTGATAAAAGCCCTTGAAAAAAAGGATGTAAAAAATATGATGTGTTTTTCCTATCGCTTTATGCCTGCGGTGCGCTATGCCAAGATTCTGCTGGACAAAAAGATAATAGGAGATATTGTAAACATAAACGTTGAATATTTAAAGGACAGCGCATTTATGAAAGGGCGTCGTCTTGAATGGCGTTTTATTAAGGAATATGCGGGAACGGGAGTTTTGGGTGATCTGGGTGTTCACCTTATAGATATGGCAGAGCTACTCACGGGAAAAATTCAATCTGTATCAGGTGTGGCAGATGTAATCATTAAGGAGCGTATGTATCTTGACCGTGATGAGTACGGCAAAGTCGAAACTGACGATTACTGTAGCTTCATCGCTAAAATTGAGGGCGGAATAAACGCAGGATTTATGATTACTCGTTGCGCCATAGGACACAGTAACACCATTAAGTACGATATTTATGGCACAAAGGGCGTTATCTCTTTTGACCTCAATAATCCAAACGTTCTGGGAATTTGTACCGTAGAGGGAGAATTTGAAGCAAAAACCGTACAAACCGTAACCGTGCCGGAGGAGTTCAAAATCACACAGGAGCAGATGTTTGTAGACCTATTGCACGATAAACCCTGTGAGTATCTTCCCACCGTTGCTGATGGTTTCAGATATCAACAAATACTTGATTCACTGCTTCTTTCAAGTGTTGAGAACAGATGGGTAGATATTAACTGATTTTATTCTTTCCTTTTTAAAAAGAATATGATATACTCAATATAAATTCTTTTGGTAGGGGATACCGTATATGCACAGTCTGTTTGTAAAGGATAAGACATTTTATAAAAATGTTGCAAAAATTTCAATTCCAATTGCCTTACAGGGGCTTATAACCACAGGCGTTAATATTATGGATACCGTTATGGTTGGAATGGTGGGGGAAACACAGCTTTCCGCGGTATCACTCGCTAATCAGTTTATAGCTATATTTCATATTTTTTGTATGGGAATTGGAATGGGTGCTTCGGTTCTTGTATCCCGATATTACGGTATGCAGGATAATTTCTCACTTAAAAAGACCATAACAATAATGCTAAGGCTTTGCTTAGTGCTTTCCTTGCTCTTTAGTATTGCAACTGTTTTCTTCCCTGAACAAATAATGCGGATATACACTGTGGAAGAGGATATCATAGCCTATGGAATACGGTATTTAAAATATTCGGTTGCAAGCTACGCGCTTCTTGGTTTATCCCTTACCTGCACAATAGTCCTTAGAAACGTGGGACAGGTAAAAATACCGCTATATACCTCTATTGCGGCGTTTTTTATAAACGTAGGCGCAAACTATATGTTCATTTTCGGAAGGTTGGGTGCGCCTGAAATGGATGTAGCAGGTGCCGCAATAGGTACACTTATTGCAAGAATTTTTGAATTCTGTGTTATTTGCGGATATCTCTTTTTTAAGGATAAAAATATAGGCTATAGAATAAAAGATATATTTATGTCTGTTGGAAAAATGTGGCGTGAGTATATTCGTATAAGTATTCCCGTGCTCATAAGCGACGGTATATTGGCCCTTGGCAACAACTCTGTTGCAATGGTTATAGGCAGACTTGGCGAGAACTTTGTGGCCGCCAACGCCGTAACCGCTGTTACACAGCAACTAAGCTCGGTTATGATACAGGGCTTTTCTCAGGCAGGAGCAATAGTTACTGGCTATACCCTTGGTGAAGGGGATAGGGAAAAGGCCCACAGGCAAGGCTATGCCTTTTTGGGAATCGGCTTTGTTTTCGGTCTTATAGCTGCAGGAATGATAATGCTTATAAGTACGCCGATGATAAGTGCATATAATCTTTCACGGGAAACACAGATGATTGCAAAGGAACTTATGTGGTCAATAAGTATTATAATTGTCTTTCAGGCCACAAACAGTATAATGACTAAAGGCGTGCTTCGCGGCGGCGGAGATACAAAGATGCTGATGCTTGCAGATAATATTTTTCTGTGGGTAGCCTCCGTTCCCTTGGGAGTTTTAGCAGGACTTGTTTTGCATCTTCCTGCCTTTTGGATTTACTTTGCTTTAAAAATTGACCAGGTATTAAAGGCCGTATGGTGTGTTATAAGGCTTAGAAGCGGAAAATGGATTAAAAAAATAAGAACCGATAATGAAATAGAATAAAAAAGAGATGCCGTGAGGCATCTCTTTTTTACAGTTTAAAATCTTCGTCAGAATAGTTTTTTGATATTGTAATTTTTTTCGGGACCCTTTTAAAAGGGTCGTATTTGTATTTATGACATCTGTCATCAGGGCGGGTTACACCCTTATGTTTGCAGATAACTTCATCGTCAAAATTGGAAATTCTTGCATATTCACAGTATTTGCAGGCAGGGGAAAGCTTTTTATTAAATATTCCTTTAGACATTTTATCCTCTCCTAATCGGCTGAATATAGTTTATATAATTCGCTGTATAATCCGCCTTTTTGCAGTAATTCCTTGTGTGTACCCGATTCTTCAATGCCGTTTTCGGTAAGCACAAGTATTCTGTCTGCATTTTTTATGGTTGTAAGGCGGTGCGCAATGGTAAAGGTGGTGCGCCCCTTTGCAAGAAGCTCAAGGGATTTTTGAACAAGTCTTTCGCTTTCGTTGTCAAGTGCGCTTGTTGCTTCGTCAAGGATAAGTATTGGCGGATTTTTAAGAAAAACGCGCGCAATGGAAATACGTTGCTTTTGTCCGCCTGAAAGCTTTATTCCACGCTCTCCAACGTAGGAATCGTATCCGTCGGGCAGTTCCAAAATAAAATCGTGAGCACCCGCAAGAATTGCCGCTTGCTTTATCTCGTCGTCGGTAGCGTTCTCTTTACCATAGGCAATGTTTTCGCGAATACTTCCGGAGAAAAGATACACGTCCTGAGCTACGGTTCCTATATTTTCACGAAGTGAACTGAGAGTGACGGATTTTATGTCAATTCCATCAATGGTAATAGTTCCGCATGTTGTATCGTAAAAACGGGGAATAAGGGAGCATAACGTGGTTTTGCCACCGCCCGAGGGCCCTACAAGTGCAACGCTTTCTCCTGGCTTTACGGTAAGATTTAAGTGGGATATAACGTCACGGTTGCCATCATTATAATGAAATGAAACGTTATCAAAGCATATCTCACCCTTAACAGCCGTGAGTGTGTCTGCATCCTTTGCATCGGTGATTTCAGGCTCAATATCCATAATCTCACTAAAGCGTTCTATTCCCGTTATACCACGTTGAAATTGCTCGGTAAATTCAACAATACGTCTTACAGAAGTAGTAAGGGTTGTAACGAACATAAGGTAGGCAACGTAATCGGCGGCATTAATATGACCAAGTTTAATGAACAAGGCGCCTACTGCAACAACTATTATATACATAACACCGTCAAAAAGTCTGGTGCAGGACTGAAATGCACCCATTATTTTATAAACGGCGCTTTTAACCTTTAAAAAGGTTATGTTGCCTTTATCAAATTTGCTTTGCTCATAATCCTCTTTTGCAAATGATTTTACAACACGTATTCCAAGCAAGCTGTCTTCAACCTGAGAATTAAGCTCACCTATCTGTTGCCGTGATTCCCTGAAGCCCGCCTTCATTTTTCCTCTGAAAAGTGAGAGTAAAAGCACAGCAGGGGGGAGAACTGCAAAAACAATGATTGTAAGGGGAACGTTTATTGTACAAAGAATAATAAAGGAGCCTAATATTTTTACGCCTGCAATGAAAAATTCTTCAGGACAGTGGTGAGCAAACTCGGTTATATCAAACAGGTCGTTTGTTATTCGCGACATCAGCGTTCCGACCTTGGCATCGTCATAATAAGAAAAGGAAAGCTTTTGCAGATGTGAAAAAAAGTCATGCCGCATATCCGATTCTATTTTTGCACCCATAATATGTCCCACACTTGCCATATAATAATTCGCAAGGGTATCAACAATGCGTAAGAATATGTAAAGGGCAGAGCAGGTGAGTATAAGGGTCAGGGTCAGGGACTTAAAATTTTCCGTTGCCCTTCCTGTAATTTCTCTGACAATCATAGGCAGCACAAGCTCACAAACTGTGGTAAGCGCTGCGCACAGAAGGTCACAAAAAACAATAAATTTATATTTTTTAAAATAGGGAAAAAATCTTTTAAATAACCAAAACAGGTTTTTCTTCTCTTCCATTTTTACTCCTTAGTAACGCGCGTATAGCTGTAAAATAAAAAATCTTTTATAATTATATATTTTTTTTACGCTTAAATCAAGTGTTCATTGTTTATTCATTGAAAAAAAGGGAAAATTATGTTATAATGAAAGTAGGTTGGTGAAAAAGCGCAAATGCGCTTTTTCACGGACAAATTAACAATTGTCCGTGAAATTATATAAATAATTTCACCTAATTCATTGCAATGATGTCGGTGTAAATAATCAGAGATTATTTACATAAAACCGCTACAC
>JAZSEH010000021.1:0-32782 GCA_045531585.1 Acutalibacteraceae bacterium
ATCTCTGATTATTTACACCGACATCATTGCAATGAATTAGGTGAAATTATTTATATAATTTCACGGACAATTTTTAATTGTCCGTGAAAAAGCGCATTTGCGCTTTTTCACCAACCTATTTTCATTATATTGGAGCAACGGCTTAATTATTACTTTAAAAAGTATTGTTTTATTTGTTCGTATATTTCAACGGTTTTAAACCGCATAACGTATTTTGAAGAATTAGTTGCTATCTCTGCTCCCTGCCCTGAAACCTCCTCAAGTGCGGCACAGCTTGCACCTATGCAAAGGGCAGGAAACATTACGCACCACCAATTTTTTCCTTTAGCCTCACCAAGCCTTATATTTACCGCCTTGTATGTTCCTGCAGGCAGAGTAAAGGCATCGTACTCTCTGGTATCAAAGTAGGCATCCCCTATATCAACACTAACGCTCTGCTGTACCCCTGCATCCTTTAACACCTGCTGTGCCGCGGAAACAATTTCGGGCACAGACTGCCTCGCGGCGGCAATAGCAAAATCAAGGTCGGTTGCCTGTTCAAATAAATTTTTGGTTTCACTAAGCACCGCATCGCGCACCTTAAGCTTTAGCTGTTGGTCAAAGTCACTGTCTGAATTGGCAACTATGTGCAGCCTTAAAATGTTATCTCTAAGTGCCTGACATTTTGTTTCAAACCGCGCCATACCAATAAGCACGCTGCAGACCAGCGCCAGCACAACGGCGGCTTTTATGTTGGTTATTGTATTCTTTTTCAAAAAAATCACCTCTGCCCAAAGGATGGGCAAAGGTGAGAAATTTTATTCAAAGCTATATGCTTTTTTCGCAGGACTGCAAAGATGACACTGTATTCTTTTATCCTTTAACAGCCTTAACGCCTGCATTGCACGCCCTTCCTCATCAAAGAAGGCGGCAAGCACGGGGCCGCTGCCGCTAAGCACCGTAGCATCAGGCAGGGCGGGAGCAATAATTTCCCTAATATAATCCTGCTCCCAAAGGCAACCGAAAACGTTTTTCATATTTTGGCACAGGGCTTTGTAATCCCCCGATTTTAAAGCATTTATGAACTCAGCGTTATCGGGACGGTCAAGGACCTTTACATTGTCAAGGCGATTATACATTTCCTTGGTGGAGGGCTTTTGCCCATCCTTAATTATGACAATATGGCAACATGGAAAATCGGGCAGGGCTTCAAGCCTTTCCCCTACCCCTGTGGCACGCATTGTGCCGCCCTGCAGGCAAAAGGGCACGTCCGCCCCGATGCTCAGAGCAAGCTGTGACAAAGCATTTGACGGGAGGGGCTCACCGTACAGCCTATTAAGGGCAAGCAGGGTTGCGGCGGCATCGGCAGAGCCGCCACCCATTCCTGCGGCAACGGGGATTTTCTTTTCAATATGGATTTCTACGCCATCCGCCTTACCTACGGCCTTTAAAAAACAGGTAGCGGCTTTATAGGTAATATTATCCTCCCCCGAAAGGGTGGAATCAGAGGAGGTCACCGTTACCTTTCCCGTACTGTTGGTGGTTAAGGTAAGGGTATCATAAATATCCACCGACTGAAATACCGAATCAAGGAGATGATATCCCCTTTCATCGGTACCCGTAACGTCAAGTGTAAGATTTATTTTTGCATTAGCCTTAACTGTAAGCTGCATAAATTTAATCCTTTATCTCATTTAAAAACAGTTCTATTCTGCGCAGAGCCTCGCGGATATGCTCAATGGAATAGCAGTAGGAGGCGCGCACAAAGCCTTCACCGCTATCACCAAAGGCGGTACCGGGTACAAGAGCTACGTGCTGACTTTCCAGAAGCCGCTCACAAAACTCATCACTGGTCATACCCGTAGAGCTTATGCAGGGAAAAGCATAAAAGGCGCCCTTAGGCTCACGGCAGGTAAGTCCCAGCTTATTAAAGCCCGAAACTATAACGCGACGGCGTGCATCGTATTCCTCAAGCATCTGTTCAATATCGTTGTCACCGTTTTTTATAGCCTCAATAGCAGCATACTGTGAGGTGGTAGGGGCGCTCATAATACCGAACTGATGGATTTTAATTATCTGCTTCATTATTTCCTTAGGACCGCAGGCAAAGCCAAGACGCCAGCCTGTCATAGAATAGGCCTTGGAGAAGCCGTTAATAACAACGGTGCGCTCACGCATACCTTCAAGCGAGGCAATGGAGCAATGGCCGTTTCCCGAAAAGGTAAGCTCGGAATATATCTCATCGGAAATAACGAATATATTGGTACCCCTTAAAACCTGAGCAATTTTCTCAAGGTCTTCCCTTTCCATTATGGCACCGGTAGGATTGCAAGGATATGGGATAACCACAACCTTGGTTTTGGGGGTGATTTTGGAAAGAAGCTCCTCAGGGGTAAGCTTGAATTCATTCTCCGCCTTGGTTTCAAGTATTACAGGAACGCCACCTGCAAGACGGGTAAGCGGCTCATAGCAAACAAAGCTGGGTTGTGGGATTATTACCTCGTCCCCAGAGGACATAAGGGCTCTGAGGGCGACATCAATAGCCTCACTTCCGCCCACGGTTACGGCTATTTCGCTTTCAGGGTCGTAGTTAAGCTTATATTTACGCTTTAAAAAATCCTGTATAGCACGGCGAAGCTCCATAAGACCCCAGTTAGAGGTATAACGGGTCTTACTGTTTTCAAGAGACTGTATAGCGGCGTGACGAATATGCCAAGGGGTGGGAAAATCAGGCTCACCCACACCAAGGGAGATAACGTCCTCCATACGCTCAGCCACATCAAAAAACTTTCGGATACCCGAAGGCTTCACCGAAACTATATTTGGATTAAGCAGACTGTTATAATCCATTAAAGGGACACCTTCCCTCTGTCATCAACACTGCCTGAGCAAAGCTCCACGTCCATTTCCTTATAGCGGCGCAGAACGAAATGGGTGGCTGTTGAAACCACCGAATTCATAGTAGCCAGCTCCTTAGCAACGAACATTGCAACCTGCTGGAAGGTTTTTCCCTTAACAATTACACAAAGGTCATAACCACCTGACATAAGGTAAACGGTTTCCACCTCGCTGTATTTCATAACGCGCTCGGCTATCTGCTCAAATCCGAAATCGGCTTGAGGTGTAACCTTAAGCTCTATAAGGGCAGAAACGTATGCACTGTCAAGCTTTTCCCAGTCAATAACGGTTTTATAGCCACGGATAAGGCCTTCCTTTTCCATTTCCTTAATCTGGGCGCGTACCTCATCCTCAGATATACCGGTCATCACCGCAAGGTCCTGTACGGTGTGGCGGGCGTTTTTACTGAGAAGTTTTAAAAGCTTCATATTCATAGGTTTTTACCTCCGATATACTTATTCCTTTATATCATACCATAAAAAAATAAAAAATGGTAGTATTTATTTACTTTTTTTATTCTTTGTGATATAATTAACAAAATTACCGTCACAGGAGAGATTTATATGAGAGCTGTTTTAACCGTTATTGGTAAGGATACTGTAGGTATTCTTTCAAAGGTATCTGCAAAGTGTGCCCAGTGCAACGTAAACATAATGGAGGTTACACAATCTGTTCTGCAGGATATTTTCTGCATGATAATGATTTGTGACATTAAGGATATTTCCACCTCCTTTGATGATTTCAGCGAATCTCTTGCCGCTTTAGGTGAGGCTGAAAACCTTTCGGTTCGCGTTATGCACGAGGATATTTTTAACTCAATGCACCGCATATAAGAGGTGGTAAATATGTTTAATACCCACGATATACTTGAAACAATTACAATGATTCAGGATGAAAATCTTGATATTCGTACCGTTACAATGGGCATTTCTTTGCTTGATTGTATTGACAGCGATATAGACACTGCCTGCCGAAAGGTTTACGATAAAATAACCCGTTACGCTAAGGATTTAGTGCCCGTTTGTAACAGAATTGAACACAAATACGGTATTCCCATAATAAACAAGCGCATAGCCGTTACCCCCATTGCAATGCTGGCCGCCGCCTGCCAGACAAGTAAAATAGTTAAGTTTGCCCTGACCCTTGAAAAGGCGGCACAGGCTGTTGGAGTTAATTTTATAGGCGGTTATTCTGCCCTTGTTCAAAAGGGCTTCGCCGCAGGTGATTACGCGCTTATAGAAAGCATTCCCGAGGCACTATCATTAACCGACCACATATGCGCCTCGGTAAACATAGGCTCCACCAAGGCAGGCATAAATATGGATGCGGTGGGTATGATGGGTAAGATAATCCGCCGTACAGCTGAGGAAACCAAGGACCGTATGTGCATAGGCGCGGCAAAGCTTGTTGTTCTTTGCAATGCACCTGAGGATAATCCCTTTATGGCAGGTGCCTTCCACGGTGTGGGTGAGCCTGACTGCGTTATAAACGTTGGTGTTTCGGGCCCCGGTGTTGTTCGTGCAGCACTTGCCAAAGCAGAGGAAAACCTTGACCTTACCGGTATTGCCGAGCTTATAAAGCGCACCGCCTTTAAGATAACCCGAATGGGTCAGCTTGTTGCGCAGGAGGCCTCCCGTGAGCTTGGTGTGCCCTTTGGAATTGTTGACCTTTCCCTTGCTCCCACCCCTGCGGTAGGTGACTCGGTTGCCCATATTTTAGAGGAGATAGGTCTTGAAAAGTGCGGTTGCTGCGGCACCACCGCCACCCTTGCAATGCTTAACGATGCAGTTAAAAAGGGCGGTGTAATGGCATCCTCCAAGGTAGGCGGCCTTTCCGGTGCATTTATTCCCGTTACCGAGGATGCAGGTATGATTGATGCGGCACGCTGTGGCGCCCTTCGTATTGAAAAGCTTGAGGCTATGACGGCGGTGTGCTCAGTTGGCCTTGATATGATAAATATTCCCGGTGACACCCCTGCAGAGGTTATTTCCGCAATAATTGCCGATGAGGCGGCTATTGGTATGATAAACTCCAAAACCACCGCAGTGCGAGTAATTCCCGCTATAGGCAAAACCGTTGGTGACGAGCTCTCCTTCGGGGGACTTCTTGGAAGCGGCCCCGTTATGGAGGTAAGCCGCTACTCCCCTGCTAAATTTATTCACAGAGGCGGTCAGATTCCTGCCCCCATACAAAGTCTTAAGAACTAAATTTAAAAAGGTTGTCCCGAGGGACAACCTTTTTAATTAAGGTCTATGATGATAACCGTAATTATCTACCGTAAGAGGAAGGAACACGAAACCCTGCTTCTTAAGGCCTACTATTATATCGGGTAGGGCGTTGGCGGTCATCTGCTTATCGTGCATAAGCACACAGGCGGAGGATCTACCCTTGCAGCCGTTAATAACGTTGGCCGCCACCTGACTTGAGTTTCTGGCGCCGCCTGCATCACCTGAACTTACGTTCCAGTCAAAATACTGATAACCCTTCTTTGTCATAGTGACCATAAGCTGACTCATATTGACCTTACTAACAGTGTTGCTGCTTCCCCCAGGAAAACGGAATATATCAACCTCTTTACCTATAAGATCTTTTATAACACCGTTCATTTTATTAAAATCTGCGATATAGGCTGCTTCACTTTGATATATCTGGTCATAGAGGTGCGAATAACAATGTACCGCTATGGCGTGGCCTTCATCATGTGCCTGTTTTATAAGATATTTATGCTGCTTTGAAACGTCGTTTTGCTGTGTAACGAAAAAGGTTGCCTTAACGTTATACTGCTTTAAGGTTTTGAGTATCTGGGCAGTGTACATATTTGGCCCATCGTCAAAGGTTAAGAAGCACAGCTTATTGCCGTTTGCCATTTTGTTTTGGGCCGCAAGGCGCAAATTTTCCGCTTCTTTGATAGAATTAACGGCGGAAGTGTCAACACTTACCGCCGGTAAAAGAGGTTTTGTGGGATAAAGCTTATCTGCCTTTAATTTTTCAAGCTGGGTAACGCGGGAATTAAGGGAGTTTATTTTATTTTCCTTCTCGGTTATCTGCTTATCCTTTTCGGCGATCTGCTTATCCTTCTCACTTATCTGGCTCTCATACCCTTCCTTTTCCTGCTGATACTGAGAGGTAAGAGCATCATTAGCCTGTGCCAGAGTATCATTAGCTTTTTTCAGTGCAAGGTTTTGAAAAACACTCACTCCGACACAAACTACAAGGGCCACAGCGAGAACGGCGCACAAGCTAGTTAAAATAATATTTTTCTTTTTTCGTGTAAGACCTTTACGAGTCATTTTAAAATCCCCTTGCAATAATCTACTTACTCATTATATCACTGCTTTTGTAATATTTAAAGTGTTTTTTTATTACAAATAATTACAAATTGCACTTGTTAAACTAACTCATTTATGGTAAAATAAAAATATAATGATATATGGAGGTATGATTTTGAGTAACTCAAATATTGTAATTACAAGTGATTCTACTACAGATTTAAGCGTAGAGCTGAGAGAGCGCTACAATATAAGCATTTTACCTATGGGTATTACCCTTGGTGAAAAGCTTTATATGGATAACGGTGTTGATATTACACCGGAAATGATTTACGAGCATCACTCAAAAACAGGTGAGCTCCCAAAAACCAACGCCACCAACTATGCCGACTGCTGTGATTTCTTTAAGCCCTTTGTTGACCAGGGTAAAACCGTTATCCACTTTACAATAAGCAGCGAAATGTCCTCAACCTATAACAACGCCCGTATGGCAGCTGAGGAATTCGAAAACGTTTACGTTATTGATAGCCGCAATCTTTCCACCGGTGGTGGTCTTTTGCTTATTGCCGCCGCAGAGATGGTCGAAAGCGGTATGGAGGCTTCTGAGATAGTTAAAAAGCTGGAGGACTTAGTTCACTGCTCTGATGCATCCTTTGTTATTGATAATCTTGAATACCTGCACAAGGGCGGCCGATGCTCTGCCCTTGCAGCCCTTGGCGCAAACCTTTTAAAGCTTAAGCCCTGTATTCAGGTTAAGGATGGCAAAATGGGTGTTGTTAAGAAATACCGCGGCAAATATGGCGACGTGCTTAAGGAATACGTTAAGGATAAGCTTGCCGATATTGAGGATATTGAACCCGGTCACGTATTTGTTACCCACGCAGGCTGTGATATGGAAATAGTTAACGCTGTGGTTGAGCAGGTTAAGAGCTACAACTATTTTGAAAACCTTCACCTTACCCGTGCAGGCTGTACCGTATCCTCCCATTGCGGAAAGGATACCTTAGGCGTTCTGTTTATTCGCAAGTCACCCATTAAATAAATTAGCATATAATATCTCAGGGGCCAAAAGCAGGGATATCCCGTAGAAGCGGCGGCATATAAATGCCCACAGAGTACCGCTTATGCTCCTTGATATATACAAAAGACCTTCGCTTTTTTGCGAAGGTCTTTTGCATATGTTAAACTTCATTATTATCAGTAACCGAATCCTCAAACTCATTGTCCTGATAGGTATATTTTTCAGGAACGGGGAGGCCAAGGCTCAGGCGAAGCTGAATATCATCATCGGGATGCTGTTCGTAATAGGGAGCAATAATATATTTTACTATGCTGTCAAACACACAGAACTGCACCAGCAGACACTTAAAGCCCGGAAAAACACAGGTACTGAGAAGTAATACGATAAACAATGCAACACCAAAGGGCAGGAACCACAGAATAACTGCGGCAATAGCATAGCACACAAGCATTACAACAGCAACAAGAAGATTCTTCCAAATATTTATAAAAGCAAATTTAAAGCTGTTTTTAAGTATCTGAGAAATGCTGTAATTAAAGGTTATGGCTAAGGTCCACATATAATATTTCATAAAGGAGAATATTATAAGCACGGCAAAGGCTATACCAAGACCGGCGGCCCCCAGGGTGCCCTCCTGAAAATTGAAAAACCAGATATCAAAAACAATAAAGGCCATTACTATTATGTTTATAATGCCAAGTGCAAGGCCCTGCTTCCAGTTTTTCTTTATAGTATCAAAAAAATCACTAAGACCGAAGGAATGCTTATCCCTTGCGGTATTTCGTGCAACGTTGGTAAAGCCTATGTAGGAAAGGCCGTGGGTAAGCACGGGTATTCCCAATGCAAAGAAAACAAGATTTATGGGAATAAATTTCCAGAAATTGCGAAAGAAGGTTTCAAAAAATACAACAAACCCCTTTTTTTTAGGAGCGTTCTTATCTATTCCCGGACCTTCCTTGTTATAATTAAATAATCCGAAAAAACCAGCCATTTAATCTTTTTAACCTCCTTTTCTTTTGTTTTTATAAATAATCTTTTCCGAAACCGAAATATCCTTATAGCCCAAGAAGTAAGCAACGGTACATATTACAGGCAGGATAAGCAGCGGTACGGCGGCAAGAACAATTTTAAATACAGGTATTTCTACAACCTTTACGCCAACGCCAAATAGTAAATTCATATAACCGAATATATGAACGTTAAGCAACCTGTATACAGCAAAAAGACCCTCGGATGCAATGCCAAATCTGGCAAGAATAAGCAGCAAATATACCATAAAAGACGGAATAGCTGCCATACAGCCTATTTTTAGACCTCTGAGCTTGTCCTCCTTCATACGGTTAAATTTAACCTTGTTATTATCAGAGGTGCCTATTGACCATATACGCTGATAAATCATTGCACCAATTATAAACAGGGAGAATACCTGTGAAACCATTTGTGCGGTAATATTCTGGCCATCAGTAAGCAGGGAGCGCTCCTTAACGGTCTCCACCTTAATTTCAGAATTTTCGTATTCCTTTGCTTTAAGGTCCTCTCCATCAGCATAATAATGGGTATATAAGGCCTCTCCGCGGCGGGAGTCCACTACCTCATAAACGGTATAGCCTATCTCCTTTGTAAAAAGGTTTACGGCAACAAACTGAATAGATATGTATACAAACAAGCACATTATGGCTGCCACAACCGATTTAACCCAAGTTTTAGCAGCATATTTCAGGTTTTCTGCAAACAATTTTCTTACCTCTTTTATTTTAATATACTACATAAGTATATATTAAAATCATTAAAAAAGCAAGTGCGGTAGTTAAAAACAAAAATTTTTTAAAATTTATTTACAAATAAGGCTTAAATCGCAAATTCTTTATATGTTAAAAACATGTTTCGCCTTTTTTAACATTTTTATCATTTTTTTGTACTCTTTTTGTGTATTTTAACTTTCAATTTGAAGTTATTTAACACAACAACTAAATTTTCCTGTAAAATATATCTAATATATTTTTTGGGGGTTCTAATCGTAAATGATGTTCGGTGATAATCTACGCCGCTTACTTGATGAAAGAGGTATTACACAGAAAAAAATGGCAGAAGATCTGAATATTGCGGCATCTACACTGGGCAACTACGTAAGAGGACTTAGAGAACCTGATTTCAATACCTTTGACCGTATATAAAAAAATATTTTAACGTTAGTGCAAATTATTTGCTTGGTTATAATGAAAATGACACCTCTGGTTTAGAGGAAGAGCTACTTGCACTGTTTAGGTCATTAGAACCATCAGAACAGAAGGTGTATTTAGAACAAGGGCGTGCATTTGTACGACATACTAATCGTGATACATAAAATATCTCCCACAAAAATTAAGCTTCAGCCGCAATAGTCGGCTGAAGCTTTTTTATATCAAAACAATAACTGTTAAGGCTACGGCAGCTGCACAAAAAGCAGCTACTATAGCGGTTAGAATCTTCCTACGCCTACGCCTTGCGGATACCAGTGCCCGCAAACTTTTTTTATACCCTTCTTCATCCTTAAATTTTTCCATTTCCTTTAGGGCCGCGCTCCTAAGCTTAACGGGATTTATTCCCCCGTATTTTGGAGCTACGTAAAGAATAATTTTTTCGAAAAGCTCGTTTCCGGTATCATTTATTTCAATTACAGTTTTGTTTACACCCTTAACCATAGCAGACCTCTTTTCGTTATTTCTGCCATTAGTTTTGTCAAAATTTAGTAGTTTTATTCAAATGAGTTATCCACCGTGTTTTTGCCTTGGTTGACATAAAAAAGTGGATAACTCGGTTGAAAAGTTTAATTACTTGGCCATTTTAAGCCATTTTACGGTGGAAAACTTATCCCCGTTGCCATAATTTGTCGAATTATGTAACCCTGACATTATGTAAACTAATCTATAATAGTACCCGTTAAAAAGGATATTGTGCGCTCAACAGAGTCCTTACTGTTGCCCCAATCTGCATCCTTGGTATTGTTCCTGTAATCGTACATTGAGCAATATTTTTTTACATCATCATGGAGGGTTTTGGAGTAATCCTGAGTTATACGGGTAAGGTTAGATAAAAACTCTCCGTAATATGAGCGCATCTTCCTTTTATCCGCAAGATTTGCCAGCATTTCAAAATGTGGCATACAGAACATTGACTGCTGGTTAAACATTTTTCTGAAATCCATTTGGGTTTCGTAGCATTGATACAATGTTTCTATCATACGGGACATACCCCACTCAATTTTATCGCAGATAAAGCAGGATTCGGTAATTTTTGAAGCCTTCTCCCCCTTTGATTTATTACTGCGAAACAGCTTATCCGATAAAACGTTTTCATTAACGTCATCAATATGAGATTCCAGCATAAGAGCAAGCTGAAGTCTGCCGCGACGGCCAAGCATTTGACGGTAGTGCTTTTCGCAAAAACCTGTTTTATTGGTAACCTGGCGAACGTCAGGCTCCATCATAGCGGCACCCATAATATAATCTACAATATGCTCCTGAACCGTATTATACATTCGGCATATGGGACAACCGTCATTTACCTCAAAAACCTCACTGACGGGTATGGTACAAATATCATCACGCATTTTTTAAATCACCTCCTTGTAAGTATAACACAAAAATGGTATAATGTAAAAGGGTGAATTTTAATGTTACAGGTAAAAGCAAGAAATAACGACCTTTACATATCCGGTGTTACCAATTTTGACCTGGCTCAGACGCTGGATTGCGGTCAGGCCTTCCGTTGGAAGGAAAAGGAAAACGGAATATGGTGCGGTGTGGCACAGGATAGGTATTTGGAGCTTGAGATTAAGGAGGATACTCTTATACTTTATAATACCTCCCTTAAGGACTATATAGGCTTTTGGAAGGGATATTTTGACCTTGACACAGATTATGGAGCAATAATAAAAAGCATATCCTCCAACGCCATTCTAAAGGAGGCCGCCGCCTACGGCCCCGGAATACGTATTTTAAAGCAGGACCCCTGGGAGGCGTTATGTAGCTTTATTTTATCCCAAAACAACAATATAGCGCGAATCAAAGGTATAATAGAGCGCCTTTGTGAAAATTTTGGTGAAGACCTTGGCAACGGCTTTTACTCCTTCCCCTCGGCAAAGAGGCTTAGTGACCTTAAGGAGTCTGATTTAGAGGTACTACGCAGCGGATTCAGAGCAAAATATATGCTTGATGCGGCTCAAAAGGTGGCCAAGGGCGAAATTAAGCTTAATGACGTAAAGGCAATGCCCATTGATGACGCCCGAAACACCCTTACCTCCATTTACGGTGTGGGAGACAAGGTAGCTGACTGTACACTGCTTTTTGGAATGTATCGAATCGAAGCGTTCCCAAGGGACGTTTGGATAAAGCGTGTAATGGACAGGCTTTTCCCTGATGGACTGCCTGAAGAGGCACTTCCCTATTCGGGAATTGTTCAACAATATCTTTTCTTCTACGCACGGAGTAAAAAAATATTATGATAAACTACTTAAGAGGCATTGAACTTAATTCGCTGCCCACTAAGGACTCCTATTTGTATGAGCTCCCTGTTGTAAAAAATCTTTGGAAATCCAAAGGTATAAGTTTTAATGCGCCCGTTACAGTTTTGGTTGGCGAAAACGGTACGGGTAAATCCACTTTGCTTGAGGCTATTGCTGTTGCTGTTGGATTTAATCCCGAGGGAGGCAGTAGGAATTTTACCTTTTCTACAAATGATTCACACTCCGAGCTTTGGGCGCATATTGATACCTTGAAATCCTTTCTACCAAAGGATGGTTTTTTCTTAAGGGCAGAAAGTCTTTATAATTTAGCGAGCAACATTGATAAGTTAGACGACGAGCAACCTTTTCTCCCTCCGCTTATTGATGCATACGGTGGAACCTCCCTGCACAGGCAGTCCCACGGAGAAAGTTTTTTAGCCTTAATACAAAACAGATTCGGTGGAAATGGTTTATATATTCTTGATGAGCCGGAAGCCGCACTTTCACCAATGCGACAGCTTACACTTCTTTCCGAGATTGATCGTCTTGTAAATAAGGAATCCCAGTTAATTATTGCAACACATTCCCCTATTTTAATGGCATATCCCAAGGCCGAAATAGTTGAGCTTTCCTATGATGGTATTAGGAAAATAGAATATACCGATACCGAGCATTATAAAATAACAAAGCAGTTTCTTGATTGCCCTGAGCGAATGCTTCAATATTTAATTAAACAAGATTAAAAAAATCCCGAAAGGCTAAGCCTTTCGGGATTTTAACATTGTAATTACTAATTGTAATTAGCCGTTGATAGCGGTAACAACACCGGAACCAACAGTACGGCCACCTTCACGGATAGCGAAGCGGAGACCCTCTTCAATAGCGATAGGAGTGATGAGCTCAACATCCATCTCTACGTTATCGCCAGGCATGCACATCTCGGTGCCTGCAGGAAGGGTGATAACGCCGGTAACGTCAGTAGTTCTGAAATAGAACTGGGGACGATAGTTGTTGAAGAAAGGAGTATGACGGCCGCCCTCTTCCTTGTTCAGTACGTAAACCTGACCATGGAACTTGGTGTGGGGGTTGATGGAGCCGGGCTTGCAAAGAACCTGACCACGCTCGATCTCAGTTCTCTGAATACCACGAAGAAGTGCACCGATGTTATCGCCAGCCTCTGCATAGTCGAGGATCTTACGGAACATTTCGATACCGGTAACAACAGTCTTCTTTCTCTCGTCGGTAAGACCGATGATTTCAACTTCCTCAGAAGTTCTGAGCTGACCACGCTCAACACGGCCGGTAGCAACAGTACCACGACCGGTGATGGTGAATACGTCTTCAACAGGCATGATGAAGGGAAGATCAGCCTTACGGTCAGGAGTAGGAATGTAGCTGTCAACAGCATCCATAAGCTCTGCGATAGGAGCATACTCAGGAAGAGTAGGATCGTTAGCAGCGATAAGAGCCTTGTGAGCAGAACCCTTGATGATAGGAGTATCATCGCCGGGGAACTCATACTTATCAAGAGTCTCACGGATTTCCATCTCAACGAGCTCGAGAAGCTCTTCGTCATCAACGAGGTCGGTCTTGTTCATAAATACTACAATGTAGGGAACGCCAACCTGACGAGCGAGAAGGAGATGCTCCTTGGTCTGAGCCATAGGACCATCAGTAGAAGCGATAACGAGGATAGCACCGTCCATCTGAGCAGCACCGGTGATCATGTTCTTAACATAGTCAGCATGTCCGGGGCAGTCAACGTGAGCATAGTGACGAGCATCAGTCTCGTACTCAACGTGAGCGGTGTTGATTGTGATACCACGCTCTCTCTCTTCGGGAGCCTTATCGATGTTAGCATAGTCCTCAAACTGTGCCTGACCCTTTAAAGAAAGATACTTAGTGATTGCTGCAGTAAGAGTGGTCTTACCATGGTCAACGTGACCGATGGTACCAATATTTACGTGCGGCTTGCTGCGTTCAAATTTTGCCTTTGCCATTGGAATTTCCTCCTTAAAATGTTTGATATAAATTTAAGTGTAAACTTACAAGTTACATTGTATCAAAAAGTCTATAAAAATTCAAGACCTTTTTATAAAAAGTTATTCGCTCTTTGCTCTGGAAGAAATAATCTTCTCAGCTATGCTCTTGGGAACTTCCTTGTAGCCGTCGGGTTCCATTACGTACTGTCCACGACCCTGGGTCTTAGAGCGAAGGTCGGTAGCGTAACCGAACATATCACCCAGAGGTACACGAGCATTTATCTGCTTAACGCCGGCTCTGTCCTCGAAGCCCTGAATCTCACCACGGCGAGAGTTAAGGTCACCGATAACATCGCCCATATATTCTTCAGGAACTATAACAGTTACCTTCATAATAGGCTCAAGCAGTACGGGGTCACCCTTGCGGCAAGCACTCTTGAATGCCATAGAACCGGCAATCTTAAATGCCGTTTCGGAAGAGTCAACCTCGTGATAAGAACCGTCATACAGGGTTACCTTAACGTCAACAACGTTGTAGCCTGCAAGTACACCGTTGAGCATAGCGCCCTTGATACCTGCATCAACAGCGGGGATGTATTCCTTGGGAATAGCACCACCAACAACAGCGTTGATAAACTCATAGCCCTTACCGGTCTCGTTAGGCTCAACCTTGATCTTAACGTGACCGTACTGACCCTTACCACCGGACTGACGAGCATACTTCTCATCAACGTCGGCAGGCTGACGGATGGTTTCCTTGTAAGCAACCTGAGGTGCGCCTACGTTAGCCTCTACCTTAAATTCACGAAGGAGACGGTCAACGATGATCTCCAGATGGAGCTCACCCATACCGGCAATAATGGTCTGACCGGTTTCCTCATCGGTATAAGCCTTGAAGGTAGGATCTTCTTCAGCAAGCTTAGCAAGTGCGATACCCATTTTCTCCTGACCGGCCTTAGTCTTAGGCTCAATAGCAACACGGATAACCGGCTCGGGGAAGTTCATGGATTCAAGTATAATAGGATGCTTCTCATCACAAAGAGTATCACCTGTGGTGGTATTCTTGAGACCAACTGCTGCGGCTATATCACCGGAGTAGCAGGTTTCAATATCTTCACGGTGGTTGGAATGCATCTGAAGGATACGTCCCATACGCTCTTTGTTATCCTTAACGGAGTTGTATACGCTTGCGCCTGCATCAACAGTACCGGAGTATACACGGAAGAAGCAGATCTTACCAACGAAGGGGTCGGTAGCGATCTTAAATGCAAGAGCAGAGAAGGGCTCCTCGTCAGAAGAATGACGAACCTCTTCCTCCTCGGTATCGGGATTAATACCCTTAATAGCTTCTACGTCAGTAGGAGCGGGCATATAATCTACGATATTGTCGAGAAGGGGCTGTACACCCTTGTTGCGGTAGGAAGTACCGCAGCAAATGGGAACCATTTTGCTCTCGATAGTTGACTGTCTAATAATGCGCTTCATATCCTCAACAGAAGGCTCGGTGCCCTCCTCAAGGTAAGCCATCATAAGATCATCGTCCTGCTCAACGATATGCTCTATCATTTCAGAACGATACTGTGCAGCAATTTCCTTCATATCTTCAGGAATTTCTTCAATGCGAACATCCATACCCTTATCGTCATAATAAACGATAGCGTTGTTGTTTACAAGGTCAATAATTCCCTTAAAGGTATCCTCAGCACCGATGGGGAGCTGAATGGGAACTGCATTACACTGGAAACGGTCCTTAACCATTTTAAGAACGTTAAAGAAATCGGCGCCCATAATGTCCATCTTGTTAACGTAGATCATACGGGGAACCTTATATTCATCAGCCTGACGCCAAACGGTTTCAGACTGGGGCTCAACGCCGCCCTTTGCACAAAGAACGGTAACGGAGCCGTCAAGTACTCTCAGAGAACGCTGAACTTCAACGGTGAAGTCAACGTGTCCGGGAGTGTCGATAATATTGATACGATGGTCCTTCCAGAAGCAAGTGGTTGCAGCGGAGGTAATGGTGATACCTCTCTCCTGCTCCTGCTCCATCCAGTCCATAACGGCGTTGCCTTCGTGTGTCTCACCAATCTTATGAGTGATACCTGTGTAGAACAGGATACGCTCGGTAGTGGTGGTTTTACCGGCATCGATATGGGCCATTATACCAATATTTCTTGTCATTTCAAGAGAAACCTTTCTCGGCATAGTAACCTCCAAAATATTAGTAAAATACTACCATCTGTAATGAGCAAACGCTTTGTTTGCTTCAGCCATCTTATGAACGTCATCACGCTTCTTGGCGGCACCGCCCAGACCGTTGATGGCATCCAGGATCTCACCGGCAAGACGCTCCTTCATAGTTCTTTCGGAGCGGGTACGGCTGTAGGTAGACAGCCAACGCAGACCCAGAGTCTGTTTGCGCTCGGGGCGAACCTCGAACGGAACCTGATAGGTTGCACCGCCCTTACGAACGGATTTAACCTCTAACTGGGGCATTACGTTTTCCATAGCCTGTTCAAAAACCTCTAAGGGTTCTTTTCCTGTTTTCTCAGCGATGATGTCGAATGCACCGTATACTATTTTCTGAGCTACACCCTTCTTACCGTCAAGCATAATGTTGTTGATAAGACGAGTTACGATCTTGGAATTGTATACCGGATCCGGCAGTACATCACGTTTTGCGATAAAGCCTCTTCTTGGCACTTCGCTTCCCTCCTTCACATTTATGATATCATAGGTACTCGAGTGACAAAATTCTCGTGGTACCAAGCAGAGCGTTATCAATATATATGATAAACACTGCTTGATAAAGTTTCAGCAGAGATTTCGTCTTCAAATTTTTCGTACTACAGTAATTACTTGGCAGCTCCTGCCTTAGGACGCTTTGCACCGTACTTGGAACGACCCTGCATACGCTTGGCAACACCCTGCGTATCCAGTGTACCACGGATGATGTGGTAACGCACACCGGGAAGGTCCTTAACACGTCCGCCACGGATAAGAACTACGCTATGCTCCTGGAGATTGTGACCAATTCCGGGAATGTAGGCAGATACTTCAATACCGTTAGAAAGACGTACTCTGCCAATTTTACGGAGAGCAGAGTTAGGCTTCTTCGGGGTGGAAGTCTTAACGGCGGTACAAACACCGCGCTTCTGCGGAGAATCATTATCGGTAAGCTGGCGCTTCATAGAGTTGTAACCCTTTAAAAGAGCGGGAGCTTTAGCCTTTTTCTCTACAGTTTCACGTCCACTGCGTACTAACTGGTTAAAGGTTGGCATATTACACCTCCTATATAAAATGTATATAACGCCGATATGGTATACCATATCTGCGATATATCCTTAATACCTGTGAAAAAACACTGACGCATTTTCCCACAATTTAACAGTTTATCATAAAGTATATGAAATGTCAAGCCTTTTTATACGAAGAAAGTATACATTTAATGGGAGCGTACACAGCGTGCACGCTCCCATTTATAAGCTTTAACCGATTGCGTTGGTAATTATTGTTCCCTCTTCAAAATCGGGCTCGGCATCATCGGGGTTAATCTCGTTAACCTTCATACCTGTGCCTGCAGGTACAAGCTTACCGATGATAACGTTTTCCTTAAGACCGAACAGCGGGTCTACCTTACCCTTAATAGCGGCCTCGGTAAGGACGCGGGTGGTCTCCTGGAAGGAGGCGGCAGACAGGAAGGATTCGGTAGCAAGGGATGCCTTGGTAATACCAAGCAGTGTGGGCTCATACTCGGCAAGAGTAAGTCCCTCCTCCCCTGCATCCATACGCTTTTGTATAGCTGCATTGGCCTCATATACCTCACCTGCATCGTAACGTACGTTCTGAAGCAGAGTGGTGGAACCGGGTTCGGTAATGCGAAGCTTACGCATCATCTGACGAACGATAATTTCAATGTGCTTATCGTTGATGTCAACACCCTGAGTACGGTAGGCATTCTGTATCTCGGCAATGATATAGTTCTGAACTGCCTGGGGACCCATAGCCTCAAGAATATCCTGAGGATATTTTGCACCGGGAAGGAGCAGATCGCCTGCCTTAACCTCGTCACCATCCTTAACAAGAGGACGGATGCCGTAAGGAATAACAACCTTTTCTTCAACAGCCTCACCGTCTTTAATGCCTGTTATAACGATAACGTTGCTGCGGCGCTCCTCAACGATACGAACGGTACCGTCAATTTTGCTGATAAGACCGCAACGCTTGGGACGGCGTGCTTCAAAGAGTTCTTCAACACGGGGCAGACCCTGTGTAATATCCTCGGTAGATGCGATACCACCGGTATGGAAGGTACGCATTGTAAGCTGTGTACCGGGTTCACCAATGGACTGTGCCGCAACGATACCAACAGCCTCACCTACGGTTACGGGCTTGCCTGTTGCAAGGTTGGAGCCGTAGCACTTCTTACATACACCGTGACTTGAACGGCAGGTAAGAATGGAGCGAATGGTAACCTGAGTTGCGCCTGTGTCAACTATCTTCTTGGCATCGGCCTCGGTCATCATATGGTCGCAGGATACCAAAACCTCACCTGTAGTCTCATCAACAAAGTCGTTAAGCAGGTATCTGCCAACAAGACGCTCCTGCAGGGTTTCAAGGGTATGGTTACCGTCCTTAATGTCGGAGATAACAAGACCTTCGTCGGTTCCGCAATCGTCATCACGAATGATAACGTCCTGAGCAACGTCAACAAGACGACGGGTAAGATAACCCGAGTCAGCGGTACGAAGAGCGGTATCGGCAAGACCCTTTCGAGCACCACGGGAGGAGATGAAGTACTCAAGTACGTTCAGACCTTCACGGTAGTTAGCACGAATGGGAACCTCAATAACCTTACCTGCGGTATTGGCAATAAGTCCGCGCATACCTGCAAGCTGACGAATCTGGCTCATAGAACCACGGGCACCTGAGTCAGCCATCATAAAAATGGGGTTAAACTCATCAAGGTTACCCTTAAGGGCATCGGCTACATCCTCGGTAGTCTTGTTCCATATCTCAATTACGTGGCGGCTACGCTCATCATCACTGATGAGACCGCGGCGGTAGTTTCTGGAAACCTTATCTATATTCTTCTCAGCCTCGGCAAGAAGTTCTGCCTTAACGGGAGGAATAACAGCATCGGTAACGGCAACGGTGATAGCACCCTTAGTAGAATACTTAAAGCCCGTTGCTTTGATGTTATCAAGCACGATAGCGGTATCGCTGGTGCCGTGGCAGGCAATACACTTGTCAATAATTTTGCCAAGCTGTTTCTTGCCAACCTTATTCTGAATAACGTCATCATTGCTCTCGATTACCTTCTTATCGGGATCCTTTACAGAGAAGCATATCTCAAGGTCAAGAGCGTGTGCAGGATCGGTACGGTCAACTATACCAAGGTCCTGAGGAATGGATTCGTTAAAGATTATAAAGCCAACGGTACACCATACAAGGCCTGAAACGCCGTCCTTGCTCATACGAACACGGATAGGAGCATGGAGACCGATAACACCGTCGTTATAAGCCATAATAGCCTCGTTTTTATCGCGGAATACCTTGTTTGCGCCGGGCTCATCTGCCTTAACAAGGGTCAGGTAGTAGGAGCCCAGAACCATATCCTGAGTAGGAACGGTAACAGGCTTACCGTCAGAGGGCTTAAGCAGGTTGTTGGCAGCCAGCATAAGGAAGCGGGCCTCGGCCTGAGCCTCTGCGGAAAGGGGTACGTGCACAGCCATCTGGTCACCGTCAAAGTCGGCGTTGTAGGCGGTACATACAAGGGGATGGAGTTTCAGTGCCTTACCTTCAACAAGAACGGGCTCAAATGCCTGAATACCAAGTCTGTGAAGTGTAGGTGCACGGTTTAAAAGAACGGGATGTTCTTTAATAACGGTTTCAAGTGCATCCCAAATCTCGGTACCCGCACGCTCTACCATCTTACGGGCAGATTTAATGTTGGTGACCTTCTTCTCCTCAACAAGGCGCTTCATAACGAAGGGCTTAAAGAGCTCAAGTGCCATTTCCTTAGGAAGACCGCACTGATACATTTTAAGCTCAGGTCCAACAACGATAACAGAACGTCCCGAATAGTCAACACGCTTACCAAGAAGGTTCTGACGGAAACGACCCTGCTTACCCTTTAACATATCGGAGAGGGATTTTAAAGCACGGTTGTTGGGGCCTGTAACAGGCTTACCGCGACGGCCGTTGTCAATAAGAGCATCCACAGCCTCCTGAAGCATACGCTTTTCGTTACGTACGATTATATCGGGAGCGCCAAGCTCAAGAAGACGCTTTAAGCGGTTATTACGATTGATAACGCGGCGGTACAGGTCGTTAAGGTCGGAGGTGGCAAAACGGCCGCCATCCAGCTGTACCATAGGACGCAGATCGGGAGGAATTACGGGGATAACGTCAAGAATCATCCACTCGGGGCGGTTACCCGAAGCACGGAATGCCTCAAGCACCTCAAGGCGCTTGATTATACGGGCACGCTTTTGGCCTACGGCCTCCTCAAGCTCTGCACGAAGCTCGGCACAGGTTTTATCAAGGTCAATCTCGCAAAGAAGCTTCTTTATAGCCTCTGCGCCCATACCTGCCTCAAAATCGTCCTCATACTTTTCGCGCATATCACGGTACTGCTTCTCATTAAGAAGCTGCTTCTTCTCAAGGGGTGTGCTACCGGGATCGGTAACAATGTACTGAGAGAAGTAAAGTACCTGTTCAAGTGTTTTAGGTGATATATCAAGAGCCAGACCCATACGTGAAGGAATGGTCTTGAAATACCAGATGTGAGAAACGGGGGCTGCCAGCTCGATGGTGCCCATACGCTCACGGCGTACCTTTGCGCGGGTTATTTCAACGCCGCAGCGCTCACATATTTTGCCCTTGTAGCGGATACGCTTATACTTACCGCAATGGCACTCCCAGTCCTTAGTGGGACCAAAGATGCGCTCGCAGTAAAGACCGTTCTGCTCAGGCTTTAAGGTACGGTAGTTGATAGTTTCGGGCTTGGTTACCTCACCGTGAGACCAGCTTCTGATCTGCTCGGGAGACGCAAGGCCTATTTTTATTGATTCGAATTCAATGCCTTCCATTTACCTTACCTCCATTATTCTTCATCTTCGGATGAAAGACCGTAGAAATCCTCATCCTCATTTTCTACTATTGCCTCACCGTTTTCGTCCTCAAGGCCATAGCCCTCAAGGGTATCGGCAACGGTTTCCTCTTCAAGTAGGGGCTCCTCAGCCATTACAACGGGCAGGCCGATGTCATCATCGTCGTCAAAGGTCTGCTTAAGGTCGATTTCTTCATCAAACTTATCAAGCACCTTAACGTCAAGACCAAGGGACTGAAGTTCCTTAATAAGAACCTTAAAGGACTCAGGAATTCCGGGCTTGGGAACGTTCTGACCCTTAACGATGGCTTCATAGGTCTTAACACGACCAACGATATCGTCAGACTTAATGGTAAGAATCTCCTGCAGGGTATAGGCTGCACCGTATGCTTCAAGTGCCCAAACTTCCATTTCACCGAAACGCTGGCCACCAAACTGAGCTTTACCGCCCAGAGGCTGCTGCGTAACAAGTGAGTAAGGACCTGTGGAACGGGCGTGAATCTTATCATCAACAAGGTGATGGAGCTTGAGATAATACATATAACCTACGGTTACAAGATTATCAAAGGGCTCACCTGTTCTACCGTCGTAAAGTTGGGTCTTAGCGTCATCTCTCAAGGGAATCTTGGAGAAGTCAAGGGCAGCTGTATCCTTAAGATCGTAATTATCGGCCTTTGTAAGCTCCTCAGCACTGCGGAAGCAGTTACGGATATCCTCTTCTCGTGCACCGTCAAATACGGGGGTGCAAATCTTCCAGCCAAGAGCCTTTGCGGCATAGCCCAAATGCACCTCAAGAACCTGACCGATGTTCATACGGGAAGGAACACCGAGGGGGTTAAGAACTATATCAAGGGGAGTACCGTCGGGCAAGTAGGGCATATCCTCACTGGGAAGAATTCTGGAAACAACACCCTTGTTACCGTGACGACCGGCCATTTTATCACCAACGGAAATCTTACGCTTCTGTGCAATGTAGCAGCGCACAACAAGATTTACGCCGGGGCTTAATTCAGAGGAATTCTCACGGGAGAATACCTTAACGTCAACTATTGTACCGTACTCACCGTGGGGAACACGCAGGGAGGTATCTCTTACCTCTCTTGCCTTTTCACCGAATATTGCACGGAGCAGTCTTTCCTCTGCGGTAAGCTCGGTTTCACCCTTAGGTGTTACCTTACCTACAAGGATATCACCTGCAGTAACCTCGGCGCCGATACGGATAATACCGCGCTCATCAAGGTCCTTAAGTGCATCCTCACCAACGTTGGGGATGTCACGGGTAATCTCCTCAGGACCAAGCTTGGTATCCCTGGCTTCCATTTCATATTCTTCAATATGAATAGAGGTGTACATATCCTCACGAACAAGCTTTTCGTTAATGAGAACTGCGTCCTCATAGTTGTAGCCTTCCCAGGTCATAAAGCCGATAAGGGCGTTTCTACCAAGAGAAATTTCACCGTTAGCGGTTGCAGGACCGTCGGCAATAACCTCTCCTGCCTTTATTTTCTGGCCAAGCTCAACAATAGGCTTCTGATTTATGCAGGTACCGTGGTTGGAGCGGAGGAACTTAATGAGAGGATACTCATCGGTCTCGCCGTTCTTGGTACGGATTTTAATAACCTCAGCTGATACGTAGGAAACCTCACCGTCACGGTTGGCGATTACAACGGCACCTGAGTCAACGGCGGCCTTGTATTCCATACCTGTGGCAACAATGGGGCTTTCGGTACGAAGAAGAGGCACGGCCTGCTTCTGCATGTTAGAACCCATAAGTGCACGGTTGGTATCATCGTTCTCAAGGAAGGGTATCATAGCGGTGGCAACCGAAACTACCATTTTAGGGGAAACGTCCATAAAGTCGGCACGGGAGGCCTCAACCTCCTGGAAGCCGTCACGGTAACGGGCGTTAACCTTTTTGTTTACAAAGTAGCCCTCTGCATCAAGGGGCTCGTTAGCCTGTGCTACAATATAATCGTCTTCCTCATCCGCGGTCATATAAACAACCTCGTCAAGAACGCGACCTGTTTCCTTATCAACACGGCGGAAGGGAGCTTCAATAAAGCCGTATTCATTTATCTTTGCAAAGGTTGCAAGATAGGATATAAGACCGATGTTGGGTCCTTCAGGGGTTTCGATAGGACACATACGGCCGTAGTGGGTATAGTGAACGTCACGAACCTCGAAGGAGGCACGATCCCTTGAAAGACCACCGGGACCCAGAGCCGACAGACGGCGCTTGTGGGTGAGCTCGGAAAGCAGGTTGGTCTGATCCATAAACTGTGACAGCGGTGAGGAACCGAAGAATTCCTTTATGGCTGCTACAACGGGACGTATATTTATAAGTGTCTGAGGAGTGATGGTGTCGGTCTCAGAGGCCTGAAGAGCCATCTTTTCACGAACAACACGCTCCATACGGGTAAAGCCTATGCGAAACTGGTTCTGAAGCAGTTCGCCTACCGAACGGATACGGCGGTTACCCAGATGGTCGATATCATCAATGTTACCTACGTCCTTAGGCAGACCAAGGAAGTAGCTTACGGTAGCAAATATATCATCAACGGTGATATGCTTGGGGATAAGGTTATCAACGTTTTCGGCAATAGCCTCGCGGATAGCCTCCTCACCTTCATTATTTTCAAGAATATCACGAAGCACTGCAAAGGAAACGTTTTCGTTAATTCCAAGATCGGTAACGTCAAAGTCAATAAAGTCCTTAATGTCTACCATACCGTTGGAAAGTACCTTTACAACGCTTTTGTTGCCCTCTGCATCAACAACGTCAAGATAAGCCTCGTTTACACCCTTTCTCTGGAGCTCATAGGCTTTATCGCGGTTGATGGTCTCCCCTGCCTCGGCAAGGATTTCACCTGTCATAGGATCGGCAACGGGCTGAGCCAGAACGCGACCGATAAGACGGGGAGCAATGGAGAGCTTCTTATTATATTTATAGCGGCCTACTCTTGACAGGTCGTAACGGTGAGCATCAAAGAAGAGCTGCTCAAGATAAATTCTTGCACCCTCAACGGTAACAGGCTCACTGGGACGGAGCTTCTTATATACCTCAATAAGAGCATCGTCGGTATTGTTAATCTCATCAATATCCATTGTGGCGGCAAGACGCTCGTCCTCACCAAAGAGGGCACGAAGCTGCTCGTTAGTAGCAACGCCTAAGGCACGGATAAAGGTGGTAATGGGAAGCTTGCGGTTTTTATCTATACGAACGTAGAGTATCTCATTCTGTGAGGTTTCGTACTCCAGCCAGGCGCCACGGTTAGGAATAATGGTAGAGGAGAAAAGACGCTTACCTGTTTTTTCCTCAATCTTATCCGCAAAGTATACGCCGGGAGAACGAACAAGCTGAGATACGATGGCACGCTCAGCACCGTTGATAACGAAGGTTCCCGACTCGGTCATGAGGGGGAAATCGCCCATAAATACTTCGCTTTCCTTTATCTCACCTGTCTCCTTATTAAGCAGACGGGTGCGAACGCGAAGAGGTGCGGCATAGGTAGTATCCCTTGCCTTACATTCGTTTACGTCATATTTGGGGGTCTCGTCCAGACGATAGTCAATGAAATCAAGGACAAGGTTACCGGTATAATCGGTAATAGAGGACATATCGCGGAATACCTCTTTAAGTCCCTCGGTCACAAACCATCTGTATGAATCCTTCTGAATTTCAATGAGGTTAGGCATATCAATAACTTCATTGATTTTGGAAAAACTCATACGAGTGTTTTTACCCATTTGTACAGGCTTGACATTCACTGTAGGCTTCATAGGTTATGAATCACTCCTTAAGATTTTTTACGGTCTTTGCTTTTGCCGTAATATAAACAATGGGGAGCGGCAAATCAGAACTTTTGCCCCTTGAAAAAGTGCATTATAAGTGCATATTACCCCATCATTGGTAATTATAGATTATAACCCACTCCAAAACAATAGTCAAGGGGTATTTTTAAAAAGATTTGACAAAAATTTTTTTCGTACGAATTAACGAAATTTTATTTTGCTTTTTGCCAATTTTTAACAAACTTTCGCAAAAGCGACCCTAAAAGGAGATTTTTTACAATTTTCAGAAGAAAAATACCCTTAACAATATTGACAGTGTCACGTAATAAAAAACAACTCCCAACCGTTCGGGTGCGCGCCATAGTGAAAATTTGGTTTTTCGGGTAAATTTGCCCCAAATCTTGCTGAAAAGCCTCATAATACGACAGTATTACTGCGCTTTTCATCTTCGCTTTGAAAACAAATTTATCCCTACAAAACTGCAACGCACCCAAAAACGGATGATTTTTTTGTAAGAACAGGCAAAAATCCGCGGTAACGCTGACGCGTACCGCGGATTTTTAACGCATTATTACGGTAAAAGCGCCATTTTTGGGCAATTTCTTACTATGGCGCACACCCGTTGGAAGTTGTTTCCTATTTTACAATCTCTCTGTCTTTTACTAATATTATTCCCTTTCCCGCTTCGGGGTAGCTACCGCTTTCAATTATCCGGGCATAGGTACGCCTTAGGGAGTTATCCTGAGGCAGCTTTGATACGTCGGAATAATCGTCGGTATTAAATATTCTCCAGAAATCGTGCTGAAAGGTTTTACCCGTGGGAACAAGCCTATAGAACATATCCATAAATTTTATAAGATTACTGTCAGGCTTTAAAAGCTTTCGATGGGCAGGAGCCAGCATCCAGGAACCGCAATGGAATATAACGGTATTATTTTTAAAGCAGGGCAGGAACATATCGTATGCCCTTTTCAGCGATTCCTCGCACTCTTCCGGATTAAGGGGTCGGCCGGAAGGAATATGTATGCCAATACAAAAGGTGCCCTTTGCAAGCTTTATATCACCAAGGTCAAGGTCCTCAGGCAGATAGCGCGGCTCGAACTGCAGTCTGCCAATAGCAAAACGGGTTAGATTAAAAAATCTGCCGAACCAATCCTGCACAAAGGTGCCGTAAACTCCACGGACGTTATAGCATTCATCATTTTTGGCTTTTATATCCAATGCAACGCCCTCAAACAGGTCAAAGGGCAGCTTTTTATTCTCCATAAGCTTACGAAGGTGCTGTGTCAGGCACACTATAAACATCATATAGGTAGGCTCTTCCCTTACCCCTGAAAGGTTGATTGCCTCCTTTATCTTGGTTAGCATTCCGTAAAAATCAAACATAAAATCATTTTCATAAATGCTAAGCTGCTGCTCAAATATTTCGTCAGCCTCAGGAATACTATGTATTCTTTGGTAAGCGGTAGTAAATTCCTCCGCAGTGCCTGAGGGGAAACTGAATTCCTTTAAAAATTCATCTATGTACTGTTTGCGATTCTTCATAAATTCTCCTCCAAATTTATTTTCACAGGTTTATCTATTACCATTTCCTCAGGAGTAACTCTGCAATCATAGGCTATAATTTTTACCCCTGCCTTTTGGGCAGACCTGAGGGCATCCCCAAAGGCCCGATGCGTACCGTCATTTGGACGGAACTCCTTTATCCCCTTCATTTGTATAACGAAAAGGATATAGGCCTCATACCCTTTTTCTGTACACTGTATAAGTTCATTTATATGCTTTACACCCCTTAAGGTGGGAGCATCGGGAAACAGGGCGATACTGTCCTGCTCAAGAGTGACTCCCTTCACCTCAAGAAAGGCCTGCCTTTCCCTGTCCTTAATGTAAAAATCAAAACGGGAATCACCAAAGGTTTTCTCAGCCTTTATTTGTGCGTTTTCGGAAAACAGACCCGAGGACTTCAGCCACTCCCCTGCGGCAAGGTTCGGAGCGTAGGAATCCATATTTATACATATACCGTTTTTTATAACGGCAACAAGGTCATACCACGTTTTCCTTGCGGGGTTATCGCTGACCGCCAAAAACACCTGTGCGCCCTTTATCAGAAGCTCCTTGCACCTGCCCGTATTCTTAACGTGCACCGTCGCCTCTTTGCCATTTATATCCACCTGTGCAATAAAGCGATTGGGGCGACTTATAAAGGTGCCGCTGACTATATTTTTATATCTCATAATTTAACCCTTTGCATTTGGTTACCCATTTTGGGTATGAGCTTATCTATAAGGTCTGCCGTGCTTATTTTCAGGCTTGAGGTATTTATGCAGGGATGGCAACCGAAATATTCATCCTTTAAAACATCCTCATCTATAAGCAGCTTAACCTTATTTTCCCTATCATTTATAAGGCCTAAAACACTTACCGAGCCGGGAGTAACGCCAAGATACTGCTCCATATGCTCAGCCCCTGCAAAGGAAAGGCGTGAGGAGCCTATCTGTGCAGATATATTCTTGGTTTTAAAGGGCTTATCCCCCGGTATCATAAGCAGATAAAAATCGGTTTGTTGGCGATTGCATAAAAACAGATTTTTACATATTTTGGCCCCAAGGGTTTTATCTATTTGGGCGCAAAGCTCCATAGTCTCGGCAGGGTCGTGGTCCACGCGCATATACTCTATATTAAGTTCCTCAAGAAATTCGTAAACCTTTAACTCTTTTTCCTGTCTGCCCACAGTATCGGCAGGTCTTCCCTTTTTAAGTTCCATAAATTTGCTCCATATATTTTAAAGTACAAATGAAGTATAGCATAACTTTTCGGTCTTTTCAATGAGAAATGGCAGCTTATTTTGAGCACAAAAAATCCCAAGCCTTATGACTTGGGATATATTTTGGCACGCCGCACCGATTTAGATAGCAGCATAAAAATTTTTCATAAATTTAAGTTTACTTATTCAAGACCTTTTTACACCAGGTGCGCTTATTGCATTTTGGACACTTCAGGTACCGGGTTGTTCCCATATGCATTGCGTTCAACGCCTCTGCATAGGTAGGTACAATTTCGTGACCGCAATTTTTGCACTTGTAAGCACCAACACTTACTTCAAGCTTTAATGCATAGAAGCACGGTATAAGGAAGACCACGCAGAGTGCAAGTATTGCAACGATCATCCAAGGACCCTCGGGCATTAAAAATGCAATTATCGCAAGACCTCCGATCAATCCAATGATACTGACAATCATAATTGCCCACATTGCAGTCCAAATTGTTTTATTTTTTCTTTCCAATTCCTTCGCCATATCAAGCAAAAGCTGTTCGTTTTTCTGATTATTATTTTCCATATCCATTTCCTCCCCACTTAGAAGCTCGTTAACGCTTATGCCTAAAATGCCGCACAACTCAAGCATTACGGAGGAATCGGGCATTGCTCTGCCGTTTTCCCACTTTGATACTGCTCTGTCGGTAATATTAAGCTTTTCCGCTAACTGCATCTGTGTTAAATTTTTCTTTTTTCTGCACTGTGCAATAAACTTTCCTATTTTAATCTGGTCCATAGGGCTCCTCCTTTCGACTACAGTATATTATTTGTGGGGATATAAGTCTACATACCGTTGGTTGAGTTAGTTTAAAAGACAGAAAACCTTCCCAAGCTTTTGGGAAGGTTTTGCTTTAAAGATCGGGTACTTCCTCGTCGCCATGCTCCTCCATCCAGCGGCAGGCAACGTCGTAGGACTCGTGGTCAAGGTCGGCCATTGTGTTGGTGTGAAGCACAACGCCCTCGGCCTCACCCTTTAAGATTTTTTCACGGTACCAGTCAAGCTGCCACTTAACGGCTTCACCGGTTGCTTTTTTATTCTCACCAAAATTATAAAGATAGCAGCCAAACATTCTACGGTTGTTTGGGGTCATTTTTTTAAAAAGCTCAAACTTTTCGGGAATAAGGGGAACATCCTTTTCCTCCCAGGTCCACATAATAATACCGTCAAACATATCAATAAAGGGCTGAAAATCAGTATCCTGTGCCGCGTCCTTGCCGAACTCATAGGTATAGAGCACCATCCAGGAATCAAGGCGGCGCACGCTGTTGTTATGCACCTTATCCTGCAGGGCCTCAAAGTTCTCCTTAGATATCTTCTTATACTTCATAACGTTGTCGGAATCTATACGGCAGAAGTCGTCAAACACAACGCAGCCTATATTGGGAAAATCGGCGGCATCCTTTATAAGCTCATCAAGCACCTCGGGTCTGTCCACCGCCTCAAAGCAGTCCCACCCAACACGGCGCAGAGTTTTAAAGGATTTGTTGTACTGCCTGCGGTTAACCTCAACGCCGCTAGGCACCATAAAGGTGTTTTTTACACCAAGATACAGGCAGGCCTCCATAGGAGTCATACGGGATATTTCGGTATTTCCAAACTCATTATTATAGCGGCCCTCGGGATGTCCCCAAAGCCAAAAACGTTCGCGAAGCAGCATTTTCCTTTCTCCTTTTTATATCTGTTAATCGGATTATAACATATTAAAATATTTTATTCAATATAAAACGTTCCCGATTTGAATATACGATACCTATACAAGTTACCGCTATTTTGGACACAGGGTAGTTCCGTTTTATTAAATTTAAGGACAAATGCTTTTTTAGAACGGAATTCTATCCAAGCATCATTTGTATCTGTAACCTTAACCTCAAATTCCGGATACGCCGTTTTTACGATTTCTATACCCTTCCATAAAGTCACCTTTACTTGGTCGAAACAGGTTGCCTGTCCACGTAGATATACCTCAGTCCAGTTTTTTGGAACACGGCGATAACTAAGGGAGCTTCCCAAAAATTCTCTGGATAGGCGGCCGTTCAAAACTGCCTCGTCAATTTTTTTCCGAATTGTTTCAGGTGTATATCTTCCACTATACAAGCTGGTAAGAAGATAGGAATAAACCTCCTGCTCTCCAAGCTGTGCACCGGTACTATGATAGAATAACTCTTTACCGTCAACAACAGGTCCAACAACACTTATCCCCTCGGGCTGACTTTCCTCAACTGCATTTAAGGTGTCCTGTAGTGCTTTTTCCATGTACGTGCTGTACATATTAGCTACCTCAGGATAGTGTCCCTCGGTAGTCAGATTGTAAAGGCCCTCCATTCGAAAAGAACCGTGCATTTTATCATTTGACCAGGAAAGATGATGATATTTGTAATTCAATTCTTCACAAAAGAATTTCTCTGCGTACCATTTATCAACCTTATAGTATTTACAGAAGTAATTCTGTCCCGAAACAAATAGTCCCATTCGTTCGGCAGTCATTTTTGCATAGGCATAGAGGCCTTCCTCATATGCCTTATGGTCACCGATTATTTCAGCCATATTGATAAATCCTAAATAACCACCATAGTTTGTACCGTCACTCCATGCGTGTCCGTTTTCACAGTAGCCGGTACACATACACGCCCAATCCATTAAAACCAGATAGAAATCAAAAGCCTGGCGAATAACATCCCAACGGTTGCGTATGATGTCCCAACGTCCGGTAAACAAGGCGGCGAGATAGATAGAATATAGACCTATTCCATTGCCCCAATCAACCTCAATAAAGGGATAAGCACTATTAGATACTGTTTCCTTTTCGCAGTTTGGAAGATTGTTGATACCGGTGACATGCAGATAATTCATCAAATACGATACTCCACTATACGGTTCGGTGCGATTATACCACATATAACACCTTTTCCCGTTTCTAGCCATATAACTTGAATCAGGGTCGCAACAACGCTCAAGGTTTCGCACAAGGCGTTCCTTCAACTGTTCTTTTTGCTTTTGGGTAAGCTCGTTAAAGGTCATAAAAGGTAATAAAAATGGGAAAAGGAATTGATGTATACCGGGATTTGGTATTTCCTTGATATTATCGTGATAAGCTAAGAAGTTTTCAAAATCCTCATCGAAAACTCCGCCTTTGGCTTTTTGGAGTACAAAATCACGTCTTGTGTCGGGTATAGGTATTGAATAACTGCTCCATTTTGAGTTAAGAACTGCGTAAAACGGACCGTATTTTGTCGGTAAATCAAAACTTGTAGCATCTGCATCAGGTACAATTTCACTATTCTCTTCGGCTGCCAGCATCAATGGAGGCGGCAATGGTGCCATGTTAATTTTTTCTGTTCCGAACACGTCATCAAAATATTTGTAATGGTATCGCTGAAGAATCTCAACACGATTGTTTTTTATTTTGTAATACTCCTCGCAGGCAACAGGACGTGCTAAAGACGTTTTTGACCGTTTGCGGCAAACCCAAATCAAATTTTCAATATATGCATCATTTACATCATCGGGGTCTTCCATCGAAATTCCTTTCGGAAAGCCCAGCATTGCCCACTCAAGTGATTCTCCAAAATAGAAGTCAACGCGTCTGGCCGCTCCCTTACTGTTTCGATTTACAAGAATTTTTTTAGGCGGTGTGCGGAAAATAAGCAAAATTGGTATTTCAGGGAAAGCGTTGTTAGAATAAAGCAAAATCCAGTTTTCCACAAGAGGTCCGTGCAGCTGCTCATCATAAAATACTCCATCACAGTCGGAGTGCTCAAGAACACCATCTCTCAGTGGCAAAAGTATACGCTTGCACGAAACTGATCCGGCAAGTTCACTTAACGTAAATGAGTCGGCAACGGTTTCAACAAGCAATTCCGATGCAATAAGTGAGTAATCGATTGTAAACGGATTCCCATTTGCATCCGGACGTGTCCATCGTACAGATGACCAATCAACATCTATTTTTTCATTATCACCGGGTACATAATTTTTATATAACGACCCACTAGTTTCCATGCCATCCGGCAAAACAGAAAAACTCCATAGCTGATTTTTTGTCCATCTGTGACTTCCGCTTACATGCGGTTTGGCAATTATACCAAAGGATGGCATACTGTAATCAAGTAAACCATCACCCTTTGTGTAACCAAAACGTCCGGCACTTTTAAACCCTTTTCCGGCGCCTTCACGCCAATTTGACAGTTCCGGCATCTGACGCAACGATTGTTTCTTTGGAGCAGCTATATATTCGTGCATCCTATCCTGAGGAACTACTTCACCTTCCTCGTCAATCAAACGCGCGTGGAACTTCGTTGAAACAACTTCATTTCTGTTATTTTTGAAATAAAACTCTAACGTATTCGCACCTTTGCAAAAATGCCTTGTTACCTGTGGTAGGTAGCCCTTTAATGAAAAACCAGTATAAGCTACACTCTCTCCGTTAACTAAAATATGAATTTTTCTGTCTATATCCGTCTGAACAGTATATAATCCATCCTCAGGAACAACACAAACATACTCAAGCCTTTTTTCTTCATTTGGAGCGAATTCCATACACTCCCCACTTTTGGGGAAAAATCCTGTTTCTGTATCACAATAATCAGTTATGTGATCACCAAGGTTATTGTACCAGCTCATAAAATATCCCTCCAAAATTAGTCCGTTTTCACGTGTTGTTCATTTCAATATATACGTTTATATATTTTCGTCAAGATTGTTGGAAATTTGTTTTTATATAATTCTCACGGGTATCTATCCTTTTTTTATCACAAATGAAAAGACAATGCAACAACTATATTCTCCTTTTTACAAACTATTTTTTGATTTTTGTTGACAATTTTTGTAAACTACATTTTTGTATACCTTATGTTTTTTACTGCGTTGCTCGAGACGTTGGACCTTTCACCACCAAAAAAATTCAGGAACCACACCAAAGGTATGATTCATTATTTTTGGCGGAGACGGCGAGATTCGCCCGTGTCGCTTTCGCGCTCCACGGCACGCACGCGGGCACCAAAACAGTCCACCGGACTGTTTTTTACACTTTGTGTTTGCCCTGTTCGAATCTCACCGTACTAAAGAAAAAACGGAAACCATACCTTGCGGCACGATTTCCGTTTGTTTGGCGGAGACGGCGAGATTCGAACTCGCGGGGGATTGCTCCCTAACTGATTTCGAGTCAGCCCCGTTATGACCACTTCGATACGTCTCCATATAAAATTGTAAAGGCAAAGCCTGATACCTAAATTGCGAGAAAACTGCGAGATGCAGAATTCTGAAAATGCAAACCGAAGTCCCCAAACCCCCGATAAATAAAGGGTTTACGGAGATACAGTCGTGACAGACCCGACTATGTTTCGAGTCAGCCCCGTTATGTCCTGTTGCGGTGCCCGAAATTTTTTAACACTACCGTGTAAAAATTTCGACCGCGGCCACTCCTTATGCC
>JAZSEH010000059.1:0-3100 GCA_045531585.1 Acutalibacteraceae bacterium
GCATAGTTTGTGTTACAGTTTTCATGACGAATGGTTAATCCTCCTGTCTGTTTTGTATGAGCAACTTAACTGTAACACAGGATTTTCCATTCGTCACTTATTTTTTATTCCTTACTGTAACACATCTATTGTAAACCTACACTCATTTGGTTGAGATTCGCGCACCGAAAATTGACAAATAAATAAATTTGTGTTAAAATAAAAATGCATATAAGCAAAATAAAGTTAATAGCGAGGTGTTCTTTATGGACCGTGAAATCTTTGAACTTATCGAAACTAAACAATACGGCAAACTGAAGGACATCTTTTCAGGGATGAATGCCGCAGACCTTGCGGCTATTTTTATTGACGTTGAGATGCGGGACGTTATTATTCTTTTCAGAATACTCCCTAAGGAGCTTGCGGCGGAGTTGTTCGTTGAAATGGAAAAGGATATGCGCAAAGAACTTATTCTGGCCTTTAGTGATAAAGAACTTCGTGAGGTTTTATCTGATCTGTTTATGGATGACACCGTTGATATAATCGAGGAAATGCCGGCCGTTGTAGCAAAAAGAATTCTTGCGCACACAAACGCTGAGGATCGCAAGATGATAAATCAGCTTCTTGCCTATCCTGAAGATACCGCAGGAAGCATTATGACCACGGAATACGTTGATTTGAAACGTGACATGACAGTAAGTCAGGCGTTTGAAAAAATACGCAAAGTTGGTACCGATAGAGAAACCATTTACACCTGTTACGTAATTGACGCAAGCAGACACCTTATTGGAATAATAAGTGCAAAAACGCTTTTGCTTTCTCCGGGTGATGCAATTATAGGTGATATAATGGAGGAAAATATTATATTTGCCTCCACCCTTGACCACAAGGAAGAGGTCGCTCAACAATTCGATAAGTATGACCTGCTTGCATTGCCCGTTGTTGATAAAGAAAGCCGTCTTGTTGGAATTGTAACCGTTGATGATGCTATTGACGTTATTCAGGAAGCCGCAACGGAGGATATGGAAAAGATGGCGGCTATAACACCAAGTGATAAGGCTTATCTGCAAACGGGCGTATTTGAAACCTTTAAAGCACGTATTCCATGGCTTTGTATTCTTATGATTTCCGCCACGCTTACAGGGCTTATAATTTCATCCTTTGAAAGCGCGCTAAGCAAGGTTGCAGTACTTACTGCATTTATTCCTATGCTTATGGGAACAGGTGGTAATTCAGGAAGTCAGGCATCGGTTACTGTAACCAGAAGTATTTCGCTGGGCGATATTTCCTTTAGAGATATTTTTAGGGTTATATGGAAGGAAAGCCGTGTAGCATTTCTTTGTGGATTGGCTCTTTCTGTTTTGAATTTTTTCAAAATCCTTTATTTTGACCGATTATATAATCCGGAAATAAATATAATTATTGCTTTGGTAGTAAGTCTGTCGCTGTTCCTAACGGTTGTTGTAGCAAAGCTGATTGGTTGTTCACTTCCCATAATTGCAAAAAAACTTGGTTTCGATCCTGCTGTTATGGCAAGTCCTTTTATAACAACTCTTGTTGATGCAATATCTCTTGTGCTTTATTTCTTGATTGCAAAACAATTTATGTTTTAATTAAAATCACTCTTTTTTAGTGAAAATATTTCTTATCCGGACATACATTTGATTGTGCTGTAAGTTAAACGGGTTGCAATAAGCAGCTCATGAGTGCTGGATAGCCTAAAAACAAAAGGATAGACACTCTTTTTAAGTGTCTATCCTTTTTATACTTATTTTAACGGATTTTTAGGCCTATTTAATTTATTTTCTTTGATAGTAACCACTGAAGTAATTTTTCAGAAAAAGCTCTGTCCCAGGAGTTATGGTCAACACCGTCATACAAGCTGTATTTTAACTCAGGATTAGTGTTTTTTAGTTTATCTATCATCTCTATACTGTGATTTACCGAAACGACACTATCTTTTTTTCCGTGAAATGCCCATATAGGCATTTTTAATACGCCTGCATTCCATGCCATGCCACCACCACAGCAGGGTGCTATAGCCGCAAATAGGGAAGGGTAGGCCATTGCGGTATACCAGGTGCCAAAACCACCCATACTAAGTCCGCAAAGATATATTCTTTTTTCGTCTACCGAGTATTCTGATGTAATATTATCAATAAATTTTTTAAGACTTTCAATTTTTGCAACCCAAAAAGTTTCAGGTGAGCACTGTGGCATTAAAAGAACACAGTCTTTAAAATTATTATCGTTTATAACCTTTGTAAAACCGTGAACGGTTACCTTATCGAGCTCCTCAGCAGAGCTGCCTCGTTCGCCTGCACCATGAAGCTGAATTATAAGAGCAGGATGCTCGCTTATTTCTTCAGAAATGTAAGCAATATACGGAAAACCAAATTTATTATTTGTTTCTTTAATTATTTTCATAATATAACCCCTTATAGTATGATATTTTATTTATACCTTATTTTGTATTGTTCTGTCAAGAGAATGTGATACAAAAATATTTACATTAAACTGACAGAGTGATATAATTAAATAATAGGAGATATGCTAAAGAATACCCCTATATCCGACTATGGTTGACCGTTTCCAAAGACAAAGATAAATACTATTTACAAGATGTATGGGATTCGGATTATTACGAAATCACCGATGAATTTGTGCAAGAAATATATTGCCTTGGTTTAGATTCTTTTGATTACAACGTGGATTTATCTAATTTTGACGGGTTTTTTTAGTTTTTTATGCACTAAAAAATTCACACACAAAATGCTTGACTAATCGGTCAAGCATTTTTATAGCCACCTTTTTAAGGGAGCTTTTTTGCTAAAATAATATATTTATCCAATAAATAAACCCATAAATAAACTCGCCACAGTACCGTAAACTATAACCGGTCCTGCGATGGTAAACATCTTTGCGCCGACGCCCAGGATGAAGCCTTCTGCTGCTGTCAATATTGGACACAATATTCGAAATGTAGGTTTGTCAATGATGTGTTACAAAATTAGAAAACTTCGCCATTAATAAGAAAAGCATTTAAAAAATCAGCAGGAGATTTCCAATTAAGAGGACGCATAGGAAAATTATTGTATTTTCTGTTATGTACAGAAAGTTG
>JAZSEH010000008.1:0-9087 GCA_045531585.1 Acutalibacteraceae bacterium
AATTTCTTTTTATGTTATTTTATCTCATCAATTAAAAAATTATTTTAAATACTCTGTTTCCCATCGTTTTAATTTTTTCTTTTAATACCTTAGGTCATTTTTAAAATTTCTATTTGATGGAGTTGAATGAATATGAGAACATATCACGACGAAATTGACAGAATCAATATGCAAAAAATCAAGGAAATAATATCTGAACTACCACCTTACGTTGGAGATTATTTTATTTCAAGAAAAACAAATACAACTACCAAGACTCGCCTTTCCTATGCATACGACCTTAGAATGTTTTTTGAGTGGTTCAGGAATTCTGCAAATCTCTTGGATAAATCTTTAAACGAAATTACAGTTGACTATATGTCAAAAATTAACGCACGCGATATTGAAGAATACACCGATTTCCTTCAATATGATAAAGAAAATCAAAACCATAAGGCAGGAATTGCTCGCAAATTATCTGCTTTAAGCTCTTTTTTTGCATATTTATACCGCAATGATTACATTCAAGGAAATCCTTGCGATAAGGTTTTAAAGCCTAAACTTGATAAGGATAATCGTATAATAAGACTAACTCCGGATGAGGTTGCAAAATTTTTAAACGCCATTGAATTTGGTTGCAGCAGTTTTACTCCGCGTCAACAAAAATATCTTGAAACAACCCGTGTTCGTGACCTTGCCATAGCAACCTTATTACTCGGAACAGGTATTCGTGTTTCTGAGTGTGTTGGCCTTAATCGACGCGACCTTGATTTTAACAGATGTCTAATAAGCGTTTACAGAAAAGGTGGAAAATATCAGTATATAGCTATGGGCGACGAGGTTATTGAAGCATTGCAAAGGTATCTTGAAATTCGTGAAAAAATCGTTCCTGCGAATGAAGAATCTGAGGATGCGGTTTTTCTTTCAATACAAAGAACACGCCTTTGTATCCAAGCTATTGAAGATATGATAAAAAAATACGCCAACGCAATAGGAGTTAACAACGTAATAACACCGCATAAATTAAGAAAAACTTATGGTACGGAGCTTTATCAAAACACAGGTGATATTTATCTTGTTGCGCGCGCCCTTGGCCACACAAGTGTAAATACAACAAAAAATCACTACATTACAACAGATGAAGAAAGCCTTTTAAATACAAGAAATAGTGTTAAATTAAGAGATAAATAAAAAATAAGGAATCAAAATTGATTCCTTATTTTTCTTTAAAAAAATTAAAAATATTTTCTGCAGTAGCTAAATTTATTCCTTTTACCGATGATAATTCTTTAACAGAAGCAGCTTTAATTTTTGAAATAGATTTAAAATGAGTAATCAGATTCTTCGCTCTTCCCTTCCCTACGCCTGATATATTTAAAAGCTCGCTTTCAAGCATATTCATTTTCATACGGTTTCTATTAAATGATATAGCATACCGATGTACCTCATCCTGAATATTGGTAACAAGGGTATATACTTTCCTGGTGGATTTTATTGCAATATCGCCACCGTTACTTGTAATTGCCCTTGTTCTATGCTTTGAATCCTTAACCATTCCAAAAACAGGTATATCAACGCTATATTTGCTTAAAACGGGCAAAACTGCGTTAATTTGACCTCGTCCACCGTCAAGCAGGATAAGATCAGGCTTTTGCGCAAAAGCGTTATCCTCGCCTTTTTCAAGTTCATTTAAACGGCGGTCAATAACCTCGGCCATAGAACGGTAATCGTCCTGACCCAAAAATCCTTTTATTTTAAATTTTCGGTACGAAGACTTAAGGGGCCTGCCATTATAAAAAACAATCATTCCCGCAACATTTTCGCTTCCCGAAAAGTTTGAAATGTCATAGGCTTCAATATATTTGGGCGGAGCAATTCCAAGAAGCTCGCCAAGCTCACTTAAAGCAGTTGTTTCTTTAGCATTCCTCTCAATAGTTTCCGACAGGTTCTGTGCAGCGTTGGATTTACACATATCAATGAGCTTTAGTTGTTCGCCTATCTTTGGAATAACTATGCTAACCCTTCGCCCTGTTTTCTCGCTTAACCAAGCCTCAATTATGCCTTGATCCTCAACCTCAAAATCTAAAACTATCCGTGGAGGAATATCTGAATTTTCGCTATAAATTCTTTGTAAAAACTCATAATACAATTCGTTTTTATTGCAAAGCTTTTCTTCAATAATATAATGCTGCTGGTCACTTAAATGTCCGTATCTGAATTTAAGTATTTGTATACAAGTTTTTTCATCGGCTCCGGCTGAAGCAATTATATCCTGAGTTTCATAGGTTCCGGAAATAACCTTTTGACGCTCTCTTACTCTTTTAATAGCGGTAATTCTGTCTCTGAGCTTTGCGGCATATTCAAAATCTAAATTTTCTGCCGCCACTTCCATTTTGCTTTGTAAGAGGTCCAGCTCATTATCGGCTATACCGCCTTTTTTTATAAAACTTACAGCGCTGTTCACCGTTTCAAGATATTTTTCTATTGAAACGTTACTCTTACACGGCGCTTCGCAAAGACCAATATGATAATTAAGACAAGGCTTTGTTCTTTTATCAAAGGAACGGTTACAGGTGGGAAGCTTAAATATCTTGCATGCCTCGTCTACCGTCTGCCTGACAATAGCTCCAGAGTTATAGGGTCCAATATATTCGGCGTTATCGTTTATTTGTTTGGAGGTTTGTATTTTTTTCCATTTCTCGTCGGTTATTTTAATATAATGGTATCCTTTATCATCTTTTAAAAGAATATTATATTTTGGCTGATGTTGTTTTATAAGAGAGTTTTCAAGCAAAAATGCCTCAAACTCCGTATCGCATAAAATGTAATCAAAACGGTCAACGTTTTCAACCATTTTAATAACCTTTAACGTATGATTTGTATTACTTCCAAAATACTGTGTAACCCTGTTTTTTAAAGATTTCGCCTTTCCGATATATATTATTTTATCGTTGCTGTTTTTCATAATATATACACCGGGAGTAGACGGCAAAGAATTCGCACGGTCTTTTAGCTCTCTTAACTTGCTGTTCATCTGTCGCCCTCCTTTTATATAAATAATTTTACATTGAAATTGACCTTTTTTCAAGGGTTGATTTTTGTGAAATTTGATATTAAAATATAAATAAGGCGGTGATGGTTTGAAAAGAACGCTTTTTATACTTTTGGTTATTATTGTTATGTTATGCGGATGCAGTAGTTCGAACAGAACAGAGAGTGAGAACACCGTAAGTGTTATTATGCCCGACAAAAGTACTGCACTTACAGTAAACGGCTATTACATGGACTCCTCGGGAAATAATAATACTATTAAATATTACGCTAATGTTAACTCAAAAAAGTTCCATTTGGAATCTTGCCGTTGGGCCACCGATACTAAAGCCGAAAATATTATAATAACAAGTGACCGTTCACGCCTTTTAAGCGAAAACTATATTCCTTGTAAAACCTGCAAGCCATAAAAACAGGCAAATACATTTGTGTATTTGCCTGTTTTTTTATAATATAATTAACTTTTTTTCGCTTTTTGTGATATTTTCATATCCGTTATCGGTTACAAAAATCATATCCTCTATACGAACACCGAATTTATTTTCTATATATATTCCCGGTTCAACCGTCATGACCATACCCGTTTTTAAAACAGTTGTACAGCGTGGGCTAAAGCTCGGCCTTTCGTGTATGTCTATTCCCACGCTGTGACCAAGTCCATGTCCAAAGCAACCTTCATAGCCGTTTGAATATATAACGTCTCTGGCAATTTTGTCAATTTCGTTGCATTTTGCACCCGTTTTAATATATGATAAAGCGTCTATCTGAGCCTTTAAAACCGTTTCATATACCCTTTTTTGCTCTTCGCTTATATCGCCTAAAGCTACTGTTCGTGTCATATCAGAACGATAGCCATTAACAACAGCGCCAAAATCCATTGTTATAAAGTCACCTTTTTCAATGGGTTTATCCGTTGGAACTCCATGAGGCAGAGATGAATTTTCACCGGAAACAACAATGAAATCAAAGGAAACACCTTCGCTGCCCAATCTGCGCATATAAAATTCCATATCAAGCATTATTTCTTTTTCCGTTCGTCCCTCTTTAATATTATTTAAAATATATTCAAAGGTTTTATCGGTTAGTTTTTGCGCTTCTTTTATATATACAAGCTCTTCCCTGTTTTTAATGCTGCGCATTTCTTCAATTATTTTGTCAAATCTCGCATCATCCAAAATCTTTATATCACAGAAATTAGCACGTAAGTCCTTTAACTCATTTATACAAACATAATTTGTTTCAATAAATAAAGTGTCTATTCTATGTTCCTTTATAGTATTATAAATTTGTTCATTTCTTTTTTCACAAAGAATAACTCTGCAGGAATTAACAACACTTTTTGCTTTTTCGAAATACCTGAAATCAATAAAAAAATATGCTTCATCCTTAGTTATAAGCACGCTTCCTGCACTTGAGTGAAAGCCTGTAAAATAAAATCTGTTGGAATCACTTAAAATTAGCAGCGCTTCATTTTCATTTAATTCATTTATAATTTTATTAACTCTTTTTTTAATCATAAATTAAGTCTCCTAAACAAAAAACTCCGTTATCACAGTAACAGAGTTTTTATCTTGCCATTGGATGAAATCTTTTATAAGCCTGAGCATATTTTTGCTTCATAAGCTGTGCGTAGACCTGTGTTGAAGAAATATCAGAATGTCCAAGCATTTCCTTTATATCCTTAAGCTGAGCTCCGTTTTCAAGAAGATGAGCCGCAAAGGAATGACGAAGTGTATGCGGTGTAATATCCTTGTTTATCTTTGCAAGCTGAGCATAATGCTTAATTATTTTCCAAAAGCCTTGCCTTGAAAGTGAGCCGCCCGTCATATTGGTAAACAGCCTGTCCTGTGAGGAATTTATAATAACAACAGGTCTTACTTCGTTTATGTACTTAGTTAAAACCTTTACGGCTTCAGGATATATAGGAATAATTCTTTCGTTTTTTCCCGTTGACATATGCAGAATACCTATCTGCAAATTTATATCGGTGATCTTAAGCTCTATAAGCTCCGAAACCTTTATGCCCGTTGCATATAAAAGCTCCAGCATTGCTTTATCCCTGCAGGCCTTATAATCAGAACCTGAGGGCTGCTCAAGCAAAAGTAAAACTTCCTTATTGGTTAATATTTCAGGCAGCTTTTTGGGTGCTGATTTTTGTTTTAATTTGGATATTGGACTAATGCTGCATATTCCGGATTTCTCTAAAAATTTATAATAGCACCTGAGAGATGCTGCAGCTCTTGTAAGGGTAGATTCGCTACGCCCTGTTGATCTTAGATGCTCAAAATATGAATTTATAAAATCGGCAGAAACAGATACAGTATCACGTACGGAAAAGGTTAAGCAGTAGGCAGAAAACTGATTAAGATCACGCATATAAGACTGAATAGTATTTTCAGAGGAATTTTTTTCAGTTTTAAGATAATGTGCAAATTCCGTTAAATGATCTTTCATTTTTCCACCTCCCTATCCGTAAGATTATTTTAAAATTCAAAAAAAGGAATTATCCACAACGAAACAGTTGCATCAATTAACGAAGAAATTATGATAAACGAAATATAAATTAAAAAATTTTTACAATATTTTTTAAACTGAACATATATAGGCAAAGTAGTTCCCTTGGGTGTAAATATTCGCGTTAAGTTATAAGAAAATACCGTTGCCTCTCTAGAAAATAAAATTAAACAAAATAACGAAACAATACTGCTTGGTATATAAACTATTGCATTAAAAGCAATCCCCAAAAGCATATATTTAGTATACAAGCGCGAGCAAAAAATGCCTATTTCAAAACCTTTTATAAAAACGATTGAAGGTGCCAGCACTACCCCAACAATGGAAGTACCCGAAATATAAATTGCTCCAAAAATAAGAACCGAGGTTATAAAAGAAGAAAACAATACTTTAAAGAAAGCAGTACTGTGTCTTACGGAGAAATAATTTTCAAAAACACCTTCAAAGGCATTAACGGTTGAACTTGCATTTCTATACAAAACAGCACCGCATAATATTCCTAAAATCAGTAAAAAAACTACTGCTATTAAAACAATGTTTTCTTTTAAATATGTAAATAAACGTATTCTGTTTAGACCTAAAATTGTTGTACGTTGCATAATAATTTCCTCCGAATATATTCTTAAGAAATGTTATGCAAATAACGGACAAGATATACCTCTTTTATAGAATACAATATTTTGTGTGATTTAAAAACAAATCCAAAAACATTCAACTATATATAGTTTTTAAATGTTGTTATGTAACCTAAAAATGGAGATAAAAATACGGCTTCGGTAAATTTTAGAACAAAAGAAAAACCGAAGAAGCCGCACAAAACCGCCACATTTAATAACAGCATATATATTTATACACCAATTTTTTAATTATGTCAACCACTTATTTTTAAATTTAAAATATTATGTAAACTATTTATGTAAACCACACAATATATACGGTTACTACAATTATGTCAACTACAAGTTGTTGATATTTCCCCTTTTCAAAAAAATTTTTTTATGTTATAATTTGTAAAAAAGTATATATGGGAGAAAATATGTATGAGTAAAACGGTTATAATCACGGGTGCATCTAAAGGTATAGGCGCCGCAACTGCAATCTTATTTGCACAAAAGGGCTACAACGTTGTTATAGGTTATAATAATTCTGCAGCCTCTGCCCTGCTCCTTCAAAAATCTCTTTCAGAACAAGGTCACAACGTTATTGCCCATAAGGCAAACGTAACTAACAGGCTTGAGGTGGATCTTTTGGTAAAGGAAACCCTTTATCGTTTTGGTAATATTGACGTTCTTATAAACAACGCAGGGATATCCAGACAGGCGCTATTCACCGATATAAGCGAATACGACTGGGATGAAATGATGAACGTTAACCTTAAAGGGGTTTTTAACTGTTGCCAATCGGTGTTGCCTACCATGATAAACAATAAAAGCGGAAAAATTATAAACATTTCATCAATGTGGGGACAAACGGGTGCATCATGTGAGGTACATTACTCGGCCGCAAAGGCAGGAGTAATAGGATTAACTAAGGCTCTTGCCAAAGAGCTTGCACCAAGTAATATTAACGTTAACGCCATCGCCCCCGGGCTTATTGAAACATCAATGAATTCAAATATAAATATTGATGATCTCGCTTCATTCGTTGAAGAAATCCCCCTTGGAAGAATGGGTAGTGCGGATGAGGTTGCACAGCTTGCATTGTTCTTAGCATCAGAATCCGCCGATTATATTACAGGACAGGTCATAGGCCAAAACGGCGGCTACGTAATTTAATAAAAAAATAAAAACCCAAGAACAAAAAGTTCTTGGGTTTTTTGGTCGAGGTGACAGGACTTGAACCTGCGGCCTCTGCGTCCCGAACGCAGCGCTCTACCAAACTGAGCCACACCTCGTTTTTTGTTAGCCTATAAATTATATTAAATTATCCCTTTTTTGTCAATACCTTTTTCTTTTTATGTTCAAATGTATATCATCTGTAAAAATAGAAAAAATACAAAAGGAGGTAATTAAAAATGATAACAAAACAGGAATATTCAAAACTTGTTAAAGAGGTTTCGCCAAACTCAAAAAAAGTTAAAAATTTCACCCTTGCTTTTATTATTGGAGGAATAATTTGTACGGTCGGGCAGTTGTTTATTGAGTTATATACTTATTTAGGACTTGATGAAAAAACAATAAAAATGTTTATTCCCGTTACACTAATTTTTCTTGCAGCACTTCTTACGGGGCTTAAAGTATTTGATAACATTGCAAAGCACGCAGGCGCTGGAACGCTTGTTCCCATAACAGGATTTGCAAATGCCGTCGTCTCCCCTGCTATTGAATTTAAACGCGAGGGTTTTATATTAGGCGTTGGTGCTAATATGTTCAAAATCGCAGGACCCGTCATCGTTTATGGTACTGTTGCGAGTGTGGTGTATGGAATAATCTATTGGATAACAACATTGTTTTAACAAAAAAGCTTGCCGCTTGGCAAGCTTTTTTGTTATGTAATTATCGAATAGATTATTAAGATAATTATACCGGCAAAAAACAAAACAATTAATCCTAAAAGAATAGTTGCGATAACGGATGCAACCTTGGGAAACTTTTTGCTTAATAAAAAGAGTGGTAAGATAATGATTGATGCGGCTAACGCAATAACAAATGGATACAAAAATCCCGACCAAAAAGATTCTTTCCAAATAAGAACTTTGCCAATTCCGCGCAAAACACAGAGCAACAACAATATGCCACAAGCAATCACTGTGCCGTGTTTAGCCCTTGACTTTTTGAAATCGTGAAAAAACACATATTTCCACATAGCATCAAACGAGTTGAGTTCTAATTCCAAAAAATCTTTGCAAATATCAACAAACTTTTCACCCGATTTTTCAGATTCACTTATTGTGTTCCAATGCTCATCAATGTCAATTTCATCAAAAGATAAGTTTTCTTGTGCCACATGTTTAATAAGTTTTAAAGAGCCGTTTAATTACTCAATTTCATCTTCAATTCGGCGTTGCGCAATGGTTATTGCTTCAGCAAATGGTAAATCGTTATTCTGGATAAGCTTGATTTCCTCAACAGTAAATCCCATTTTTCTAAAAATAATGATTTTCTTAAGAACCTCGATATCTTGATTAGTATATTCTCTGTAATTATTATCTTTACGTTCAGGTGAAAACAAACCTTGTTTTTCGTAAAAACGAATATTAGAGCGGGAGATAGACCATATGTTTTCTAACTCTTTAATCTTCATTAATATCACCTCTGCTTTTCTTATACACTATAAACAAGGTTTACAGTCAAGTGATTTTTTGTTTTTTTTCGGGAAATTATTTCGTTTTCAGCCAGACGGCTGTTTTATTTCCGATATCCCAACGTTTTCCCGTTGAAGCGTAGTGGGTCAAGAGAAGCTCGGTTTTATCGGTTTGGGGTACTTTTATTGGGAGGATATGAGGATAGGGTGCGGTCGTGAGGCTATATTCCGTTACCGTTTCGTTCTCTATTTTGATATTTACTGCTGTATCGGGGCTTATTCCCGTTCTATCGTCGAGTC
>JAZSEH010000037.1:0-10800 GCA_045531585.1 Acutalibacteraceae bacterium
CAGCATAGTTTGTGTTACAGTTTTCATGACGAATGGTTAATCCTCCTGTCTGTTTTGTATGAGCAACTTAACTGTAACACAGGATTTTCCATTCGTCACTTATTTTTTTGCCTACTGTAACACATCTATTGTAAACCTACATTTATCCCTTTAAAATAAACACTTTTTTGATTGACAAAGCAAATTGCATGGGGTATAATAGAGTGTAATTATATATTTGTCTTGGGAGTGCTAAGTAATGAAATATAACGAATTATCTTCAAAGCCAAGCTTTTCCGAAATACATGAGGAAGTAAGCAGCTTTTGGAAGGAAAATCAGATTTTTGAAAAGTCTGTTTCTAAAAACGAATCTAAGGAGGTCGTATTCTATGACGGCCCTCCATTCCCCACAGGTAAGCCCCACCATGGTACCGTGCTTGTATCCTTTATAAAGGATATGATTGCCCGTTACTGGACAATGAAGGGCTTTAGCGTGCCCCGTGTATGGGGTTGGGATTGCCACGGCCTGCCCATTGAAAATCAGGCAGAAACCCTTATGGGAATTGCAGATAAAAATGAAATAGAGGATTCTATAGGCATAGATAAGTTCAATGAAAAGTGCTTTGAAATCGTTTCCAATAATAACGAGTCTTGGCGTGAGTACATTGAGCAGATGGCCCGTTGGGTTGATTACGATAACGCCTATAAAACTATGAATCCCACCTTTATGGAAAGCGTTATGTGGGCTTTTAAAACCTGCTATGACAAGGGCCTTATATATAAGGATTACCGCGTTACTCCTTATTGCACACACTGCGAAACCTCACTTTCCATATCCGATACACGTGAGTCTGACTCTACCCGTCCAAGACAGGACCGCTGGATTGTTGTAAAGTTTAAAACAGATGATGTTATTGACGGTAAACCCGTTTATCTCCTGGCCTGGACAACCACCCCTTGGACACTGCCCTCCAATATGTGCCTTGCCGTTGGCGCATCCCTTACCTATGCCTATGTTGAGGTTGGGGAGGAGATTTTCGTTGCCGGTAAAGAAACCCTTGCTAATTTTGAAAAGGTATTCGGTAAGGAGCCTAAGATAATTAAGGAATGTGTTGGTACTGACCTTGTAGGCAAAGCCTATGAGCCGTTGTTCCCATATTTCGCAGATAAAAAAGAGGTAAGCGATACCGTATTCACCGTTGTAACTGCCGATTACGTTGGCTCTGAGGAGGGTGTTGGTATCGTCCATACTGCTCCCGCCTTTGGTGAGGACGACTATTGGACCTGCAAAAATCATCACATACCCCTTGTTAACCCTGTTGATTCCAAGGGTAGATTTACCGAGGAGGTAACCGATTTCTATCCTCTGCAGGGCGAAAAGAACGTTATTGAAATGAACCCCATAGTTATCCGTTTTCTGTATGAAAACGGCAAAGCTGTGGCTGACGGTACCATTGAGCATAACTATCCCCATTGCTGGCGCTGTAAGCGTCCCCTTATCTATAAGGCAATGGATGCATATTATTTTGACATTGGCAAGATAAAGGACCGCCTTATTGAGCTTAATGAGCAAATCAACTGGATACCCGAAACCGTAAAGCACGGCCGCTTCGGTAATTGGCTTGAGGGTGCAAGAGATTGGAACATATCCCGTAACCGTTATTGGAGTACACCTATCCCCATTTGGAAGTGCGACCACGAGGGCTGCAACCACGAAGAGGTTCTGGGTAGTATTGAGGAGATATACCGGAAATCAGGCATAAGGCTTACCGACCTTCACAGACAGTTTATGGATGAGGTCACCTATACCTGTCCTGTTTGCGGCGGTACTATGCGCCGTATTCCCGAGGTGCTTGACTGCTGGTTTGAAAGCGGAAGCGTTCCCTTTGCCCAAAAGCACTATCCCTTTGAAAACAAGGAGTGGTTTGACAGTCACTTCCCCTGTGACTTTATCGTAGAGTATACAGGACAGATTCGTTGTTGGTTCTACTACCTCCACGTTCTGGCTGTGGCTCTGTTTGACCGTCCTGCCTTCCAGAACTGCGTTGTTCACGGAACAATACTTGCAAAGGATGGTAAAAAGCTTTCCAAGTCATCTAAGAACTATACCGATCCTATGGAGCTTATGCAGAAATACGGCACCGATGCGCTTCGTCTGTATCTCTACCAGACCAACGCTATGCTTATAGGCGACCTTATGTTTGATGACGACGGTATTATGGATGCCTATCAGCAGCTTATTTTGCCATTCTGGAACGCCTGTAACTTCTATATTTCCTATGCAAATATAGACGATTACCGTCCCGACGTGAACGTTACCCCAAGTAGTGATAATCAGCTTGATAAATGGGTGCTGGCTAAGCTTTACCAGACCGAAAAGGCAATATCCGAAAATATGGATAACTACCAGATTAACCATTACGTTGAGCAGCTGCTTTCCTTGGTTGACGGTATTACAAACTGGTACATCCGCCGTTCAAGAAGAAGATTCTGGGCAACAGGCCTTACCGAGGATAAAAAGCAGGCGTACGATACACTTTACTATGTGCTGGTTAACACCGCTAAGCTTTTTGCTCCCGTAGCCCCCATAATTGCCGAGAAGATTTATAAGCTGTTTACAAACGATTATTCGGTACATCTTGCCGATTGGCCCACCGTTCCTGAGGAGTTTAAGAACGAAGAGCTTGTTCGTAACATTGACCTTGTACAGGAAATTATTACTCTTGCCCGTTCTATCCGTAACAAGAACCGTGTAAAGAACCGTCAGCCCTTAAGCGAGCTAAAGCTTGCTATCTCTGATGCAAGCCGCCTTGCAAGCATTGCAGAATTTACCGACGTTATTGCTGAGGAGCTGAACGTTAAGCGTGTTGAGCTGATTGAGGAAGCAAGTAATATTGCTACCATTAAGTGCGACCCCAACTTTAACGAGATACGTAACCGCTATCCCACACGTATTCCTGAAATTATCAAGGCGGTAAAATCCAACAAGTACCGCATTGAAGGGGATAACGCTATCCTTGATATAGGTGGCACTGAGGAAGCCTTTGACAAGAGCATAATCCTTGTTACCTACATTGCTAAGGAGGGTCTGTTTGTTGCCAGCCAGAACGGTATAGTTGTTTCTCTTGACCTTACTATAACCGATGAGCTTCGCGCAGAGGGTCTTGCACGTGAAATTGTTCGTAACGTTCAGGATACCCGTAAGAAGATAGGCTGTGAGATAATGGATATAATTCTTATCTCCTCTTCTTCTGCAGACTTCCCCTCACAGTGGGCAGACTACATTTGCTCTGAGACTATGAGCAAGCTTGGGGATATTGATTCTCCCGATGCTACTGTAGAGGTTCCCACCGATGACGGTAAAACCCTGACTATTAACATCAAGAAAATGTAAGCAAAAACAAGCAGATGCATAACATCTGCTTGTTTACATAATATTGCAAAATATATGGCATTGGTAGATGATTTCTTTGAATATAGGTAACGTTTTTATTTTAGGGGATAGTTATTCCACCTTTGAAGGTCATATACCGGACGGTTACGATTCCTGGTATTATAGTGAAATAAAAAAGGATACCGACGTTAGCAATGTGAACCAGACCTGGTGGAAACAGCTTTTAAATGAAACTCAGGCAAACCTTGTTCTTAACTGTAGCTGGTCGGGAACAACCATTTGTAATACGGGATATAACGGAGACAATACGCATAATTCTTTTATTACCCGTTTTGATAAATTGGCCGAAAAGGGATTTTTTAAGGAAAATAAAATAGATACTCTGTTTATATTCGGTGGCACTAACGATACCTGGGCAAACTCACCTGTGGGCGAGCTTGAATATGCAAATTGGGATAAGCAGTCCCTGTTTTCTGTACTGCCTGCATTTTGCTATTTGCTGAACAGAGTAGGTGAGACGTGTCCTTTAAGCCGCGTTATCTGCATTATAAACACCGACCTTAAGCAGGAAATAGCTGAGGGTATGAAAACCGCCTGCGAAAGGTACTGTGCAGAATACGTGGAGTTAATTGATATTGATAAACAGTCAGGTCATCCCAATAAAGCGGGTATGGCAAAGATAAAGGAACAGATACTCCATTATCTGCAAAAAAAGTGTTGCCAAGAGTGATTGATTATCGTATAATAATATAGTAACAATAAGCGGTTTTAAGGGTGTAAATATGATTTGTAATTCAATTTTAGATGCAATGGGAAATACCCCCATCATACGTCTTAACCATATGACAGGGCCTGAGGATGCGGAAATTCTTGTTAAATTTGAAGGCCTCAACGTTGGCGGCTCTATTAAGACCCGCACTGCCTGCAATATGATAAATGAGGCCGAAAAAATGGGCCTTATACATAAGGATACCGTAATAGTTGAGCCTACCAGCGGCAATCAGGGAATAGGTCTTGCTCTTGTGGGCGCAGTAAAGGGCCTTAAGGTTAAAATTATAATGCCTGACTCGGTAAGTGAGGAGCGCCGCAAGCTTGTGGAGCACTACGGGGCAGAGGTTATACTTATCCATGATGACGGTAATATCGGCCTTTGCATTGAGGAATGTCTTAACCTAGCCATAAAAATGCGGGATGAAGACCCCAATGTTTTTGTTCCTCAGCAGTTTGAAAATCCTGCCAATCCCCAAATACAGCGCACGGGCACAGGGGCAGAGATACTCGCCCAGGTAAACGGTCCCATTCACGGCTTTTGCTCAGGCATAGGTACGGGTGGTACCATAACAGGAATAGGCGAGACCCTGAAGGCACAAAACCCTGATATGACAATTTGGGCGGTGGAGCCTGAAAATGCCGCTATACTTTCGGGCGGTTCCATTGGTACCCACGTTCAAATGGGTATAGGTGACGGTATAATTCCTGCTATTTTAAACTGCAATATTTATGATGACGTGTGCATTATTAAGGATGAGGAAGCCCTGCAGGTTGCAAAACAGCTGGCCTATAAGGAGGGTATAATGTGTGGTATAAGCAGCGGTACCAACGTGGCCGCCGCCATTAAGCTTGCCAAAAAGCTGGGCAAGGGAAAGCGTGTTGTGACTGTCTTACCCGATACCGCAGAAAGGTATTTTTCCACTCCTCTTTTTGACTAAAATTTCTTTAAAAAAATTATAAAAAAATGCTTGACAAATTTTAGCAAAGTGGTATAATGTATGAGGTTAGCAGGGGCTAACCTCATAATTTTATTGTTTTATAACACATTTTTACGGTGATATTTATGACTTTAAGGGAAGCACAAGAGGGAACAGAATACATAATTAAAGAAATAAATACCGATGACGAAGAATTGGACGCATTTCTGTTTTCGCTCGGTTGCTACAGCGGTGAAACCATTACCGTAGTATCTCACCTTAAAAGCAGCTGTATGGTATCCATTAAGGATGCACGCTATAATATCGACAAGCAATTGGCCGAAGCCATTATAATTTAACGGCAAAACAGTCTGTCGATTGTTTTTTTGACAAAGAGTTAGCGAATGCTAACCAAAATAAGTTAATATTTCCAAAAGGAATTTTTAAAGGCAAAAAACAGAGGAGGAATTTTCAATGAGAATTGCACTTGCAGGCAATCCTAACTCAGGTAAAACCACAATGTACAATGCCCTTACAGGCAGCAACGAAAAGGTGGGCAACTGGGCAGGCGTAACGGTTGAGAAGAAGGAGCATCCTATAAAAAAGGTTTACTATTCGGGTGAGGAGCAGCTTATTGCCGTTGACCTTCCCGGAGCCTATTCAATGTCACCCTTTACCAGTGAGGAGAGCATTACCAGCTCCTACGTAAAGAAAGAAAATCCCGATGCCATCATAAACATTGTGGATGCTACCAACTTAAGCCGTAGTCTTTTCTTTACCACCCAGCTTTTAGAGCTTGGCATTCCCGTTGTTATTGCCCTTAACAAGAGCGATATAAATGAGAAAAAAGAAACAAAAATTGATGCTAAGGCTCTGAGCACAAAGCTTGGTTGTCCCGTAATAAATACCGTATCAATTGCCGCAGATGGCTTAAAGGCAGTTGTTGAGGCCGCCGTTGCTCAGATAGGCAAGGGCCAGACCGCTCCTTACGATCAGGGCTATGTTGACTTTACCAATAAAAATGCGGTAGTGGCTGCTGACCGTAAGCGTTTTGATTTTGTTAACAGTATTGTAAAAAAGGTTGAAAGCCGTAAGGTTTTAACCAAGGATAAAAACTTTGGCGATAAAATTGATGCCGTTATAACTAATAAATGGGCAGGTATCCCCATATTTGCCGTTGTAATGTGGCTTGTTTTCCAAATCTCTCAGGCTTGGGTTGGTCCCTTTATTGCTGAGGGCGGTTTGCTTTTCGGCCTTGAGGTCCCCGGCCTTGTAACCCTTATTGAAATGTTCGGTGAATGGGTAGGCGGCCTTATGGAAGGTGCTCATCCTCTCCTTTCTGCCCTTGTGGTTGACGGTATAATCGGCGGTGTTGGCGCCGTTGTAGGCTTCTTACCACTGGTTATGGTAATGTACTTCCTTATTGCCATTCTTGAGGACTGCGGATATATGTCCCGCGTTGCCGTTGTACTTGACCCTATATTTAAAAAGGTTGGTCTTTCGGGTAAATCTGTTATACCCTTCGTTATCGGCGTAGGCTGTGCAATTCCGGGCGTTATGGCCTGCCGTACCATCCGTAACGAACGTGAGCGCAGGGCAACTGCTATGCTTGCACCCTTTATGCCCTGTGGTGCTAAGATTCCTGTAATTTCGCTTTTTGCAGGTGCATTCTTTGATAACGCAGGCTGGGTAAGCTGGACAATGTACCTTTCGGGTATTGTTATTATTTTCCTTGGCGCACTTCTTATCAATCTGATTACAGGCTATAAAAACAGAAAATCCTTCTTTATTATTGAGCTTCCCGAGTATAAAGCTCCCTCTCTTTGGAACGCCTTTAAATCAATGTGCTCCCGTGGTTGGGCTTACATAGTTAAGGCCGCCACCATCATTCTCCTTTGTAATACTGCTGTTCAGATTATGCAGACATTTAATTGGAAATTCTCCGTTGCCGAAACTGCAGATTCCTCCATTCTTGCTACCATAGCAGGTCCCTTCGCATATATTCTTGTTCCTATTGTAGGCGTGCTTAGCTGGCAGCTTGCTGCAGCAGCGGTTACAGGCTTTATTGCTAAGGAAAACGTTGTAGGTACACTTGCAGTTTGCTTCGTAGGTCTTGAAAACTTAATTGATACCGAGGAGCTTGCTCTTATGGAGGGCGCAGGAACTCAGGTTGCAGGCGTAATGGCAATTACCAAGGTTGCCGCCCTTGCATACCTTATGTTCAATCTCTTTACTCCTCCTTGCTTTGCAGCCATAGGTGCTATGAACTCTGAAATGAAGAGTGCTAAATGGCTTTGGGGTGGTATTGGCCTTCAGCTTAGTATAGGCTTTACGGTAGGTTATCTTGTTTATACAATAGGTACGCTTGTTACCGCACCTGCCTCCCTTAACGTTGTAGCCGCCATCTGCGGTCTTGCAGCAGTTCTTGTAATTGTCGGCATTATAATTGCTCTTATCAACAATACAAACAATAAGCTTAAGGCAGAATTCAGTACTAAGAAAAAGGAAACCGCATCGGTAAAATAAATATGGTAAAGAATATAATAATCATTGCAGTAGTTGCTTTAATAATTTCCGCTGTTATACTGTATCTGTATAGGTCTAAAAAGCGTGGAAATGCTTGTGTAGGCTGTCCCTATGCCAAGCAGTGCTGCGGTAAATGTAATAACCAAAAAAAGTAAAAAGCCTCTTGCCAAAAACTCCTTCAAATGAAGGAGTTTTTGTTGTAATAAAAAACAAGTTGTGTTATAATTTGCTTAAAAGGGGATAGAAAAATGAAAGCTATAAAAAACCTTCCCGAAGGCTACGGAGAGATTTTTTCCGTAAACCTTCAAAAAAACAAGAAAATGGCGTTGCTTATAAATCTGTTTGCCGTTTTAATAGCCGTGGTAATGGCGGTGCCTGCACATTTTTATATATCCTTTTTTACTCTTTTTGATATGGAGCAAGGACTTACCGCATACACAGTAAGATTTGCTGTTCTGCTGGTTTCGATAGTTGTATATATGCTCCTTCACGAGTTGGTCCACGGTATAACCATGAAGCTTTTCGGCACAAAAAAGGTTAAATATGGTTTTACGGGACTGTATGCCTTTGCAGGTAGTGAGGATTATTATCCTAAGCTCCCTTACATAATTATTGCCCTTGCCCCCGTTGTGATATGGGGTATCGTACTTGCTGTGGTAAATTGCCTTGTGCCCGAAAATTGGTTTTGGGTGGTATATTTTATTCAAATAAGCAATATATCGGGAGCGGCAGGGGATTTCTACGTTACCATAAGATTTTCCCGTATGCCTAAGGATATTTTGGTGCGTGATGCAGGTATAGGAATGACGGTATATTCTGCTGAAAATTATTAAAACCTTTGTATAAAAAGAAAAAATCGAGGAGCTTATGTCTATGAAGTTACCTGACAACCTTCCAATGCCTGATGAACTGTCAAAGGATGAAATAATTGACCTTTTAACCCTTGAGGAATACGGGCGACTTCCAACTGCTCAAACCAAGGTGTGGGCAGAGGTGGTAACAAAGGATGATAGCTTTTGTGCAGGCAAGGCTACACTTATAAAGCTTATGCTTAAATGCCAAGCACCTTTTGGTGAGTTTGCCTTTCCCGTTTACTATACCCGTTTAAACACAAAGGAAAAGGTGCCCTGCTTTATTCATATTAACTTTCGTGATAACGTTCCCGATAGGTATTTACCAAGCGAGGAAATAGTTGATAGCGGCTTTTCAGTGCTTTCCTTCTGTTATAAGGACGTATCAAGCGATGACGGCGATTTTACCAACGGCCTTGCAGGGGTTGTTTATAAAAACGGCGAAAGAAAAAATGATGATTGCGGTAAAATCGGTCTTTGGGCTTGGGCCGCAATGCGCGTAATGGACTATGCACTCACCCTGCCTGAGCTTGACCATAGCCATATCAGCGTTGTGGGCCATTCAAGGCTTGGTAAAACCGCACTTCTTACAGGAGCGCTTGATAAACGCTTTTTCTGCGCATTTTCAAATGATTCAGGCTGTAGCGGTGCCGCCCTTGCGCGAGGCAAGCAGGGGGAGACGATAGAAAAAATAAATAACGTTTTCCCGCATTGGTTTTGCAAGAATTATAAAAAGCATTCGGGTAACGAGGACAAAATGCCATTTGACCAGCATTTCCTGTTAGCGGCTAACGTACCACACCTTGTTTACGTTGCAAGTGCTATGGGGGACGCCTGGGCGCATCCTGAAAATGAATACCTGTCCTGTGTTGCGGCAAGTGACTATTATGTAAAGCATACGGGTAAGGGCTTTATTCATCCCCAATGTTTCCCTAAAGTTGGCGAGCCTTTGCATCAGGGTAATATCGGCTACCATATACGCGAAGGCGAGCACTACCTATCCCGCGAGGATTGGCAATATTTCATAAAATTTTTAAGGGGTAAGATGTAATGAAAATACTATTTGCGGCAGATATGTCCTTTAACTATATGGAAGCTACACCGGATACACAAAAGGCAGTAAACTGTATGGCTGAGATAGCGCCGATATTTAAATCAGCAGATTTCAGCATTTTAAATCTTGAAAATATCCTTGGCGTAAGGGAAAAGTATACACCGATTATAAAAAGCGGTCCCAATCTCATCTCGGACGAAAGATTTATAGAATACATAAATGTCCTAAAACCCACCGCGGTGGGTCTTGCCAATAATCATACGGGAGATTACGGTGATGAGCCGATTTTTAACACCATTGATTTACTGCATAAAAACGGATATTTAATATGCGGTGCAGGAGCGAATATAGATTATGCCTACAAGCCCGTTAAGTTTTCAAAGGAAGGTATCACGGTATCGGTAATTGCTGTTTGCGAAAACGAGTTCGGTGTAGCAACTAAAAATGAAGCAGGCTCTGCAGGCTATAGACTTTCTCTTGTAACAAGGGAGATAGAATTGGCAAAGGCTAACGGCGAGAAGCCAATAATTTATTTTCACGGCGGAAATGAATATGACCCATTTCCGTCACCCGAAAAGGTGGAACTTTACCGCCATTTTATTGACCTTGGCGCGGCGGCAGTAATTGCAATGCACACCCATTGCCCTCAGGGCTACGAGCTTTATAACGGCTCACCTATTGTTTACAGTATGGGTAATTTCTTTTTCCCGCATAGCAAGGAGGGTGTGAGGGCAAGTTGGTTCTACGGTTATATGACGGAGCTTGACGTAACCGAAAAGGGAATAACAATAAAAACCTATCCCTACACATTTGATTTTGATAAAATATCCCTGTTGGTTGGTGCGAAAAAAGAAAAGTTTAATGAATATATGGAAGTTCTCTGTGCACCGCTAAACGATGAAAGAAAAATTGCAGAGCTTTTCGATACTTGGTGCATTATAGCCGGAATTAACGGCTATATTAAAATGCTGAACTACAATGAAGCTGTGCAGGCAAAGAAGTCTAGTGCGGCATCACTTAAAAACATTTTTTCCTGTGAAGCACATAATGAGCTTATCAAAAATACCCTTAATATGATGTTCTTTGACCGTGTGAAATCGGCTGAAAAGGATGTGGGATTTATTGAAAAACTTCAGAATATGGAAATACAATAACAAAAGGCTCTCCAACGGAGGACACTTCGTAAAGAAGTGTCCTCCGTTTTTCTATGTAAAAGAAAATGACACTTTCAAATTTTGAAAGTGTCATAGTGGGTTACATACTTTGAGAAAGGTAAATACTTGCCGAAAATAGGCAAATGTTTTTCGG
>JAZSEH010000025.1:0-4165 GCA_045531585.1 Acutalibacteraceae bacterium
CAGCATAGTTTGTGTTACAGTTTTCATGACGAATGGTTAATCCTCCTGTCTGTTTTGTATGAGCAACTTAACTGTAACACAGGATTTTCCATTCGTCACTTATTTTTTTGCCTACTGTAACACATCTATTGTAAACCTACAACAATTGGATATAAGTCTTTTAATACTTCTTGCCTTTTCAGTAAAAGTGTTATATAATAAAGTGTTAGATTGGAGGGGTATGCATTATGGACGTTGCAGTTGGAGATACTCTTGTAATGAAAAAGCCGCATCCTTGCGGAAGCAACACCTTTTTGGTAACCCGTGTGGGTATGGATTTTAAAATAAAATGTACTGCCTGCGGTCACGAAATAATGCTCCCCCGAGTAAAGTGTGAAAAAAACATAAAAAAAATAATTAAAAACGGAGAGAACAAGTAATGTTTGATAAGCTTAAGGCCGTTGAGGCAAGATATGAGGAAATAGGCGAACTGCTTATGAATCCCGATATAGTTTCGGACAATGAGCAGTTTAAAAAGCTTATGAAGGAGCATAAGGACTTAACCCCCATTGTTGAAAAGTTCCGCGAATATACTACCGCTAAAAATAATGAGGCTGAAGCCCGCGAGCTGCTTGATGCAGGCGGTCTTGACAAGGATTTTAAGGAGCTTGCGGAGGAGGAGCTTGAAGCCTCCAAAAAGGCACAGGAGGAAATTGCCGAGGAGCTTAAAATTTTGCTGCTGCCTAAAGACCCCAACGATGACCGCAATGTTATTGTGGAAATTCGCGGTGGCGCAGGTGGTGAGGAATCGGCGCTTTTTGCAGGCTCACTTTTCAGAATGTACTCAATGTATGCTGAGTCACGCAGATGGAAGATTGAGATTGTGGGCGCCAACGAAACCGAGCTTGGCGGCTACAAGGAAATAAGCTTTATGATAGCAGGTGAGGGTGCCTACTCACGCCTTAAATATGAAAGCGGCGTGCACCGTGTTCAGCGTGTTCCCGAAACCGAAACGCAAGGAAGAATTCACACCTCTACCGTTACCGTTGCGGTGCTTCCCGAGGCGGAGGATGTTGAAATTGAGATAAACCCTGCCGACCTGCAGATTGACACCTACCGTTCAGGCGGCGCAGGCGGTCAGCATGTTAACAAAACCGAGTCGGCCATTCGTATAACCCACCTGCCCACAGGTCTTGTGGTTGAGTGTCAGGACGAGCGCAGTCAGCACAAAAACAAGGACAAGGCGATGAAGGTACTTCGCTCACGCCTTTATGAGCGTATGATGGCGGAGCAGAACGAGGCCATTGCAGGAGAAAGAAAGGCTCAGGTTGGTACGGGAGACCGAAGTGAAAGAATCCGTACCTATAACTATCCACAGGGCAGAGTTACCGACCATAGAATTGGTCTTACCCTTTATAAAATTGAGCAGATTTTAAACGGCGATATTGACGAAATTGTTGATGCGCTTATAACCCACTACCGTGCAGAGATGCTTAAATCGGACGAGGAATAAATGAAAACTAAAAGGCTTAAAACTGATAAAAATGGGATTTTGGCCGCCGCCCACATTTTAAATAATGGCGGTATTGTTGCCATTCCCACCGAAACTGTTTACGGTCTTGCGGCAAGTGCTTTAAATGACGAGGCGGTGAAAAAAATATTCATTGCCAAGGGCAGACCGCAGGATAACCCCCTTATAGTTCATATAGCACATATTTCCCATTTGAAAAAAATCGCCGTAGACATTCCCGATAGCGCCTACGCCCTTGCAAAGGCCTTTTGGCCGGGGCCCCTTACAATGGTGCTGAAAAAAGGCACCGCAGTTTGCGAAAGTGTAAGCACAGGGCTTGATACCGTTGCGGTGCGTATGCCAAGTGATGAAACGGCGCGCAGGGTGATAGAGGTAAGCGGCTTGCCCCTTGCGGCACCCAGCGCCAATATTTCGGGCGCCCCATCCCCCACCAGCTACACCCACGTTTTAAATGATATGGATAATAGGATTGACGCCGTTTTAATGGGTGAAGACTGCACAGTTGGTGTGGAATCCACCGTTGTTTCCCTTGTAGGAGAAACGCCCCGACTTCTTCGTCCGGGTGCGGTAACGGTAGAGCAGTTAAAGGAATTTTTACCCGACCTTACCGTTGACCCTGCCGTGCTTATGGAGCCTGAAAAGGGACAAAAGGTTGCCTCCCCCGGAATGAAGTACAAGCACTATGCCCCCAAAAAGACGGTATACCTTGTGGAGGGGGACAGCGATAAATACATAAATTTTGTTAATACTAAGAAAAACGCTTTGGCGGTTTGCTTTAGCGGTGAACAGGAAAGCATTACCGTAAAAAGCATTTGCTACGGCGACAAAAACGCCCCTGAGACCTTGGCACATAATCTTTTTGAGGTGCTTAGAGGTCTTGACGATGAGGAATGTGAGGAAGCCTTTGTCCACGCCCCGGCAAAAGCGGGCGTTGGGCTTGCGGTTTACAACCGCCTTATTCGTGCGGCGGCATTTAAGGTGATAAATTTATGAAGCATATTATAGGACTTACAGGCCCTACGGGTGCAGGCAAAAGCAGTGCCGTAGGCAACGCGAAAAACTTTGGTATTACGGTTATTGACTGCGACAAGGTGGTACACGAAATTTTTGCCACCGACGCCATGTGTCAGGCCGCATTAGCTGAGGCTTTCGGTGAGGACGTAATAAAGGAAGGCACCGTTGACCGAAGGGTTCTGGCTCTGCGTGCCTTTGAAAGCAAGGAAAGCACCACTCTTTTAAATGACACGGTTTTCCCCTTTGTTACCTACCGCATATTAAATGACATAGAAAATGCCAAGGACAACATTATTCTGCTTGATGCCCCTACCCTTTTTGAAAGCGGCATTGACGAAATATGCGGCACCACCATTGCGGTGCTTAGTGACAGGGATACGCGCATAAAAAGAATAATACAGCGTGATAATATGAGTGAGGAGGCCGCCCTTGCACGAATCAGTGCAGGAAAGCCCGACGAATTTTATCTTGAACGAGCCAACCACGTGCTTTATAACAACGGCGAGCAAAGCAGCCTTGAGGCTGAGTTTAATAATCTTTTAGGCAGATTAGTTGTAGGAGGAAAATAATATGAGTGAAAAGATAACCGCTAAGGAGCTTAGCGAAAAGCTTTGCCTTAAGCGCAAAAACGGTATTTTAAGGGTAGATGAAGCTACCGTTAAAGCGGCAGAGGATTTCTGCTGTGGCTACAAGGCCTTTCTTGACGCCGCAAAAACCGAGCGTCTGGCCGTGAAGGAGGCCATTGCTCAGGCAGAAAGTGCAGGCTTTAGTGAGTTTGAGCCTGCAAAAAAATACGCTGCAGGAGATAAATTTTACGTTAATAACAGGGGTAAATCCATTGCCTTTGTTGTAATGGGTAAGGAGCCTGTGGAAAAGGGTATGCGTATTACCGCCGCCCACATTGATTCCCCCCGCCTTGATTTAAAGCCCAATCCCCTTTATGAGGAAATTGAGCTGGCGCTCTTTAAAACCCACTATTACGGCGGTATAAGAAAATATCAATGGACTGCCGTTCCCCTTGCCCTCCACGGCGTTGTTGTTAAGGCCGACGGTGAGATTATTGAGGTTAATATCGGCGAAAAGGCCGATGAGCCCAAGTTTGTTATAAATGACCTGCTCCCCCACCTTGCCAAGGACCAGAGTGAGCGTAAGCTTGCCGACGGTATCCGCGGCGAGGAGCTTAACGTTCTTATTGGCAGCTACCCCTTCCGCGACGATGAGGGCAGCGAGCTTGTTAAGCTTAACATTTTAAATATTCTTTATGAGAAATACGGCTTTACCGAGGAGGATTTTCTCTCTGCCGAGCTTGAAATGGTACCTGCCTTTACCGCCTGTGACATTGGCTTTGACCGCTCTATGATAGGCGCCTACGGTCAGGATGACCGTGTTTGTGCATATCCCGCACTCACCGCTGTTTTGGAGGTTGAAGCTCCCGAAAAAACCGCAGTCGCCATCCTTGCCGACAAGGAGGAAATCGGTTCGACAGGCAACACCGGCCTTGAGTCCGACTTTTTACGCTTTGTTATCGGTGATATCGCGACAATGCAGGGTGTTGACGCCACTGTCGCACTTCGCAATTCAAAATGTCTTTCTGCGGATGTGAACGCAGGCCTCGACCCCACCTTCCAGGAGGTTTCCGAA